>NZ_JBFAYA010000046.1:0-23829 GCF_040681095.1 Streptomyces sp. NPDC051909 | reverse complement strand
GAGAGAGCGCAGCGTGCTGCGCCGACGACTGACAACGCGGCGAGCGTGCGTGCAGGGCGCCTCCCGGCAGACGGGACTTTCGACACACGCCCTAGCGGCGTTCCGCCCGGGCGATGCGGCCCTTCTCGCCGGCGGCCCAGCAGGCGCCGTCGGCGGTGCAGTCGACCGTGTCGTACGAGCCGGGGTCGACCGTGCGCCAGGTGCGGCCGCCGTCGGTGGTGAGGTCGGTGCCGGTGGGGCCGACGGCGAGGGCGGCGGACTTCGTGTGCGGGAGCCAGGCGACGCCCGAGCGGTAGGCGGGCGGCGGGGTGGCGGAGGCGGTCCAGCTGCGGCCCGCGTCGCCCGTGACGGCGGCGGCCTGCGGAGAGGGCTGGTCCTTGCGGTAGTCGCCGCCGACCGCGATGCCGTGCCGCCGGTCGCGGAAGGCGAGCCCGAACACGCCCTTGGCGCCCTCGCCCGCCGGGACGGTGGTCTCGGTGGCCGTCCAGGTCAGACCGCGGTCCGCCGAGTGCAGCACCCGACCGGTCGCGCCGCCGCCGGTCGCCAGCCACACGTCCCGAGGCCCGGCGGACACCAGGCACTGGCCGCTCGCCGCGAAACCGGCCTCGCCGGGCAGCGCCGCCGGCATGCCGGCGTCGGGCAGGACCTCCCAGGAGCGGCCGCCGTCGCGGGTGGACAGGATGCGGTACCTGCCGTCGACCGGGTCGCTCATCGCGAGCCCGTGCCGCCGGTCGAAGAAGGTCATGCAGTCGTAGAAGGCGCGCGGGTCGGTGTTGCGGAAGGACTCCGTCCAGGTCGCCCCGCCGTCCTCGGTGCGGAAGACCCGGGACGCCTCGCCCTCGCCGATCGCGAGGACCACGGCCCGCCGTGCGTCGAAGGCCTCGACGTCGCGGAACTCAAGGCCGGCGGCCTCCGGCGGAGAGACGTTCCGCCAGCTCGCGCCGCCGTCGGTGGTGCGCAGGACCGTGCCCTTGGAGCCGGCTGCCCAGGCCACCGAGCGGCTGACCGCGGCCAGGCCGCGGAAGCGGGCGTCGGTGCCGGTCGCGGTGAGCCGCCAGCCGCGCCACCCGTCCGTCGCGTGTCCGTCCTCCCTCGCCGCCGCCCCGGCCGGCACCGTCAGGGCCATGGCGAGCGCCGCCCCGGCCAGTCCCGCCGCCATCACTCGTCTCGTCTTCCCCATGGACGTCATGGCGCCGGAAGCTAGCCCACCGTGAAGATCCCGTCCAGAGTGCCGGAGTGCGTACCGGCCGCCGCCTTCCTAGGCTGGTGCGCATGACGGACCGCGTGAACGACCCCGTCCCGGACGAGGCGCCGAAGCTCAAGGAGTACGAAGGCGAGGGCATCACCGTCACCTTCGAGCCACGCCGCTGTCTGCACGCGGCCGAGTGCGTCCGCGGCCTCCCCCCTGTCTTCGATCTGCAGAAGCGGCCCTGGGTACAGCCCGGCGGGGCGGCCCCGGAGGAGGTCGCCGAGGTGGTCCGCCGCTGTCCCTCGGGCGCCCTGCGCTACCACCTGGCCGACGACACGGCCGAGCCGCCGGACACCCCGACCACGGTCCGCCGGATGCCGGACGGGCGCCTGCTGATGCGCGGCGACCTGCGCGTGCGCACCGGGTCCGGAGAGCGGCACGAGGTCAGGGCGGTGCTGTGCGGCTGCGGCGCCTCCCGGAACCAGCCGTACTGCGATCACTCGGGTCCCTGCGCGGGCGGCGACTTCGACCGGGCCGAGGAACGCTGAGCGGCGCCGAGAGTCACTGAGGGTCACCGAGCAGGCGCTGCCGGCGCCCGCGCCCCGGGCGGTGACACAGCTCACGTACCCCTCCGGTGCACGATCCGGTCTCGCGGATCGTCTCTCCTTGTGTCAGGCAGAGGCAGCGGAGTGCATGTCACCCGCGACAGGAGGCTGGCCCATGTCCAAGGTCATCGAGCAGGCCGTGCAGGCCCGTCTGGTCGCGTCCGCGCCCCGTACGGAGTCGGTCGCCGCCACGCTGCGCTACGACCGCGCGGACCCGTACGCCGTGAGCATGGCCTTCCCGCCGCCCGCGACCCTGGAGGGGGTCGAGGTGTCCTGGGCCTTCGCGCGCGAGCTGCTCGTCCAGGGCGTGGACGGGCCGGCCGGGGTCGGGGACGTGCGGCTGCGGCCGTACGGCTACGACCGCACGGTGGTCGAGTTCCACGCGCCCGAGGGCGTGGCGATGGTGCACATCCGCACCTCCGAGCTGCGCAGCTTCCTGAAGCGCTCGCAGCATCTGGTGCCGAGCGGCCACGAGAACCGGTACGTGGACTGGGACCAGGACCTGGCGCAGCTCCTGGAGGAGCACTCCTAGGGCGGGCCTTCCGGATCCTGCCGGTAATTCGGTTGCCGTCCCGCGGCCCTCGCCCGTAGCGTCGTCCGCGTTGCCGTCGTCGCCAGATCGGAGCAGGCCGTTGAACGTCTGAGGTCCTGAGACACCGTGCCGCGCGTGCCGCCCCGTTGCCGCCGCGTGTGCCGTCGTCCGACCTCGGCGTACGAGCGTTCCTGCCGCTCCGGTCCCTTCCGGCCCAGCCCCATCCGGGTCCGGATTCCTCGTCCGGATCCCGCCGCGCCCCGGTGTCTCACGCGATGCCCTCTTTCCACGCTTCGCATCCGGGAGGCCCTCTTGGCAACTCGCCCCGTCTTCATCACCTGTTCGTCCCTGTCCTTCTCCTGGCCCGACGGCACTCGGGTCCTCGACGACTTCCGGCTGGCGGTCGGCCCCGGCCGGACCGGTCTGGTCGGGCTCAACGGCGCGGGGAAGTCGACACTGATCAAGCTGCTCGCCGGGGAGCTGACCCCGTCCTCGGGCACCATCCGCACGGCCGGTGAGATCGGTTATCTGCCGCAGAACCTGGTTCTCGACACCGCGCTGCCGGTCGACCGGGCGCTCGGCATCGATACGGCGCGCGCGGCCCTGCACGCGATCGAGTCGGGCGACACGGCCGAGGAGCACTTCGCGGCCGTCGGCGACGACTGGGACGTGGAGGAACGCGCCCGGGCGGTGCTCGATCAGCTCGGGCTGGGCCACATCGGCCTGGACCGCACGATCGGGGAGCTGTCCGGCGGCGAGTCGGTGCTGCTGCGGCTCGCCGCGCTGCTGCTCGCCCGGCCCGAGGTGCTACTGCTCGACGAGCCGACCAACAATCTGGACCTGTCCGCGCGGCGCCGGCTCTACGCGGCGGTGGACGCCTGGACGGGTGTCCTCGTCGTGGTGAGCCACGACCGCGAACTCCTCGAAAGGGTGGACCAGATCGCCGATCTGCGCGACGGCGAGGTCACCTGGTACGGCGGCGCGTGGTCGGACTACCAGGCCGCGCTGGCCGCCGAACAGGAGGCGGCGGAGCGGATGGTGCGGGTCGCGGAGGCCGACGTCCAGCGCCAGAAGCGCGAACTGTGGGACGCACACGCCAAGTTGGCCCGGCGCAGGCGCTACGCGCAGAAGAGCTTCGAGAACAAGGTGGTGCCGAAGGTCGTCGCGAACACCCGCAGGAGCCAGGCCGAGGTGTCGGCGGGTAAGCACCGGGCGCTGCACGCCGAGCGCCTCGACGCGGCGCGTTCGCGGCTCGACGCGGCGGTGGAGCTGGTGCGGGACGACGACGAGATCCGCGTCGAGCTGCCCCGTACCACCGTGCATCCGGGGCAGGACGTGCTGATGCTGCGCGATCTGGAACTGCCGTACGGGGCGCGGGTCGAGGGCGGGTTCGAGCTGCGGGGCCCGGAGCGGATGGCACTGCTCGGGCGGAACGGGGCCGGGAAGACGACCCTGCTGCGGACGCTCGCGGGCGAACTCGCCCCGGTCTCGGGCGAGGTCGAGGTGCACGTCCCGCTGCGCTTCCTGCCGCAGCGGCTCGACGTCCTGGACGACGGGCTGAGCGTGGTGCAGAACGTGGCGCGCTTCGCGCCGCGGGCCACGCCCAACGAGATCCGGGCCCGGCTCGCCCGGTTCCTGTTCCGGGGCGCCCGGGCGGACCGGCCGGCGGGGACGCTGTCGGGCGGCGAGCGGTTCCGCGCGACCCTGGCGGCGCTGATGCTGGCCGAGCCCGCTCCGCGGCTGCTGTTGCTCGACGAGCCGACGAACAACCTGGATCTGGCGTCGGTCCGGAGCCTGACGTCCGCCCTCGAGGCGTACGAGGGGGCGCTGGTCGTGGTGAGTCACGACCTGCCGTTCCTGGAGTCGCTGGGGATCACCCGCTGGGTGACGCTCGACGGCACGCTGCGACCGACGACGGCCGACCGTCTGCTCTGAGTAGCCGCCCGACCACGGGGGACCCGGCGAACAAACGCGTGACCTGGGTCCCTTCCGCGGTACGGGACCTGGGCGCATAACGGAACGTAACCGGACATCGCCGAGACGGGCTTGGCCCACACCTTACGGGGCCTTAACCTACGGTCTCGTAACCTACGAAGCCGTAGGTAGTTCCGTATGCCCTTCTCCGTCCCCAGGAGTTCCCCGTGACGCTCACCTCTCCCCACCTCGGCACTTCTTCAGGGTGGACCGACGCGCGGCTCCTGTACGCCCTCGAGGAGGCCGTGGAGAAGGAGATCAACCGGCACCTCAAGGTCTACAAGGACTGGATGCCGCACGAGTACGTCCCGTGGTCGGACGGCCGGAACTTCCCGGGCTTCTTCGAGGACGGCGAGGCCTGGGACCGCTCGCAGTCGAAGCTCACCGACGTCGGCCGGATCGCGCTGGTGGTGAACCTGCTCACCGAGGACAACCTGCCGAGCTACCACCACGAGATCGCCACCCTCTTCGGCCGCGACGGCGCCTGGGGCACCTGGGTGCACCGCTGGACCGCGGAGGAGGGCCGGCACAGCATCGTGATGCGCGATTACCTGCTGGCCTCGCGGGCCGTCGACCCGGACGAGCTTGAACGTTTCCGCATGGCGCACATGAGCGAGGGTTTCGAGTCCGACAACCGGCACTCGATGCTGCACTCGATCGCGTACGTCTCCTTCCAGGAGCTCGCCACGCGCATCTCGCACCGCAACGCCGGCCACCACTCCGGCGACCCGGTCTGCGAACGGATGCTCGCCCGCATCGCGCTGGACGAGAACCTGCACATGATCTTCTACCGCAACCTGCTGGGCGCGGCCTTCGAGATCGCCCCCGACCTGACCATGCAGGCGGTACGGGACGTGGTCGTCGGCTTCCGCATGCCCGGCCACGGAATGCCCGGCTTCGAGCGCGCGGCGGCCCAGATGGCCATCGGCGGCATCTACAACCTGCGCATCCACCACGACGACGTGCTGCAGCCCGTGCTCCGCTTCCTCAAGGTGCTCGACATCGACGGGCTCGGCCCGGACGGTCTGCGCGCCCAGGAGGAGCTGGGCCTGTACATGAACGGCCTGGACAGCGAGGCCCGCAAGTTCGACGAGCGGCTCGCGGCGCGCAAGGCGCGGATGGCGGCCCGCGCGGCCGGCTGAGCCCAGCCCGCCCGACCCGAGCCCGCGGCGCGACTTCGGTCCTCCGCGGGCTCAGCCCTGGCGCCGCTTGAGCCGGATCCGCTCCTTCTCCGAGAGGCCGCCCCACACGCCGAACCGCTCGTCGTGCGTCAGCGCGTACTCCAGGCAGGCGAGGCGGCCCTCGCAGGCCCCGCACAGCAGCTTCGCCTCGCGGGTCGAGGAGCCCGGCGCCGGGAAGAAGAACTCCGGCCCGGCCTGGGCGCACAGGGCGTCCTCCTGCCACGAGAGGTCGTCGGCCACGAGGGTCTGCGGGGCGAGGGTCAATGTGTCGGTCTGCATGCGTAACACTGTGGCCCGGGGTTCTAAACGCGCCATCAACGTCCGATCAACGCGGCGCGCCGCACACCGACCGGAGCGTTTCGGCCACACCTCCCGCGCACGGCGGCGGTACCTCAGGTCGTGGCGGCGGTACCTCAGGTCATGTTGAAGTAGGGCAGGGGGCCGGCCGGCTGACCTGCGGTGACGCGGCGGATGACTGCGATCGCCAGGATCGCGTCCAGCACGGCGACGGCCTTGTCCACGGGATTCTCGTAGTCGGTCTGGTGCAGGATCAGCAGGTGGACGGCGACCGAGACCGGGCCGTCGCACAGCCACACGAACCACCAGGCGTTGATCAACCACACGTCGAGCGGCCGGCCACCGGCCCGCCGGATGTCGAGCATGATCCGGCGCGGCAGCCACCACATGGCCAGCGGGATGATCCACGAGCCGAGGGCGAAGGCCGGCGCGTACTTGTGGGTGCCGGGCGCCAGCACCTCGGCGTTGCACCGGCAGCGGTGGAACCAGAACAGGAACGCGCCCCAGCAGGCGATCTGGAGCCCGCCGAGCAGGGCGTCCGCGTCCTCGCCGAAGGGGGAGTCCTTACCGGTCACGATCACGGCGATGTCGGCCAGGGCCCACGTGGCGATCAGGCACTGGACGACGAGCGCCGGCCCCTTGGGGTCGCGGAACCGGTAGCGCGGCCCGCGCACGGTGGCCGGTCCCACGGGCACGTTGTACTGGTCCACGCGCTTTCCCCCCAGGTGCGCTCCCCCCGCTCCCCCACGGTGCGGCGGTGATCTTCGGCATCGTAGGCGGGCGCGGGCACCGCGGCCAAGGGACCTACTCCTCCTTCTTCTTCGCCCGGCTCGGCTGGACGCGCTTGGGCTCGCCCGGCATCTTCGGGTACTCCGGCGGATAGGGCAGGTCACCGAGGCCGTGGTCGGCCTCGTCGCGGCGGGCGAGGTCGAGCAGCGAGTCCAGGCCGAAGCGTTCGGCGTCCATGTCGGCGTGCACGTCGCCGAGCCGGGCGTAGCGCTCGGGCATGGTGCGGATGTCGAAGTCGCGCGGGACGGCGTCGTCGATCTCGTCCCAGCTCAGCGGCGCGGAGACGGGGGCGTGCGGGCGGGGGCGGACGGAGTAGGCGGAGGCGATGGTGCGGTCGCGGGCGGTCTGGTTGTAGTCGAGGAAGATCCGCTCGCCGCGCTCCTCCTTCCACCACTTGATGGTGACCCGGTCCGGCATGCGCCGTTCCAGTTCCCGGCCGCAGGCGATGGCGGCCCGCCGGACCTGGGTGAAGGTCCACTTGGGCAGGATCGGCACGAAGACGTGCAGGCCGCGCCCGCCGGAGGTCTTGGGCCAGCCGCGCAGCCCGTGCTCGTCGAGGACCGCGCGCAGTTCGTGGGCGGCGCGGACGGCGTCGGCGTAGTCGGTGCCGGGCTGCGGGTCGAGGTCGAGGCGCAGTTCGTCGGGGTGGTCGGTGTCCTCCCGGCGTACCGGCCAGGGGTGGAAGGTGACCGCGCCCAGGTTCGCCGCCCACAGCACGGCGGCCGGCTCGGTGGGGCACATCTCGTCGGCGGACCGGCCGCTGGGGAAGGTGATGTGGGCGGTGGGGATCCAGTCGGGCAGGTACTTGGGGGCGCGCTTCTGGAAGAAGGACTCGCCGGTCACGCCGTCGGGGTAGCGCTCCAGGGTGGTGGGCCGGTCCCGCAGGGCGCGGGTGATGCCCTCGCCGACGGCCAGGTAGTAGCGGACCATGTCCATCTTGGTGTAGCCGGGCTCGGGGAAGTACACCTTGTCGGGGTTGGACACCTTCACGGTCCGGTCGCCGACCTCGAGCTCCACCGCTGCCGCCTTGCCTGCCATGCCGGTCAGCCTAGGGCGGGCGCACATGGCGCGCATATCGGGACGAATCATATGAACCCTCCCTAGAATCGCGGGCATGGACCTGCCGGTGATGCCGCCCGTGAAACCGATGCTGGCGAAGGCCGTCAAGAAGATCCCGCCGGGGATGCAGTACGAGGCCAAGTGGGACGGCTTCCGCGCCCTGGTGCACCGCGACGGGCCGGAGGTCTTCATCGGCAGCCGCACCGGCAAGCCGCTGGCCCGCTACTTCCCCGAGCTCGTCGAGGCGCTGCCCGCCCGGCTTCCGGAGCGCTGTGTGGTGGACGGGGAGATCGTCATCGAGCACGACGGGCGGCTCGACTTCGACCGGCTCACCGAGCGGATCCATCCGGCCGACACGCGGGTGCGGATGCTGGCGGAGACCACGCCGGCCCGGTTCGTCGTCTTCGACCTGCTCGCCCTGGACGACGAGGCCTTCCTCGACACCCCGCTCGCCGAGCGGCGCGCCACCCTGGAGCGGGTGCTCGACGGGGTCGCTCCCCCGGTGCATCTCGCGCCGGCGACGACGGATCAGGAGGTGGCGGCGCGCTGGTTCGAGCAGTACGAGGGCGCGGGACTCGACGGGGTGATCGCCAAGCCGCTCGACCTGCCCTACCGGCCGGACGCGCGTCTGATGTACAAGATCAAGCACGAGCGCACGGCCGATGTGGTCGTGGCCGGCTACCGCTTCCACAAGAGCGGGCCGGTGATCGGCTCGCTGCTGCTGGGTCTGTACGACGACGGTGGCGCGCTCCAGCACGTCGGGGTGTGCGCGGCGTTCACCGCGCAGCGCCGTGCCGAACTGGTCGAGGAGCTGGCGCCGCTGGTCATGGACCCGCCGGACGGGCATCCGTGGGCGGCCTGGACGGACGAGTCGGCGCACGAGTCCTCCCGCCTGCCGGGCGCGCCGAGCCGCTGGTCGGGCAAGAAGGACCTGTCCTGGGTGGCGCTCCGGCCGGAGCGGGTCTGCGAGGTCGGGTACGACCACATGGAGGGCGACCGCTTCCGGCACACGGCCCAGTTCAAGCGCTGGCGCCCGGACCGGACGCCGGAGTCCTGCGGTTACGGACAGCTGGAGGAGCCGGTCTCGTACGACCTCGGCGAGATCCTCTCGTAGCGGCGAGGGCTCGGACTCCTTTACCACACAGAGATCGTTACGGCGCCGAGCGGACGTGAGATGCCCCACATCAGGTTTGCGCGCAACGCTCTTTTCTCGCCACTCCGTTCGATGGACTGACGCGCGACGGCACGGGTGCACCCTGCCGCACCTGCGGGAACGTCCGGACCCCCGGCGCGCCCGCCCGCACGCCCCGCCGAAGCGGCGCCCCGGGTGTTGCCCGGTGGTGACAGGGCCGTCGGCGAACCGGCACCGGCATCCGGTACGTATGGAAGTACGTACGGAAGAGGGAAACCCCCTCTCGCCGCCCCGCCCGCGACCCCCACAAGGACCGACCGTGATCGCCTCGCCCTCGACCCTCGTCCCCGTGCCGATCCCCGACCGCGTCGCCGCGCTGATCGGTTCCTGCCTGCCGCTGCACGTGCTGCAGGCCGAGGTCGACGCCGACTGCGCGGCGCGCGAGGTGTACCGCTTCCGCGGGCCGCTGTGCGCGGAGGACCGGGCCGACCGGGAGCACGCGCTCGCCGCGCTCGCCCGGGCCAACAAGATCCTGGCCAAGCACCACCCCAAGCTGCCGGTGCGCCCGGGTTACTGACGGGCCGCCCGCCCGCCCGGGGCCGTCGGGGTTCGGCTCGTACCGGTTCGGGTGTCCTCCACATGCGGGACGCCGCCGTCGGTGTGACCCTGCGAGAGTGACCACCACCAGCGAAGCAGCGCCCGCGCCCCCCGCCGCCGAGCCACCGGTGCTCGACAGCCGCCGTCGCAACGTCGTCTTCGGCACGATCATGCTCGGCGTGCTTCTCGCCGCGCTCGACCAGACGATCGTCGGCACCGCGCTGCCGACGATCGTGTCGGACCTCGGCGGCGCCGCCCACATGTCCTGGGTGGTCACCTCGTACCTCCTGGCGGAGACCGTCGCGACCGTCCTCGTCGGCAAGTTCGGCGACCTCTTCGGCCGCAAGGTGATCTTCCAGATCTCGGCGATCGTCTTCATCACCGGCTCGTTCCTGAGCGGCCTCGCCACCAACATGACGCTGCTCATCGTGTGGCGCGGCCTCCAGGGCATCGGCGCCGGCGGTCTCATGGTCACCTCGATGGCGCTGATCGCCGACGTCATCCCGCTGCGCGAACGCGGCAAGTACCAGGGCGCGATCGGCGCCGTGTTCGGCGTCTCCACCGTGATCGGGCCGCTGCTCGGCGGTCTGTTCACCGACCACCTCACCTGGCGCTGGGCCTTCTACGTCAACGTGCCGATCGCGATCCTGGTCGTGATCGCCGCCGCCCGTTCCATCCCCTCCGTACGCTCCGCCAGCCGGCCGGTCATCGACTATCTGGGCATCGCGCTCGTCGCGGTCGGGTCCAGCGCCCTGATCCTGGCGACCAGTTGGGGCGGCAACGAGTACGCCTGGGGCTCGGGCGTCATCATCGGCCTCTTCGCGGGCGGGCTGATCGCCCTCGCGCTGTTCTGCTGGGCGGAGACCCGGGCGGCCGAACCCATGCTGCCCATGCGCCTGTTCCGCAATCCGGTCTTCACCGTGTGCTCGGTGCTCAGCTTCGTGGTCGGCTTCGCCATGCTCGGCGCGATGACCTTCCTGCCGACCTATCTGCAGTACGTGGACGGGGACTCGGCGACGATCTCCGGCATCCGGACCCTGCCAATGGTCATCGGTCTGCTCATCGCCTCGATCTTCAGCGGCAACGTGGTCAGCAAGACCGGCCGGTACCGGGTCTTCCCCATCGTCGGCTGTCTGGTGATGGGCGTCGGCCTCTTCCTGCTGTCCCTGATGGACCCGGACACCAGCGCCTGGCTGGCCTCGCTCTACATGTTCGTGCTCGGTGTCGGCATCGGCCTGTGCATGCAGGTGCTCACCATCGCGGTGCAGAACACCGTGGACTACGCGGACCTGGGCACCGCCACCTCGGGCGTCACCTTCTTCCGTACGCTCGGCAGCTCCTTCGGCACCGCCGTCTTCGGCACGATCTACACCAACGCCCTCAAGCCCAATCTGACCGAGGGGGTCGCTCAGGCCTCTGCGCTCGCGTCCGCCGCCGGGCTCGACCCGGCGGTCGTCGTCCGCGCCTCGCAAAGCCCGTCCGGGCTCCACGCGCTGCCCGGCGGGATCGCCGAACCGATCGTCCAGGCCTACGCCGACACCCTGCAGACCGTCTTCCTGTGGACGGTGCCGGTGGCGGGCGTCGGATTCGTCGTCGCGCTCTTCCTCAAACAGGTCGCCCTCCGCGACACCGCCCGCGCCAACGCCCCCGACATGGGCGAGGGCTTCGCCTCACCGACCACCAGCGGAGATTCGGCCAGACTGCTCGAACTCTCGGTCGGCCGGATCATCCGCAAGACCGACTACGACACGGCCAAACGCATCGTCGCCGACTCCGACACCCGCCTCGACACGGCCGGCGCATGGGCCGTCATGCAGGTCGAACTCTTCACCCGGATCGTCGGTCACGCCAGCCTCGGCCTCATCTCGGCCGGCCGCCGCGTCCCGCCCGAGGTCCTGCTCCCGGTCTTCGACCGCATGGTCGACGAGGGCTTCCTCACCCGGCACGGCAACCTGCTCACCCACACCGAGGCCGGCAAGCGCGAGGCCGACGTCATCACCAAGGCCTGGGGCGACTGGCTCAGCGCCCGCGTCGAACAGGAACGCGGCCGCCCGAGCGGCCCGGAGCTGCGGGCGGCCACGGACGCCATCGCGAAGAAGCTCATCGCGGAGGACCTGGCGCAGGGGCTGCCGAGGGGGGACCGGGAGCCGGTGGGAGCGGGTGTGAGGCAGGGGTAGGGCGGGCGGGTGCCGGGGGTCGCACCGCGCCCATCCGGCCCTCCCTCACTCAGTCCAGGAAGTCCCCGTCCACGTACACCCACGCGCCGTCGTGCCGCGCGAAGCGGCTGCGCTCGTGGAGCTCCCCCGGGGTGCCGCCGTGCGTGAAGCGGGCCCGGAAGGTGACGGTGCCCTGCTGGTGGAAGGCGGTGCCGTCGGTCGTGGCCTCGATCGTCAGGCCGGTCCAGCGCATCGCCGGGTCGAAGTCGACGTCGGCGGGGCGGGTGGCCGGGGCCCAGGTGCGCAGCAGATAGGGCTCGTCGCGGACGACGAAGGCGCTGTACCGGGAGCGCATCAGCAGCTCCGCGGTGGGGGCGGTGGCCGGGCCGGTGTGGAATCGCGCGCAGCAGGCGCCGTACGGGGCGGGCAGGCCGCACGGGCAGGGCGACTCGGCGGTCACGGCGGTGGCGCCGGAGCGGGCGGGGCGAGCGGGGCGGGTCTTGCGTCGGGACATGCGCTCATTGTCGCGTGAAACCCGACCAACGCTCTTCGCGTCCTACGGGCGGTAGCGCAGCGGGTGCCGCTCCGGTACCTCCACGACCGCGATGCGCAGGCCGTCCGGGTCGGCCAGCCACATCTCGATCAGGCCCCACGGCTCGGTCACGGGCTCGCGCAGCACCCGTACGTCCTCCTTGCCGCGCAGTTCCTCGCGGGCCGCGCGCACGTCGGCGACCTGGAGCCACAGCCGCGGTGCGGGCTCCGGCGGCGGGGCGGACGCGCGGCCGGAGAGTTCCAGGAAGCCGCCGCCGAGGAAGTAGACGGTGCCGCGGTCGGGGCCGGTGCCGAACTCGCGGTAGACGGGCAGCCCGAGGGTCTCGCCGTAGAAGCGCCGGGACCGCTCGGGGTCCGTCGGGCGGAGCAGGATCCGGCTGCCGAGGACGTGCATCCCGATACCGTACGACCATGAAGCTGACGATTCTCGGAGGCGGCGGGTTCCGGGTGCCGCTCGTGTACGGCGCCCTGCTTGGTGACCACGCCGAGGGGCGGGTCTCCCACGTCACCCTGTACGACCTGGACGCCGGGCGGCTCTCGGCGATCGGGCGGGTCCTGGGCGAGCAGGGCGAGGGGGTGCCGGACGCGCCGGTGGTGAGCGCGACGACCGATCTCGACGAGGCACTGCGCGGCGCGGACTTCGTGTTCTCCGCGATCCGGGTGGGCGGGCTCGCGGGGCGGGCCGCGGACGAGCGGATCGCGCTGGCCGAGGGGGTGCTCGGGCAGGAGACGGTGGGCGCGGGCGGCATCGCGTACGGGCTGCGCACCCTGCCCGTGGTGACGCACATCGCTCGCCGGGTCGCCGAACTCGCCCCGGACGCCTGGGTCATCAACTTCACCAACCCGGCGGGCATGGTGACCGAGGCGATGTCGCGGATCCTCGGCGACCGGGTGATCGGTATCTGCGACTCGCCGGTGGGGCTCGGCCGCAGGGTGGCGAGGGTGCTCGACGCGCACCCGGACGAGGCGTGGATCGACTACGTGGGCCTCAACCACCTGGGCTGGCTACGGGGGTTGAAGGTCGGCGGACATGACATACTGCCGCGGCTCTTCGAGGACGACGCGCTGCTCGGCTCCTTCGAGGAGGGCCGGCTCTTCGGCACGGAGTGGCTGCGTTCGCTCGGCGCGATCCCCAACGAGTATCTGCACTACTACTACTTCAACCGCGAGGCGGTCCGCGCCTACCGCGAGGCGGAGAAGACCCGGGGCGCCTATCTCCTCGACCAGCAGGCCGGTTTCTACGAGGAGATGGGCAAGCCGGACACCCCGCCGCTCGGCACCTGGCACCGGGTGCTCGCGGACCGCGAGGCGACCTACATGGCGCACAACCGGGAGGCGGCCGGGGTCGGCGAGCGGGACGAGGCGGATTTGGAGTCGGGCGGCTACGAGAAGGTGGCGCTCGCCCTGATGCGGGCGATCGCACGCAACGAGCGGGCCACGCTGATCCTCAACGTCCGCAACCGGCAGACCCTTTCGGTGCTCGACGCGGACGCGGTGATCGAGGTGCCGTGCTTCGTGGACGCGGCCGGCGCGCATCCGGTGTCGGTGGATCCGCTGCCGTATCACGCGGTGGGTCTGGTGACGGCGGTGAAGGCGGTGGAGCGGGAGGTGCTCGCGGCGGCGGAGAGCGGCTCGCGGGCGACCGCGGTGAAGGCCTTCGCGCTGCATCCGCTGGTCGACTCGGTGGCGGTGGCCCGCCGGCTCGTCGACGGCTACACGGCCGAGCACGCGGGGCTTGCCTATCTGCGTCGCTGACATGGACGACTGACGAACATCTTTACGGCTCGGGGCGCTCGGCCTAGGCTCGCGCCCCATGACTTCACCGACTGCACCGCGACGAAGGGGTGTACGACGAGGAGCGGCCCGGCACCTCGTGGCCCGGCACCTCGTGGCCCGGCACCTCGTGGCCCGGCTCCTCGTGGGCTGTCTGCTCGCGGCCGGCCTCGTGGCCACCGGGACCGTGGCCGACGGAGGGCCGGCCGCCGCCGAGAGCGGCGGGGCGACCGTCGTCCCCGTGCAGACCACCGGGCCGGCCGCCCGCCGCTTCAACCTGGTGGTGATGGGCGACGGCTACACGGCGGACGAGATGCCGGTGTTCCGGGCGGACCTGGAGCGACATCTCAGCATGCTGTGGAGCATCGAGCCGTTCGCCTCGTACCGCTCGTACATCAACGTGTGGGCGGTGGAGGTCCCGTCGGAGGAGTCGGGCGTGGACTGCGATCCCTCGCTCGACGCGCCGGCCCGGGCCACCGCGCTCGACATGGGCTTCTGGGGCGGCTGCAACCCGGGGAGCGTGCAGCGGCTGCTCACCGTGAACGGCGCCAAGGCGGCCGGGTTCGCGGACCTGGTGCCGGGCACCCGGGCGGCGAACCGGCAGATCGTGGCCCTGGCGCACAGCTCCACCTACGGCGGCGCGGGCGGGAGTTACGCCACCGCGTCCGGCGGCAACGCCCTGTCGGCGCTCATCACCCCGCACGAGATAGGCCATTCGCTCGGCGGGCTGCAGGACGAGTACGACTACTACGCGCGCGGAGTGCCCGGCGGCACGTACGAGGGCGCCGAGCCCGGCTCGGTCCACCACTCGCTCCTGACCGAAGATCAGATGCGTGCGGAACAGGCCAAGTGGTGGCGCTGGCTCGGTGAGGAGAGCGAGTCCGGCGGGGTCGTCGGGCGGTACGAGGGCGGCATGTACAGCACCCGGGGCGTCTGGCGGCCGAGCCGGCACTCGATGATGAAGACCCTCGGCTACGCCTTCGACCAGGTGGAGCGCGAGGTGATGGTGAAGGCCGTCTCCGGGAAGGTCGACCTGGTGCAGGACCACACCCCGGACAGCGGCCCGATCGGCGCCGACCGCACGGTGTGGGTGGACACCCTGCACCCGACGGGCGGCGAACTCGCCGTGGAATGGCGGCTCGACGGACGGCCGCTGCGCACCGGCGGCGCCCGCACGCTCGACCTGCGGTCCGTGGGCGGCCTCTCCCCCGGGCGTACGTACGCGCTGACGGCGACGGTCACCGACCCCACTCCGTTCGTGCGCGACCCGGCGGTACGCGGCTCGGCCGCGCTGACCCGGACCGTGCGCTGGTCCGTGGACCCGGCGCTGCGTACGTCCAGGAGCGCGGACGCGCCGGCGGCGTTCACCGGGCACACGCCGACCGCGGCCCCGGTCGGCGCACGGTCCGTGGTGTACGCCGACACCACCCACCCACTGCGCCGCACCCCGGGCGTGACCTGGACCCTCGACGGCCGGACGGTGCCGAACCCGGGCAACGACCGCGATCTCGACCTGGGCGCGCTGCGCCTGGCGCCCGGTGCGCACGCGCTGACCGCCCGGATCCCCGGGACGCGGCACGCGCTGCGCTGGAGCGTGGACGCGACGCCGGCCTCCGTCGCGTACGAGCTGTCGGAACCGCTGCGCACGGTGCGCCGGCCGGGGCGGCCGGTCGAGTACGTGTACGACGCCGCGTTCACGATGCGGCTGACGGCGCGGGACGACCGGGCGGGCGCGGTGGTGAGCCAGTTCCGGGTGGACGGCGACGGCTGGTACACGTACTACGGCTGGCCGACGGACGCCTCCGCCCCGTTCCGCTTCTCGCCGTCGGGGACGGTGATCGACGACCTGGTGTACGGGAAGCTGGGCCGCCCGCGCGTGGTGCCGTGGGACGATGCGATGCCGGACTACGGCACGCACACGGTGGAGTACCGCACGGTCGACGCGGCCGGGAACGTGGGCCGGGCGCAGCGCTTCCTGGTGACGCTGGAACACCCGTAGCAGCGGATACGCGGGAGGGGCCCCGCCGTTCGGAACGGCGGGGCCCCTCTCCCGTACAGGACCACAGGTCAGCGCTTGCGGCCGACCGCCGCCCAGCCCGGGATGGGCTCGTCGCCCGGCACCGGGACCGGCTCGCCCAGCTCGGGGTGCCACTCGGCGGTGAGGGAGACGCCCGGCTCGACGAGGTCGAGGTCCGCGAAGAAGGCGGCGAGCTCGTCGCGGGAGCGCGGGCGCAGGGTCATTCCGCGCGCCTTGTACAGGGCGGCGGCCTGCGCCGCGCCCTCGGGGTTGAAGTCGCCGGTGACGTGCGAGAGGACCAGATAGCTGCCGGGGGCCAGCTGGTCGACGAGCTTGGCGACCAGCTCGTAGGCCCCGTCCTCGTCGCCGACGAAGTGCAGCAGCGCGAGCATCGACAGGGCGATGGGCTGGTCGAAGTCAAGGACCTTTCCGGCCCTTTCGAGGATCAGCTCGGGGTCGCGGGCGTCGGCCTGGATGTACTCGGTGGCCCCCTCCGGGGTCGAGCGCAGCAGGGCGGCGGCGTGCGCGAGCACGATCGGGTCGTTGTCGCAGTAGACGATCCGGGACTCCGGCGCGGCCTCCTGCGCGATCTGGTGCAGGTTGGGCTCGGTGGGGATGCCGGTGCCGATGTCCAGGTACTGGCGCACGCCGGCGGCGCTGAGCCAGCGGATGGCGCGGTGCATGAAGGCCCGGTTGACCCGGGCCATGTCCCGGCCGCGGGCGTCGACGGTGAGGAGCTGGCGGGCCATCTCCTCGTCGACGGGATAGTTGTCCTTGCCGCCCAGGAACCAGTCGTACATGCGCGCGGGGTGCGGCTTGCTGGTGTCGATCCGTATGCCGCTCTGCGGGGGTACGGGGTCCTGGGGGGTCATCGGCTCTCCTCGGCGGGTCGAACGGTGCTGCTGACAGCAAGAGTTACGCGATGCACGGGGTGGGACGGAAGGGGTCAGGTGAGCAGGAAGTCAGCCTGACCGGATTTGGCCCCCTGGATGAAGGCGGCGATCTCTCCGTGGGTGTAGATGAGCGCGGGTCCCTCAGGGTCTGCGGACTGTCGCACGGCGACCCTGCCGTCGGCCAGCTTCATGGCCTCCACGCAGTTGCCCCCGTTCCCGCCGCTCCACGGCTTGTGCCATCCCTCGGCACCGAGCTCGGCGGCGGGCATGCCGTTGTATATGCGATCCATTCACAGCTCCTTGCGGAGATTCCGGAGAATCTCCTTCGTGCGTTGTGCAGTCGCGGCCTGGGCCGCCATGCGGTCCATGACCTCGAGGTGGGAAGCCACCTCGGGGCGCGCGTCGAGATAGACGGCGCCGGTCAGGTACTCGCTGTAGACCATGTCCGGGAGTTCGGGCATGGCGAAGCGGAAGAGGACGAACGGTCCGTACGTACCGGGGTGGTGTCCGGACGCGAACTCCGCGATCTGCAGGGTGACGTTCGGCAGCTCCGACGCCTGGAGCAGCCGGTCGAGCTGGTCGCGCATCACTTCGGGCCCGTCACCGACCGGTCGGCGGAAGACCGTCTCGTCCATGATCACCCAGAACTTGGGCGCATCCTCCCTGGTGAGCAGGGACTGGCGCTCCATGCGGAGGGCGACGTGGCGCTCGGTCTCCTCGGATTCCTCGGCGTTCCTCCCGCCGACGGCCCCGCTGCGCAGAATGGCACGGGCGTAGTCCTCGGTCTGCAGCAGACCGGGGACGAACTGGGGTTCATAGGCCCGGATGAGGCTCGCGGCCCCCTCCAGGCTCACGTACATGGAGAACCAGCCGGGCAGCACGTCGTGGAACCGCTGCCACCAGCCGGGGAGGTTGGCCTCCTCCGCGAGGGCGACGAAGCCCTCCGCCTCGGAGTCCGTGATGCCGTACGCCTTCAGCAGCAGCTGTACGTACGGGATCTTCAGCGCGACCTCCGCCGTCTCCATGCGCCGGATCGTGGCCGGGGCCACCCGGAGGATCTTGGCGGCCTCTTCCCGCTTGAGGCCGGACCGCTCGCGCAGATCCTGCAGACGCTTGCCGAGTACGACCTGTCCCACCGTGGGGGCGGACCGCGGCTCGCTCACTCTCAGACCTCCCCGACGCACTGTTTCCTGGAGTGTGCCACGAACCCCGGACAGAGAGAACACGGCACTCTGCAATTTTCAGAGTGCCACTTGCCAAGTGTCCGACTCAGGAGCACAGTATTCCGGTGAACCAGTACGCACGCCGCCGGGCGAATCGCCCAGGAGGGGTGTGTACGGCACTCCTGCCCACTTTGTGAGGATCCGGTCGTGGCTTCTGGTAACGCGCACTCCTCAGGTCTCATGAGCCCTCGCGTCATGAACCAGCGCCCACGCCCCCACGACGCCCCCTTCCGCCGCTTCGCCTTCGAACTGCCCGCGCGGACCGAGTCCGTGTCCCGGGCCCGGCGGCTCGCCGAGGAGCGCCTGATCCTCTGGGGCTGCGACGGCGACATACGCGACACCGTCGCCCTGGTCGTCTCCGAACTCGTCACCAACGCCGTCGTGCACACCGCCAGCGCGCGGATCGTCTGCGAGATCCGTGAGGGCGAGGACCGGCTCCGGATAGCCGTGCGCGACGAGGGGGGACCCGCCGGTCCGCGGATGCGCGACTGCGGCGAGGAGGAACGCGGCCGGGGCCTCATCCTGGTCGACGCGCTGTGCGCGTCCTGGGGAGCGGACCGCACCGGCCACGGCACGGCGCAGATCGTCTGGGCGGAGCTGGCGCACGGCATGGGCGAGCCGTGCTGAGGACCTTGGCGACGCTGCTGATCCCGCGCGCCCGCAAGAGCCCCGAGAACGCCCCCCGCACGTCCGCCGCCCTCTCCCCCGTGCCCGCGCCCCTCGGCGGGACCCGGCTGCCGGTCCCCGTCGACCTGCCGGCCAGCCTCGGCTGCGACGCGGTCGGCGTCCCCGCCCGCTACGGCTTCCGCATCCTGTCCCGGCTCCCCGCGAAGGGCTGCGTCTACGCCGACGGCGACTGGTGGTGGTGGCTGGTCCCGGGCGGCTCGGACCTGGACCTGACCTGGCCGCTGCCCGTCTGCTACGCCCCCGGGGCCGTGGTCCCGGACCGCCGGCCGCGGCTTATCCACCACCCCGACGGCGACTCCCCCTACACCCCGCCGATCCCGCTGTACCTGCTGACCTGCCAGCTCACCGGGATCGCGCCGGCCTGGAGCATCCCGCCGCAGGTCGGCAGCCCGCTGTAGGGCGTGTCGTGCGGACCGGGGTCGTAGGGTCGGAGCATGTTCTCCCCCGAGGGCCCCAGCCTGTACGAACTGACCCGCCAGGCGCTGTCGTCCGTCGAGCACGGCTACGACCTGCTGGCCGCGAAGTTCGACGCGACGCCGTTCCGCACCTCCGACCGGCTGCTCGGCGCGGTCGCCGAGACCCTGGAACCGCTCGGCCCCTTCGACTCGGGTCTCGACGTGTGCTGTGGCACGGGTGCCGGGCTCGGGGTGCTGCGCTCGGTGTGCGCGGGCCGGATCACGGGCGTCGACTTCAGCGCCGGCATGCTCGACGAGGCCCGCGCCGCCCACCCCGGGGCCACCCTGGTCCGGGCCGACGCCCTGGCCCTGCCCTTCGCGCCGGTCTTCGACCTGGCGGTCGGCTTCGGTGCCTTCGGCCACTTCCTCCCCGCCGGGCAGCGCGTCCTCTTCTCCGCCGTCCACGCCTCCCTGCGCCCCGGCGGCACCTTCGCCTTCCCGCTCCCGGCCCCGCCGCGGGTGGGCTCCGCCCCGTACTGGACGCTCTGGGGCTTCGACGCGGTGATGCGGGTCCGTAACGCCGTGTGGCGGCCGCCCTTCGTCATGTACTACCGCACCTTCCGCCTGGCCGACGTCCGCGCCCGCCTGGAGTCCGCCGGCTTCACGGTGGAGACCCTGCCGGTCGGCTCCCTGGGCGTCCGGGAGGACGGCAGCCCGCGCTGCCGGCTGGTGATGGCGCGGAAACGGTAGACACGCGCCCTGAAACGAACGAAGACCCCAGCGGAGCTGGGGTCTTCTTCTGGTGTCCGAGGGGGGACTTGAACCCCCACGCCCGATAAAGGGCACTAGCACCTCAAGCTAGCGCGTCTGCCATTCCGCCACCCGGACCGGTGGTGTGCGCGGGGTGTTCCCCGCGGCGACATGGATAACTCTACCAGGGGTTCGAGGCGCCTTTCACCAGCGTTTTCCGTGGTCAGTACGGGGGCCGGCGCGGCGGGGGTCAGCGGGTGGCGGTCAGACGGGCCGAGACGACGACGTTGCTCTCGTAGCCGGTGCCCGGCGCGTAGCGGCCGCCGCAGGTGATCAGGCGGAGTTCGGGGGCGCCGGTGGTGCCGTAGACCCGCTCGGCCGGGAAGCCGTCCTTGGGGACGACCTCGATCCCGTACACCGTGAAGACCGCCGTCCGGCCGTCCGTGCGGGCGATCTCCACCCGCCTGCCGGGGGCGAGCGCGCCCAGGTCGTAGAAGACGGCCCGGCCGGCGGGGACGTCGACATGGCCGACGACGACGGCGGTGCCGCGCTCGCCGGGGGTGACGGCGCCGGTGAACCAGCCGGCGAGGTCGCGGTCGTACGGGGCGCCGGGGGCCTCGATCCAGCCCTCGGCGTCCAGGCCCACCCGGGTCACCGGCGCGTCGATGCGGACGGACGGCACCCTGACGCGTACGGGCGGCGAGGCGGGCAGCGGATCTGCGGCGGCCCCGGCGGCTGCGGCGGCCCGGCCGGCCGCGGCGGCGGCCGCCGCGGGCTGCGGCGGCCCGTCGGCGGGCCACTCCCCCGCCCCGCCGCGCACCAGGTGCACGCCGACCAGGAGGACCACGGCGATCACGCCCCAGGCGCCCCGGCGCCCGGGTCCTTCCGAGCCCTGCACGTGTCTGCCGCCCCTTCGCCTCGGATCTGTGCCGGAAAATGGCGCTCCCCCGCCCCGGACCTCGTCACACCGGGGCGGAGGAGCCGTATGGGAGACCGGCCGGTTCAGGATTCGCCGGGTTCGCGCCGGCGCGTCAGCACCACGGCGGCGCCCAGCGCGCCGACGATGAGGACCCCGCCGGTGACCATCTCGGTGGTGCCGATCCCGTTCGTGCCGCCGCCGCTGCCGAAGCCTGCCTTCACGCCCTTGTGGGCGGTGCCTCCGGCCGCGATGGTGAGGGTGGTGGTGCCGCGCTCGCCCTTGCAGTCGAAGGTGACCTCGTACTGGGCGCCGGCCTTGGCGTCGAAGTCGACGGTGGCGGTGCCCTGGTGACCCTCGTTCAGGGTGACGGTGTCGAAGACCCCGGACTCGACCTTCACGCTGGGCACCTCGCAGCCGTCGGCCTTGAGGGTGACGGTGCCGCCGGGCGCCACGGTGGACGGGGTGACGGAGAAGCCGAAGGACGTGATGTCGTGCCCGGTGCCGCCGTCCTTGGGGGCGGTGTCCTTGGGGGTGGTGTCCTGGGGAAAGGCGTCCTTGGGCGGGGCGCCGCCGCCGTCCTTCGGGGCGGCGTCGCCGTCCCTGAGCAACTCGTCCTTGAGGAAGCCGAGGTCGGTCGGGCCGAAGCCCGTGTCGTCGGCGGCCGCGGCGGGCGCGGAGAAGACCAGGGCGGCGGTGGCGAGGGGGGCGGCGAGCAGGGCGGCGGAAGCGGCGCGTATCGCGCGCATGGGGGTCCTCCAGATGACGCGAGGGCGGACGCGGAGCTCACTCCGCGGCGGGCCGGTTGCGGGCCCTCGTCGCGTTCGAAGCTAGGCGCGCCCCGGGTGCCCCGCCACCGGGCTCCGCCGATCGGGTCACCCCGGCCCCGGGCCGCCCCAGCCGGGCCGCGCGTCTCCCCCGGGCCCGGCGTGCTGCGCCGACGACTGACAACGCAGCGAGCGTGCAGGGCGCCTCCCGGCAGACGGGACTTCCGACGCACGCCCTACGGCACCCGGACGACCTGGCCCGCGTAGGAGAGGTTGCCGCCGAAGCCGAAGAGCAGCACCGGCGCGCCGGAGGGCAGTTCGCCGCGTTCGACCAGCTTGGCCAGGGCCAGCGGCACGGAGGCGGCGGAGGTGTTGCCGGAGTCGACGACATCGCGCGCGACGACCGCGTTGACCGCGCCGATCTTCGCGGCGAGCGGTTCCACGATCCGCAGGTTGGCCTGGTGCAGCACCACTCCGGCCAGCTCCTCGGGCCGGACGCCGGAGCGCTCGCAGGCCTGGCGGGCGAGGGTCGGCAGCTGCTGGGTGGCCCAGCGGTAGACGGCCTGGCCCTCCTGCGCGAAGCGCGGCGGGGTGCCCTCGATGCGGACGGCGTGGCCCATCTCGGGCACGGATCCCCACAGCACCGGGCCGATCGCGCCGGTGTCGGTCTCGGTCGCCTCGACGACCGCGGCCCCCGCGCCGTCGCCGACGAGCACGCAGGTGCTGCGGTCGGACCAGTCGACCACGTCGGTCATCTTGTCGGCGCCGATGACCAGGGCGCGGCGGGCACCGCCGGCCCGGATGGCGTGGTCCGCGGTGGCGAGGGCGTGGGTGAAGCCGGCGCAGACCACGTTGAGGTCCATGGTGGCGGGCGAGCCCATGCCGAGGCGGGCCGCGACCCGGGCGGCCGTGTTCGGCGAGCGGTCGATCGCGGTGGAGGTCGCGACGAGCACCAGGTCGATGTCGCCGGGGCCGAGACCGGCGGCGGCGAGGGCCTTGCCGGCGGCGTGCGCGGCGAGTTCGTCGACCGGCTCCTCGGGGCCGGCGACGTGCCGGGTGCGGATGCCGACCCGGCTGGTGATCCAGTCGTCGCTGGTGTCGACCAGGGCGGCGAGGTCGGCGTTGGTGAGCACCTTGGCGGGCTGGTAGTGCCCGAGCGCGGCGATACGAGTGCCGGTCATCCCGGGACCCCCTCGGTCGTTCGATGGTCGGTGCGTTGCCGCGGTGCGGCCTCGGCAGGAGGATCCAGTCTTGTCAGCGACTGACGGGTAACCGGTGACGTAAACCACCAAGATTCACCCGAAGTGCCTGTTCGACCGCGACAAGAGGAGAATGGCCCGGTCAGGCCCCTGGGGGCGACCCGCGGGGACAGTGGCGTCCCCGCTCGGACGGAAAACGGTGCAGCGGCCATGGGACGGGTCACGGAGCGACGGCGTGTGGTGCGCATAAGGGGCGGGGCGGTGAACACCCGGCCGGACACCCTGGTGGCGGAGGAGCCGCTGGAGATCCGGCTGAACGGGCGGCCGATCGCCATCACCATGCGCACGCCCGGCGACGACTTCGCCCTCGCGGCCGGGTTCCTGGTCAGCGAGGGGGTGCTGGCCGCGGCCTCGGACGTGCGGAACATCGTGTACTGCGCCGGGGCGACGGCGGACGGCGTCAACACGTACAACGTGGTGGACGTGCAGCTGGCGCCGGACGTGCCCGTGCCCGACATCAGTCTGGAGCGGAACGTCTACACGACCTCGTCCTGCGGGCTCTGCGGCAAGGCGAGCCTGGACGCGGTCCGCACCACCGCCCGCTTCCCGATCGCCGACACGCCGCCGCTGCGGCTGACGCCGGAGCTGCTCGCGGCGCTGCCGGAGCGGCTGCGGGAGGAGCAGAAGGTCTTCGACCGGACCGGCGGTCTGCACGCGGCGGCGCTGTTCTCGGAGGACGGCGAGCTGCTCGACGTACGGGAGGACGTCGGCCGGCACAACGCGGTCGACAAGCTGGTGGGGCGGGCCCTGCAGGAGGGCCGGCTGCCGCTGGAGCGGGCGGTGCTGCTCGTGTCGGGGCGGGCCTCGTTCGAGCTGGCGCAGAAGGCGGTGATGGCGGGCGTTCCGGTGCTCGCGGCGGTGTCGGCCCCGTCCTCGCTCGCGGTGGACCTGGCCCAGGAGTCGGGCCTGACGCTGGTCGGCTTCCTGCGCGGGCAGGACATGAACGTGTACGCGGGCGAGCACCGGATCGACCTGGAGACGATTCCGGCGCCCTAGGCCGTGTCTGACAAATCCCGCCTGGCGCGCGACGCCCGGCACGCACACGCGCTGCGTTGTCGGAGTCATCCAAGTACGTCCAGTACGAGG
>NZ_JBFAYA010000045.1:0-24045 GCF_040681095.1 Streptomyces sp. NPDC051909 | reverse complement strand
CCATCGAGGGCAACCGCATGAAAGCCATACCCGGTGTCTCTGGGCCTCTGGACCTTACGACGGCCCGTCCAACCCACGAACAAGGTAGGACCGCAAGACCATCACAAACGGCCTCATACCCGATAACACGTCCTTGACAAAGGACATAGAGAAACCCCCCGGATGCTCCCAATTCCGTCTGGCCGGGCCCGCACGCATTGCGGGATGGCGTAACTGGCAGCACGCCTGACTCTGGATCAGTTCGAATCATCGTCCGGCAGCCCGGCCCGGCGGCCGCCGCATTCTGTCCCCGCCAAACCATCGGACTGAAAACCGCGACAGACGAACTCCAGGGCCTTGCCCTGAAATCGCCTGATGCTGCGACATGATGGCCGAATGGTCCAAGAACCGATCACTCCCGCTGTAGACGGCCCCACCCCGCACGGTATCGCCGACTCCTACGTCCACGCCCTCGCCGACCTCGATCCTCTGACCGCGGTGTACCTCGGCCTCAACCCGGACGACGACCGCATCACCGACCTCTCACCGGCCGGACGGGCGGCGCTCGCCGATCTCGCCCGCTCCACACTCGCCGACCTCGACGCCGCGGAGGCCGCCGGCGCGGCCGACGACGAGGCCGAACGGCGCTGCGCCCGCCTGCTCCGCGAGCGGCTCACGGCAGAACTCGCCCTACACGACGCGGGCGAGGAGTACCGCGCGGTGCGCAATGTCCACTCACCGGTGCACAACGTGCGCGAGGCGTTCACGCTCATGCCAGCCGGAACCGAGCAGGAGTGGGAGCTGATCGGCCGCCGCCTCGTCCGGGTGCCCGCCGCGCTCGACCAGTACCGCGCCACCCTGACCGAGGGCATCGAGCGCGGCCTGCTGTCCGGCCCCCGCCAGGTGACCACCGTGGTCAGCCAGATCGGTGAGTGGCTGGGAGGCGACACCCCCGGCGGCTGGTTCGGCAGCTTCGTCCAGGACGCCCCCGATCCTCTGCGCGAGGGTCTGACCGCCACCGCCGTCGCCGCCTCCGACGCGCTGGCCGCCCTGCGCCACTGGCTTCGCGACGTCTACGGCCCGGCCGCCGCCGCCACGCCGGATACCGTCGGCCGCGAGCGCTACACCCGCTGCGTCCGCTACTGGACGGGCGCTTCCCTCGACCTCGACGAGGCCTATGCATGGGCCTGGGAGCAGTTCCACGACCTGGACGCCCAGATGCGCGCCGAGGCCCAGAAGGTGCTGCCGGGCACGACCCCGATGGAGGCCATGCACTGGCTCGAGACCGACGGCCCGGCGATCAAGGGCGAGGAGAACGCCCGCGACTACCTCCAGGGCCTGATGGACCAGGCCATCAACGACCTGCGGGGCACCCACTTCGACCTCGCCGGGCCGCTGCTGAAGGTCGAGTCACGGCTTGCCCCGGTCGGCAGTGCCGCAGCGCCCTACTACACCCAGCCCTCGCTCGACTTCTCCCGTCCCGGCCGCACCTGGCTACCGACGCTGGGCCGGTCATCCTTCCCGGTCTGGGGGCTCGTCTCGACCTGGTACCACGAGGGCGTCCCCGGCCACCACCTGCAGCTCGCGCAGTGGACGTACCTCGCCGACCGGCTCTCGACCTACCAGGTCACCCTCGGCAGCGTCAGCGCTAATGTGGAGGGCTGGGCGCTTTACGCGGAGCGCCTGATGGACGAGCTCGGCTACCTCACCGACCCCGGTCACCGGCTCGGCTACCTGAACGGGCAGATGATGCGGGTGCTGCGGGTCATCGTCGACATCGGCATGCACGCCGGCCTCGACTTCCCGGCGGACTCGCCGTTCAGGCCGGGCGAGGCGATGCTGCCCGACGGCGCCCGGGAGTTCTTCGGCCGGTACTGCGGACTGTCCGCCGACTTCCTGGACAGCGAGCTGGTTCGCTACCTCGGTATCCCGGGCCAGGCCATCGGCTACAAGCTCGGCGAGCGTGCTTGGCTGACCGGCCGCGCCGCCGCCCGGGCGGCCGCCGAGTCCCGCGGCAAGAAGTTCGACCTCAAGGCCTGGCACATGGCCGCGTTGTCGCAGGGTTCGCTCGGCCTCGACGACCTGGTCGCGGAGCTCTCCACGCTCTGAGCGGGCGGTGTCGCTCACGACCCGCACGCCGCCCGGCCATCCGGCGGGTCACCGGTCGGCGGGCTCGGAAGCAGTCATACGATTCTGCGCCGGAGTGAGCTCGTGGTGCGACCGCCAGCCGAGCGCGGTGATCAGCACGGTGCACCCGACGAGGGCGGCCAGGTACTGCCCGTGCAGCCGCGCCCCGATCAGGACTCCGGCGAACGCGGGGCCGGCTGCGATCGCGACCTGTCCGACCATGGCGAACGCGGCGGTGCTGCACCCCAGCATCCGGGCCGGGGCCAGCTCGGCCGGGAGGGGACCCATGGCGGGCGCCAGCAGCATTTCGCCAACCCCGAGCAGCGCGTAGGCGATGACGATGCTCGTCGCCGCGAGCGGCACGTTGCGGCGCAGGAGGCCTCCCGCCCAGACAACGGTCCACGCCAGAAGCCAGACCAGGCCGACAAGGGCGAGGACGTGGTGGCGGCGGTGTCGTTCCACGAGCCTGGCGATTCCGAACTGGCCGAGCCCGATCACCGCGGTGTTGGCCATGATCCCGGCGCCCAGGGTTCCGGGAGTGATCTGGTGGATCTCGGTGGCGTAGGCGACCAGCCCGGACTCGAACTGGCCGTAGCAGGTGAAACTGGTGACCGCGCTGAGCAGCAGGACGTGCCTGATCGGGCGGTGTCCCAGGAGGCGGCGGAAGCTCGGACCAGGAGGCCTCCCATGCACCACCCGGCCGGCGACAGGGGGTGGTCGGACGGTGGTGAGGACCATCGCGAGGAGCAGCATCAGGACCGCGTTGAGACCGAAAAGCAGGGTGAACGTGGACGGATGTGCGGCGTCAGCTGTCAGGCCACCGATGACGGCACCTGCTCCCGTGCCGAGGTTCTTCAGCCAGAACTGGGCGGCGTAGGCGAGGGAGCGGTTCCGTGCGGTGGTGCACCGTGCCAGCATCATCGACTCGGCGGGTTGGGAGGCGGCGAGACCTATGCTCAGCACGGCGGCCGTGGCCAGGGTCGCCTGGGTGGTGGTGGTGAAGGGGAGGACCGCGGTGGCCACGGCGGCGATGCCTGTGCCCGCCGGTGCCAGGAGGTGGCGGCGACCGCGGGTGTCCGCCCACCGCCCGGCGAGCGGGAGCGTGCCCAGAGCGGACAGAGCCTGGACCGTGAACAGGACAGTGGCCACGGCGGTATCGAGGTGCCGCACTTGGGTGAGGTAGACGAACAGGTACGGTGCGGTGAGCCCGGTCGCCAGGGCGCGCAGGGCGCACACGGCCTGGAGCCGCCGGAGGTACCGCTTCCGCCGGGCTCCTGTCATGTGCTCGCTCCCGCCGACGGATGTCCCACCGGGAGCAGCGGCGTCTTCGGTCAAGGCATCCCTGTCGGGTTCGGGGCGGTTCGGGTCGGGGAGGTTCGGGATCGCGCGGCGGGACCGGACTCCACCGGTGGCGAGCCGTTCCGTCCACTCACCCTGGCGGGGCTCCGGAGGACCCGGTCGCGGTCCATGACCGTAGACAGGCCCGCCGAAAGTACCGGCCCGCGGTCCGTGCGGTCAGGCCGGTTCGACGACGAGTGCTCGTTCGAGGGCCTGCCAGTGTTCGTGGAGGGCCTCAGCGTCGTCTCCGGTCGCGAAGCCGACCAACGCGTGGTTGCGCCCGGGAACCGGCTCCGGGACGAGGACGCTCTTCACGCCCTTCCGCTCGCGGAAGCCATTCCGAAGGCTGACCTGATAGGGCTTCCGGGCTGTCTCCAGGTCCAGGCACGGGCACATCATCGCCGCCCGGCGCCCGTACCGGGGCGGAGCCATGGGGCGTATCCCGAGGGCCGCGTGCGCGTATTCCGAGAAGAGGTCGTAGTCGGCTCCGATGGCCATCAGTTTCTGCAGCCCTCCGCCGGCCCGCCCGTTCACCTCGATGATCCTGGCTCCCGCCGGTGTGAGCTTCAGCTCGGTGTTCACCATGCCCTCTGTTATCCCCAGGGCGGTGATGGCTGCGGACGTCATGTCACGCAGCTCGCCCTGCCGGTGACCGGGCAGCGCCGACGGCTGGAGGCTGCCGCGCTGGCGGAAGGACGTGTCGAGGGGGAACTTGTCGGAGATCACCAGGTGCTGGATCTCGCCGCGGTACACGGCGGATTCCACGGTGACGTAGTCGCCGTACCTGTCGTCTCCGTGCCAGTTGCTGCCCGCGATCAGCTGCTCGAGGATCATGTAGGGCTGGTCCGTGCCGGCAGCGAGGTTGATCCGGTCGCGCTCGGACGCCGCGGCGGCGAAGTCGAGCACCGCCGCCCAGGCGGCCGAAAGGTCCGCCATGGAATCGACCCGCCGCACGAGCCAGCTGCCGTCGCCGCGGACCGGCTTGAGGACTGCTGGAAAGCCGACGGCTGCGGCCGCTTCGGCGAGGTCGTCCGCCGAATTGACGGCGCAGTACCCCGGGACGGGAATACCGGCGGCTGCGAGCGCCTCACGTTGCAGGAACTTGTTCAGCAAGCGCTCCACGGTCGCTGTCGAGTTGTATCTGATTCCGGTGCTCTCTGCGATTTGGGCAGCTAGACGAAGGGAGTATTCGGTGAAGAGCATGAGGCCGTCGAACGGATCGGTTTCGTGGATTGTCAGCGCGATCTCCAGTGCTTCCCGGTCCGAGGCCGCCGGGCACATTCGGCCGATGTCCTGCGGCAGCGGTTCGAGGGGGCGGACGGAGAGGTGGTCGACGCCTTCGAGGTATAGCCAGGTGGTTCGGCACAGGCCGGCGAGGCTCGGGGCTATCCGGCAGGCGTTCTGTGCGCCGGTCGAGGCGAGGACCAGCAGATGGGGCGGGTTTTCGGGTGAGAGATTCATACAAACCTCCAGGTCGGCATGATCTGGCTTGCGGGAGTCGCGATCGGGATGTGTTCGTCGGGGTAGGTCATACGCTCATGGCCGGAGTCGGCCAGTGCTGGACCCGGTACGGCAGCCACCAGGCGAGGTCGCCGACCGTACCGATGAGCCGGGCGCCGGTGAGGCTGGCCACGAGATGATCGGGGAGGCCGGCGATCGGCATGCCGTCCTCGAGACGTGCTATGAGGTCTGCTGCCTCCCCGCCAGGCAGGGTGAGACGGCGGAGTCCGTCGAACCGGTGGTCCCTGATCTGGACGAACCCAGGCCCTCGGCGGTGGAAGAGCCGGCACCGGTGGAAATCGTCCGTCCACCTGCGGAGGGCGGCCTGGGCCTCGACGACACCGTCGAGCCGGGTCGGCGGATGCAGATGGCCCAGGTCTTGCCACCGGAACTCGGGGGCCGCCTTCAGGGTCCACTCGACGGCGAGCCCTTGGCCGGTGAGTTCCCTGATCAGGCAAAGGCTTGCGACGTTCTGTGCTGCGTCCCCGTCGACGAGGTCCACCGGGTGGGCGAACCTGACTAGGTGGACACCGTCGCGGTGCCAGTCCTCCGCGCTCCGAACCGAATGGCGCGGCACCTCCGCATCCGTCATCCATCCGGCGTGTGTCTGTGGGCGGGTACGCCACAGGGTCAAGGAAGCGTCTGCTCTCCGGCTCGCCGCGCCGGTGGGTGCCGCGGAGTTCTCCGGGGCGCACGCACCGGGGTCGTGCCCGGTCGCGACATGGACGTATCGTCCCGTGTCCGTGTACACGAGACCGAGTTCGACCCACCTGGCGAGCAGTCGGCCGACATCGACGTCGTCCCGCCCGGGGACCAGCCCGCCGAGTCTCGTGGCCAGCGAGGCCGCGGTTCGCGGCTGGGTGAGCAGACGGAAGGCAGCCACTTCGACCGGGTCCTCTAGGCGAAGCACGGACCAGTCGAAATGGTCACGGCTGTTCTCCAGGACGATCTCCGGTCCGAGGTCCCAGAAGTCGAGGCGGCTGGTGGGATGCGCGGCCTGCCACTTGGCCAGTGACCGGCCCAGGAGCTGTTCCGTCTCGCCGCCGATTCCCTGTTCCGCGGTACTGAACAGGTATGCCAGGTCGGCGAGTTCGTCCGGGGGGAGATCGTAGATGAGCTCGTACTGCTGGTCCGGTCTGCGTTCCTCGAAGCCGAGGTCGGGCCGGTCGAAGTAGGGGCTGAACCGTTCCAGCGAGATCCGCGTGAACAGGCTCGCCACGGGCGGCAGGTGGTGCAGGGCCGGAAACTGCCGGATCGCGTCGGTGTAGTCGAGTTCGGTCTCCCCGGGGAAGCCGTACAGGTAATTCCAGTTCACCGTCAGACCGACGGAGGCGGCGTCTCGCAGGACGCGGACGTTCTGGCAGCCGGAGACGCCCTTGTCCATCAGCCGAAGCGGGTTCGTGGCAAGGTTCTCGATGCCCGGCTGTATGCTCACGATTCCCGCGTTCCGCAGAATCCTGAGCTGGTCGATCCTGAGATTCGACTTGACCTCGCAGTGCATCCTGATGTCGAATCCGGCCTCGGCCAGAGCCGGCAGCAGCGTACGGAAGTACCCGGGGTCCAGGATGTTGTCCACCGCAACGAAGTCCAGGATCCGATAGCGCTCGGCCAGCCCGACGATCCAGTCGAGGAGCCCGGCGGGGGACTTGCTCCGGAACTCCATGAACGTGCCGTTGAGCCCGCAGAAAGTGCAATGGTGCTTCTCGCCCCACCAGCATCCTCGCGCACCCTCGACAACCAGTTTCGGGTCGACCCAGCGTGCCGCGGCCGACATGCGCAGCCGCTCGTAAAAGTCGCCGAACTCGGGTTCAACAATCTTATCGGCAGCGAGCGGCCGAGAAGCCATTGGGTTCACCTGGTGCCGACTGCTGTCGCCCCTCCAGCACAGGCCGTCAATATCAGCGAAATCGGATCGGCGATCAGCCAGCCGGCTGATCAGTTCCGGAAAGACACGCTCCCCCTCGCCACGCACGACGAAGTCTACGAACGGAAAATTCCGGTGCAACGCGGCCCCCTGCACGCCATCGCAGTTCGCCCCACCGAATACCACGCGACTCTTCGGGCTCAGGGACTTGACGCGCTTGGCGATGGCGAGTGCGGCCGTGTTCTGCTGGAACGTCGACGTGAAGCCGACCACGTCCGGGTAATTGCCGGCGATCCTCCGGGCCGCTTCCTCGGCAAATTCACCGGACAGGGAATGCATCTTCACGATCATAGCGAGCTTCGACTCGGAGAACGAGTCGGCGTGCAGAGCCCGGAATTCCTCGACCCTCCAGCGCGGGTCATCGTAGAGGGCCGACGAGAAGACCCAGTCCCCGTACCCTTGGAAATATCCGTCAAGAGCGATGAAATTGTAGTCCCGCAGTTCGACCGCTACTCGCCGGGTGATCCAGTCCACATAGTCGAGATTCAGGTTGAGTACGTCGACGGCCGTCCCGGGAACGGTCTGCTCCGCACAGCTCTTCAGGATTCCAAGAGCCAGTGACGGGCGCTCAAGCTCCGCCCACGGCGCATTGACCAGGAGCACCTTCATGTCAGAAATCTCCCTACTCGCGTGCGCGGGACCCGGCAGGGGGACGGCCGTGAAACCGATAAAGCCCCTGGCAGGTGGGTGCCGCCAGGACCCCCACCGCCAGGAGCTTCACCTGCTCGCCTGCGGCCTCGGCTCAGCCCGTCCCGCAGCCCGGAGTTTCCGGCCCCACTGCCCCGCCGTCCGCTCCGGGCCGTCAGGCACAGGCCCTGAAACGCCCGGCTGCGACGGCGGGAATCAGTTGTCGTACCAGTCCAGGTAGGACTCGCCTTCCTGCTCGCCCGTCAGAATCGGCTTACCCCCCTCGTAGACGTACGAACTTGCACACATTCCGGGAGCAAGCTGGGCCTCTACCATGACATCCAGTTCCACGTTGTCCATTGCAGAGCCTCCAAAAAGTAGTTTCTTCCGAAGAGCGCCACCGAATGAGGTCCATATAACCAACCAGTCGACCGACCGACTGGCATGCCCATGGCCATGAAATCGGCGAGCCCGATAAGGGGCGACTTTGCCGACCACCCTACAGACAGATGGCTATTCACATGAAACAATATACGGACAATCGCGACATGAGTATTCGGTACTCAGTGCTCCAGCCGTAATCCGCATTCTGAAGTGTCGTTGATGCTGGCTGTCATGTCTGCCGTGGGAGGCGTCGCTGGTAGTGAGCTTGATCCGCTTTGACGGACATCTGAGATCAGAGGCTTCGGCCTCGGAAGGATGATCTTCATCATGGAGAGCATGAGGAAGAAGAAGCCGCGCCCTCGCCGCTCGTTCACGCCCGGGTTCAAGGCGGAGATCGTCGAGCTGTGCCGACGAGGCGACCGATCGGTTGGTCAGGTCGCCAGGGACTTCGGCCTGACGGAGACCGCGGTCCGCGACTGGGTCCGCCAGGCCCAGGTCGACGCCGGTGAACGCGACGGCCTGAAGAGCGGCGAACGTGAGGAACTCGTGCTGCGGCATGAGAACCGCAGGCTGCGGGAGGACGTGGAGGTCCTCAAGCGTGCGACGGCTTTCTTAGCGACGGGTACCCGGAGCCTTTTCCGCTTGCAGGGCCGGTGGTGAGCGTCGGCGATGTGGTGACGAAGGCGTGCCGAACGGGGTATCCCGCTGGTTTGGAGAGTCGCCAAACGTAACCTTCAATCGCGGAGATGCCCCGTGTTTTCCTATCCTGCCGGATGCGATGCCGAGCTGGAGCTCATGGAACTGGTCACGATCGTGATCGTGTCCTGCGAAGCCGGCCGGCGCTGCGGGCTGCGTCCATACGACCGGGCCCGATGCGCCCTGGTCTACCCGGGCGAGCATGACACCCTCGAACAGATCGCGCGGGCTTCGGCGTCAGTACGGCCACGGCCTGGCGGTACGTGAACCGCACGATCGGGCAACTCGAGGAACATGCGCCGCCGTTGACCGAGGCGCTCACCAGTCATCACGCGGATGGCTAGGTGCCACTGGACGGCACCGTCTGCGAAGACCGACCGCGTCCAGGCGCCGGGGTACTTCTCCGGCGAGGTTCGCCGCGAGGGGCCTGCAGGTCATTGCCGCGGAGGACGGCAAGCTGCCGTGGATGTCGCCCGCCCTTCCGGGCGGCACCCACGATGTGACGGCCACACGCGAGCACGCCATCGTCGATACCTGCACGCGACTGGAGCCTCAGGTTCTGGCGGACAAGGGATACCAAGGAGCCGGGGGCACTGTGATCACCCCGATCAAACGACCGCCCGGAACCGACCTGCACAACAAGCACAAAGCTCCGAACAGGGTCCACGCGGCACCGCGCGCTCCCGACGAGCGGACCCTCTCCCGGACCAAGCAGTGGCGGATCTTCCGGCATACCCGCATCAGTCCGAACAGGCTCACGTCAGCGGCTGCCGCGATCCTCACCCTCATGATCTACACGCGAAAAAGGCTCCCTGATCTTGCGAGAGTCACTTCATCGCTCATTCAAGACTGCCGCCGGGTATAGGTAATTAGCCCCTAATTCTCAAACGAAGTATGACTTACTCATTCATGGGGCGGAGAAAGCGCTGGATCGTGAAATGCCAATCATGCGCCCCGCCCGGGGGTGGAGAATCAAAGATCGGGATAGTGTGGTCATGAACAGAATCTTCATGAAGGCCGGAAGCGTGCTGGGCGCAGTTCTGGTTTCTGGTGCACTCGCCCTGGTGGGGCAGGCCGCTGCCTCCGAGCCGAACGACGTGGAGTACACGCGGACGGTCAATCTGGCGCCCCGTAGTGGAATCCAGTCTGTTTACTTCTCGTGCCCCGTATACCAATCCATCGTGGGCTACAACATTTCATCGAGCTCCAACGTGTCTGCCCAGTTCGAGTATTACGTGAACCAGAATTATGCACCTAGGAACGCGATGCGGGTATGGACGAGTCACGACGACGGCAACTACGGAAGCGTCACTGCTGTATACAAGTGCGGCCCCCCACAAATTACCTTAACGGGAGAATTCTATGCTTCGCCGGGCCCTTTGGGGTATTATGACGTGAGTACTTTTGAATGTCCGAGCGCTCGGCCGATCATGGGAACCATGAGTGTGGAGGCGCCTGCGACGGTTAGGTACTCCATTGCTTACAATCGGACTCGAATTCCCAACAGTGCAGAAGTGTCGTACAAGAATAAGGAGATGGAACGGGTGAGGGGGACCGTTACATACACATGCTCGGTGTCGAGCGCTACTCGATAGGCCGGGATTCTTTCCAACCTGAAGGGGCTGGCCGCTTGTTGGATCGCTCTGCCGAATGGCGAGGCTCCTGGTGGACGGGTGGTCGCCCGCCACCACGAGCACTGACGTTCCAGCGTCTGGACAAGCGGCGCCGTCGAGCAGGACGCGGAAGCGGTCCGCGTCTGGCACGAGGAGACCTGGCCTGCGATCCCGGCCTGGGCGAAGGCCGGGGTGAAGTTCTCTTCGGCGACCAGGTCGGGGTGCGCTCGGACCAGGTCACCGGCCGCGCCTGGGGTGCGCAGGGGCGGACGCCGGTCGTCCGCCGCACCGGGAACCGGTTCTCCGCGAACGCGATGTCCGCGATCGGCACAAGGGCCGGATGCACTTCATGGTCTTCACTGATTCGTTCGACGCGAAGGTCATGTGCCGTTTCCTTGACCGGCTCGTCGGGCGCTTCGACCGCAAGATCCACCTGATCGTCGACCGGCACTCGGCCCACCGCTCGAAGACCGTCCGGACCTGGCTCGCCGACCACAAGGAGCAGATCGAGCTGCACTTCCTGTCCTCGTACTCACCGGAGGTGAACCCCGACGAGCTCGTCAACGCCGACCTCAAACGCAGCCTGCCCCACACCCACCAGGCCAGGGACCAGACCGAACTCGCCGCCGAAACCCGCAGGTTCTTCCACCGCTGACAACGCCAGCCGCACATCGTCCGCGGATACTTCGGCGGCCGGCACGTCCGCTACGTCCTCGACGAGTGAACCCCATGAGTTTCTGATCAATACACCCCTTTTCGTCCGAGTTGGAGCAGGTCAGATGCCATGTGAGGACGCTCGGACGACGTTGATCACGCGCGTCCTGCGTCGCAGCTTCCGTGGGGGCAGGATTTCAGGGTGGCGATGGCCTTCGCCCAGGGCTCGGGTGGCGCCTGCTGAGTTCGGAGAGCTGGTCGCATTGGCTGCCGAAGAACACGCGACGGTGCCACCGACGCCCTGGTGCTGCATGTGGATCGGCAGCAGATCGCCCCGGTGCTCGGCCTACCCGAGGACAAGGTCCGCCTTTCACTCTCGCCGGAGTCGGCAGGGCATTCGGCGGGCGCGAGGGCCTCTCCATGCAGATCCACGCCTGTCTGCTGGCCCAGCACACCGGACGGGCCCGTCAAGATCGTTTACTCTCGCGAGGAGTCCTTCTTCGGCCATGTCCACCGCCATCCGGCCACGTTGACCTACGAACACGGTGCGCCCCGGGACGTCAGGCTCGTTTACTGCGAGGCTCGCATCGTCCTGGACGGCGGCGCCTACGCCTCCTCCTCGTCGGCCGTCGTCGGCAACGCCGCCTCACTTGGCATGGGCCCCTACGTCGTGCCCAATGTCGAGATGAACGCCGTCGGCTCTACAGCAACGACCCGTCCTGCGGCGCGGTTCAGGCCTGCTTCGCCTACGAGGCGCAGATGGACAAGCTCGCCGGCCGAGCTGGGCATGGACCCAGTCACGCTGCGTCAGCTCAACGCCGTCGAGCAGGGATCGGTCATGCCCACCGGCCAGCCGATCGATGCCCCAGCGCCGGTCGCGGACCTGCTGCGCCGGGTCAAGGACCTGCCGCTGACCCCGCTGGACACGGACCACCTCGATTTGCCGGATGTCCCGGGCGCGCTGTCCAACACCTCCCACGGCGAGGGCATCGTGCGCGGCGTCGTCTACGCCGTGGGCATCAAGAACGCCGGCTTCAGCGAGGGCTTCGACGCAGCAGAGCCTCCCGACCGCCCTCGGTCCAGGCCCGCCGCCACAGACTGACCGCCTGCGGCGTCACCCCGAGAGCCTGAGCGACCTTGCCCTGCCGCATCCCTTGTTCGAATAAATCCGCCGCCCGCATGCGCCGCCGCTCCAGCTCGACTGGGCTCAACAGCCTGCGAGTTCACCCCCATACGCCTGGTATGTTGCACATGACCAAGATCATCAAACGCGACGTCAAAGAGCAGTACCAAATCGTGACAGGGCTATCCGTCTGTGGACACGTTCTCGGCCCGACAGAGTCGCCCAATATGGATGCGCCCATATCGCGGAAGACAGCTCACAAATTGCCTTTCGCAGGCGATTCTCCTCCTCGATGCGCTTCGCGCTGTATCCCGGAGATTCTGGAGAACGCCACTGCTGCCAAATCTGTATGTACTCATATCCGTCCAATGGGGTAGCGGGCAAGGGAAAGGAGCGACACAGCGCCCTATGCGCCGCGCGAACTCGATGCAGCTCTGACTGTAAATTCAGCAGATCACTTGGAAAACCATACATGGAAATAATGCTACGCCGCACGATGGGCGGTCTCCACAGAGACTTTCGCGCGTACGGCAGGCCTGCATCGTACGAGCGCGACGCCCGTCGGCTCCGCGTCGGCGCGGCGCCCCGGCGAGTCCAGGCCACAGGTCCAGCCCAGGGGCGCCGCGGGTGTGGTGGCTCGTCCAGCGGGCGGCCGGTCCGGCCCGGGTGACCCAGGGCGGTAGTCCGGCGAAGGTCGACGCTCTCCGGGCGCGATCACGGTGGCTACGAACACACTCGGCGGGTCCGGCCGCGCGGGAAGCCGCCGAGTATCCCGCAAACGGGATCGCCCCGGGCTGATCAGCATTGCTGTACAGGCGGCCTGGAAAACGCTGTTGTTGAACGTGAATAAAGCCATAGCCCCTCGCGTCCCGGAGGAAGACTATGGAGGTGCTCTGGATGTGAGGTACAGGAGCGAGGGCCTCAGGGAACCTCAGTTTTCATGATTCATCGTAGTGGATGCCGGCGTTCTCAAGTCGATTCAGGGCTTCGGCCACGATCGGAAGTGGCGGTCCGATGAACATACGCACATGAGGTTTGATGTGCAGGGTGGAGCCGGGCATGTTGTCGAGGTTTCCGGGGTCCAGGCTTAGCAGGACGCCGGTTTTTTGGAAGCAGCTGGTTCTGAAGTGGGCAGCTCCGTCGGGCTGGTGCAGGTAGCGCGGGGGTACCTGGAATCGCAGGTAGCTGGTGCATTCACCAGGCTGGTACGAGTCTTGAGGGTAGCCGAGGCGGTCTGAGAGGAATTGCGCCACGTGTTTTCTCTTGTTGGCGTACTCCTGTCCCGCGGCGATGAGGTACGCGTCGGATTCCGGGTCTTCCAGCCAGGAGCTCATGGCCTCCTGGAGAGGTACGGCTGCTATGAATGAGCGTTCGAACTGGACGGTGTTCATCAGTTCGTCGATCACTGCCGGAGGGCCTGTGGCCGCCCCGATGCCCCATCCGTTGCAGTTGAACTGCTTGCCCATGGAGCGCACTGCCAGCCAGGGCGGCAGCTCGGGCGAGCTGTCAGCTGCCTCCTCCAGAAGGATGCGCAGCGCGCTGGTTGGTTCTACGTCGGGATTGTGGACGGCGAAGTAGGCGTCGTCCACAAGGATTGCCGCCCGCGCTGTGATCGCCATGCGGATCATGGTGCGGACGTCTTGTGGTCGCCAGTTGATGGCGGTGGGGTTGTGCTGGGCGTTGATCACCAGGACGGTTGGTGCCGGCCCGCGTGAGGGGCCCAGCCGGTCGAATGCTTCGCGCAGGTGGTCCAGGCTTGGGTGGGAGTCCGTGGGGGACAGCGGCAGGTGCTGTATGTCGTATCCCGCGGCCGCGAACACGGTTGCGTAGTCCCAGCTTGGGGAGAACAGCAGCGCCACGGGGGGCTGGTGGGAGGGGAACCGGGTCCCTTCACGGGGGTTCAGCAGGCGGGCAAAGTCGGACATCGTATTTCGGGTCCCCCCACAGGCCACAGCAACTTCGAAGTCCACCCCGGGCCGGACCTTGTCCGGTAGCCCGTGAGTACGTGGGATGTAGCTGCGCAGGATGCGCTGCAGGCGAGGCAGGCCGTACTGGGAGACCACGTATCCGTGGCTGTGCTGTGGAAGCGGTGAGGCGAGACACTGGGTCAGTCCTGGTGCTGCCTGGCTCCAGGTTTCACCGAGGCTGAGGTAGATCGGGGCCCCGCCGGGTGAGCCCGCGTCCAGGTAGTCGTGGACGAGGCGTACCTCGGAAAAACGCGTGGGCAGGTCGGGCGCACTGAGCACGTCGGTGAATTCCATCGCCTATGTTGTCCTTTCTCCGGGCGCGGGCAGCCGTCCCCACAGCTGCTCGCAGTGCTGGCCGATGGCCAACAGGACCGGTTCACTGCCTGGAGGACCATCGAGTTCGAGCCCTACCGGCAGGCCCTGTTCGTCCAGGCCGGCTGGCACGCTCAGTCCCGCCCACCCGATGACGCTGGCCAGATTGGTATTGCGGATATAGGCCGCAAAGGCTGACATTCTTTCGTCATTGACCGACACCATTGTGGTGTGGCCGAGGCTGCATGCCGTGATCGGGGTGGTCGGGAAGGCGATGGCTGCGACGTCGTGCTCCGTGAAGTAATCCGAGAGGTGTTGTTGCAGCTCAGGCCGGTACACGCGGAGTGCGGTGCCGTAAGCAGCCGGTCCGACCGCGCCCTCACCCAGTAGAAATTCCAGCAGATCCTTGACATCCGGACTGGCTACCTCGTCCACCAGATCCTCCAGCGTTACCGGGCAGTCGCTAGCGTTCAGGTAGCGACGCAGAGCCACTGGCGTCTCGTGAAAAACTATGGGAAATCCAGCCAGAGCAGTAAGCTCCTCGACCCGGCGAGGCAGGTCCGCCTCTACCAGCTTTGCCCCCGACGCCTGAAGCTGCATCAGCCTGTCCTCCACGACTCGCGCCGTCGCCCTGTCTAAAAGGCGGTAGAAAGGAAACCGCGGAATACCGATGCGCAACGGGGAGGGCAGAGGCGCGGCCATGGAAGCCGGCTGGTCTGCCAGAATCCTGTCGAGGAGAGCGAGGTCACCCACGGCCCGGGCGATCGGCCCGGCAGTATCCCGGGTGGGGGAGATGGCCAGGAGCCCGCACTGGTCGTACCGGCCCATGGAGGGACGCAGCCCCGCAACGCCGCACAAGGCGGCCGGGATGCGCACCGAGCCCCCGGTGTCCGTTCCCAAACCGGCCGCGGCAAGCCGTGCGCTCACCGCTGCTGCGGTGCCGCCGCTGCTTCCACCGGCGATGCGTGTGCTGTCATAGGGGTTGCGTACCGGGCCGAAGAACCCGTTGTCGCTGGTGACGCCGTATGCCAGCTCGTGCAAGTTGGTCTTGCCCAGCACAATGGCACCAGCTCGTCGCAGGCGGCGCACCACGGCGGCATCCCGCCGGGGGCGGTGGCCGCGCAGCGCGGGTGTCCCGCCGGTGGTCGGCAGGCCGGCCGTGTCGATGTTGTCCTTGACAGCGAGCGGCACACCATGCAGAGGACCGGGCTCCTCGCCCCTCCGCATCCGGGCATCGGCGTCCATCGCCGCTTCGAGCACGGCTGATCCGGGCTGTGAGATGAAGGCGTTCAGGTAGCCATGCTCGTCTCCGCGCCGCAGCAGACGTTCTGCGTATTCCGCAGCGGTCAGCTCTCGCCGGGCCAGCATGGTGGCCGCTTCTTGGAGCGTCCAGTCAGTGCAGTCCATGGCAACTCCCTGCCGTCACGCATTGCGGTGAGCCGCGTCCGGTTTATGTTCTAGTCGGACAGCAGCAGGTTCGGGTGGGTCTTGGCGATGTAGGGACGCAGCATGCGCAGCGTGCTGCTGAATGCCTCGAGAAACGCGTCGATGTGCTGGACGGACATGGGAGTGGACAAGCAGAACAGGCTACGCCGTGACATAAAGACACCTTGGTTCATCATCTCCAGATGGAACAAGGCTGGCAGCATTCCCAGGTTCTGGCTCCGGGAGTGGACATCAGCGGCATTGCGAAGCGGGCCTTCTCCCCAATGGAAATGCCCATAAGAGCCCACCCCGGCAGCTGTTCCCTTGACGCCCTCGTCCCTGGCCGCTGCGGTCATGCTTTTCAGCAGCAGTTCCCCCAGGCCGTTGAGCCTGGAGACCTCCTGGTCACCGTAATGCTCCAGTGCTGCAACACCAGCGGCTAGGGTCACGTCGTTTCCGCAGAAGGTCCCCGAGTGGTACAGGGGATTGTCACTGCCGGGGTCGAACTGCATCATGATCTCCTGGCGCCCGCCGAAGGCGCCAATCGGAAGGCCGCCGCCGATAATCTTTCCGAGTGCGGTCAGGTCCGGCTCAATGCCGAGGATGTTCTGCATTGGCCCGAGCCGGAAGGTGGCAACCTCGTCGAAGATGAGCAGCACCCCGTGCTTGCGGGTCAGCTCGCGAAGCGTGTGCAGGTATCCGTCGTGGGGCGCGATCCCGCCGCCGGCTGCAAGCATCGGCTCGACAATGAGCGCAGCTATCTCGTGGTGGTACCGCTCGAGCACATATGCGGCCGCTGCAGCGTCATTGAAAGGAATGACCAAGACCTGCGACGCGGTCTGTGCCGGTACGCCATGGGGGATGTCCACGGGCGGGAAGCTGTCAGGAAGTCCTGCCTGCTTTTTCCCCTGCCCGGAGGCGAACATATTCACCTCCACCACGTCATGGGTCCCGTGGTAACCGCCATCGACCTTCACGATGAGGTCCTTGCCGGTAAACGCCCGAGCGGCGCGGATCGCGAACAGAGTCGCCTCTGTACCGGAATTGCAGTATCTGACTTGAGTGACAGACCGAACGCGCTCGCTTACGGCACGGGCATGCTCGGCCTGGACTACCGACGGCGCCCCGAGCACGGTGCCACGCTCAGCCTGCCTGCTGATGGCCGCCGTCACGCCGGGATGAGCATGACCGTGGATCAGGGCGCTGTAGTTGTTCAAGAAATCGATGTACTCGTTGCCATCGACGTCAGAGACCATGCACCCCTGACCGCGGTCCATGACCACCGGGTACGGTGAGTAATAGTTGATGGTCCGAGTGTCCCCTCCAGGAAGCCACCGCATCGCTCGGTCATATCGCTCCGCCGAACCAGCAGTCCTATCCCGGTATCTTCTGGTCACCTCGACTTCCAGATCCATGATTGTTCTCTCCGTTCTTCCTGCGAACCTCTCAGGGGCCAAAAGTTCTAATTCGATATGTCGCCTCGACCCGTACGTTGCTTAAGCCGCCACCGATACACAGAACTTTCTCAGGAGCAGCAGGCAATCCACGGCACGGATAACCCAGAAACCCACAGCACCACGCCGCGCGGCCGACAGCCGCGAGTTGCCCGTTCTACGTTGATGGTATGAGATGGCGGTATGGAACGCAGACCTGTCAGTCCGTGGACTTGGCAAGAGCAGTTCGGCTTCGCACAAGCCTGCGAGGTCACGAGCGCGCAGCGCATACTGTGGTGCACCGGGCAGGCGTCGACCGACCCGGACGGTCACCCCGTCCACCCGGGTGACCTGCGCGCCCAGCTCCATCAATCCTTTGACAACCTGCAGACGGTCCTCAGCGCAGCAGACCTCTCCATGGCACACGTCGTCCGACTCACCTGCTACAGCACCGATCCCGACGCCATGCTCGCCATCTGGGACGATCTGCGCGACCGGTTGGAGACAGGAGCCTGCCGCCCCGCCCTTACTCTGATCGGTGTGCATCGGCTTGCCTATCCAGAGCTGCTCGTCGAGCTCGAAGCCACCGCTGCAGCTTGACTCACTGTCGAGGAGCAGTTCGGGTCGCCCTGACGTGCCGCCGGCCCTGCTGATTCCTCACACGCGATCATATGCGGCGCGCAATTCCGGAAAGGCAAGGCGGAGTCGACTTCGCAGAAACTCGGCGCCCGAGGTACCGCCCGTACCGGAGGTATCGCCCAGAAGCCGGGTGACTACTTCGAGATGGGCGGCCTGCCAACGCCATGTGGCCGAAGCTAGCTCGATCATTTCCTCAGCCAAGCTTTGCACATGCCAGACATGGCCACGCTCACGATCACCCCACAGTCGATCAATTGTCAGGCCGTGCAGCGCGGCAGTTCGCAGAAATGCAGCCAGGAGCGGACTCGAATGTTGAGTCAGGCCCATTATGCGGAAAAGGTCACGGAACTGGGGAGATTGAACGCCGCTTGCCGAACCCAATCTCGATCGGAAAGCAGTAAAATCCTCTGCGGGAAGAGCCTCGAGTGCCGCAACGTGCTCCGTCAGCATTGAGATACCCGTTACTGCCCGCCGGAGATGTCGCCGAGCAGCGCCCAAGCCGTCCACGTCATCGCCGTTATCCGAGTCGAGAATGTCAATGGCCAGCCGGAGATCCAAAAGCACCTGACAGAGCCAGATCTCGGACGCTTGATGCACGATGATAAAGAAGTGTTCGGATGTGCGAGTCCTGACCTCTCTCACCGGCGATAACGGGTGCTGCAACGAAAGCAGTTCGGGAAGCCTCAGGTACCGGATGTAATCTGTCTCTTCCATATCGGTTCACCATAATGGAGTGATATTCGTCGATCTGAATATTCCGTCTCGGAAGAAGAGGTTGATACATCTCCTTGCGGTCGTAATTTGCGGCAAGTGCTGTCCCTGCGCTTAAAGACATCTGGCCGAGTCCAGTTATCCAGCGTGCCACTACGGCCCACTCCCTTAATGAGTAATTGATACTCACAAGTTTTCATCGCCGGAGTGGACATCGCCGCGAGGCCTATTCGCGGGGTTTCGCCAGCCTGTTTTGTGGAAGTCGAGGGCGGTGACGGCCTTGACGATGTCGGGGAATCGGGTGCCGACGTCCGCCGAACGGGTTGCGACGATCTTCCAGTCCTTCAGGTGTGCGATGGCCCGTTCGACGGCGGCTCGGAGCGTGTTGAGCGAGCGGTTGGCCGCTTCGTCTCCTGCGGATCGCTCCTGGCCGGGCGGTTTGCGCCGTGGTGTGATGAGGCCGGAGCCGACGTAGCCCACATCGCCGATGCCCTCGCGCTCGGCGAAGGCTCTGGGGAAGGAGGATTGATGCCAGGCGTGCATGTCGTGGCGGGAGTCGGGCACCGGGGCGGAGACCGCGCGCAGGTCCCCGGCGAGCGTGGCGGCAACCTGCAGGTTGAAGCCGGTGTCACGATGCTTGCCGGAGAACAGCCTGGCGCCCTCACTTCTCCGGTTCCATGTCGTGACCAGGGTGCTGTCCGCCAGGATGATCCGGCCGGCAGAGACCTCGGCGGGATCAGGAACATGGCCGGCCAGGTCCTTCTCCACCACCGGCAGCAGCGCCATCCACCGCCTGGAGACGGTGGACTGGGAAACGCCGAACAGTTCGGCGGCCACCTCCTGCACGGGGTTCTGCCGCAGCAGAAACAGCACCAAACCACCGACTTGTACAACCCCAGCGCCCACATCCGCCCCGGTACCACCGGCGAGTCCGGACTCTCCACGAGCTCTCGATGAACCCGTGCCACCAGCGCATCAAGTTGATCGGCGTCCGCCCTGTCGTAACGTTCCAGCCCAATGGCCCTGCCCCAGTAGAGACCTGATGTTGTCGCAGACATCAGGATACCGAGCAGGGCCATCTTCATGATCGAAAAGAACCCCGTGAATAGGCCTCCTGGTCTTCGTCAATCCCGCGTATATGTCGCAGACTTGCGCCGATTGCGGCCACGTCGACTCGCGCAACCGTGTCGACCAGGGGCTTTTTATCTGCCGGGGGTGCGGGGTCGTCGCACACGCCGATCGGAATGCTTACCACAACATTGCCACTCGTGGCGAGACCGTGTGGAATGCGGTGCGTGAGTCACGCGTCCCTGCCACCCCATAGGGGTGGCAGGGACGGAGGAGCCAACCCAGCAGCCAGTTGGGCACTACCTCCAAGCCCGGTACTTTAGGGCCGGGGCAAGTGACATGGCCCCCGCGGCAGGACAACGCCCATCGTGCACGTTCTGTCTCGATCCAGGGTGTAAAAAAGCCCGTACAGAAGGAGTCTGACCGGTGACGAGTCCAATGTCTGATGACACACTGAAGGCCTACGTGCGCAAATTGGGCCGAGCTGACGGAGTAAGCACCGAGGATGACGTCGTCGGCATGCACACTGACGAATTGATGGATGTTGCTGACGACGCATGGTTCCACAGCGCCTGGCCGACTCTGGAGAACGACCCACAGTTCGATGGTCTCGACCTCCCACAGATCGACGAGCGCCTTCACCTGAGCCGCGTCTACAAGAAAGCGTTTGTCGCAGCCGCCAGGCAGTAAGCAGGGACTCCACGTCTCAGCTTGTTCTACGAAGATCTTCCGGGCTTTCCGATGGCCTTGAGGTCTCGGGGGCGTTTGACGGTTTCCCGACGTCGTAGCAGGGTGCCCGGTGGTGGTTCTTGGCGCCGGGTGGACGTCCGGTACCGGTGCCACGAGGTTTGGGAGCAAGGCTCAGGCAGGCGAGGATGTGGCGGCCGTATTCGGACGTGTGGTGGCGGAGGGGTGCGTTCGACCGGAAGTTCACTACCTCGCCGGGGACTGTAGCGGCTTCTGTCCAGCTCCAGCGGGAACCGCGCTGCAGGCAGCCCGCAGTCGTATCCCGCCGTCGAACCGGTGCCCTGGCTTGGGTCCGGGTGGGTGAATGTGGGTGACGGGAGCGGTGGTGCTGGTGTTGGGACGAGCGGCGCGCTTGCACAGGTTCCGTCTCCCATCCCATGGCGGGGCCGCGCCCCTCCGGCGGCCTTGGTCCCGCGCCTGGCATCAAGGCCGCCACCCCACCATCACTCTACGTACGGACACTACTGAGGCACCCCCTATGACCTGGATAGCTTGATACTGGAAGCGACAGCCTTCTTCGCGCAGCAGAAGACGAAGTAGCCGCGCGCTGCACGTTCATCGACGCGGAGAAGGTATCCGAGACCAACCCGGACGGCTGTCCGGTGGCGTTCCTGTGCCGGGTGTTGAAGGTCCCGTTCGGCGTACTACGCCTGGACGGCCTCCCGGTCTGCCCGGCGGCTGAGGCAGAGCGCGGAGGCCGAACTCGTGGTGGAGATCCGAGTGTTGCGCGCTGCCTCGCGCGGCGCCTACGGCGCTCCGCGTATCCACGCCGCGCTGCGGCGGGCGGGTCGGGTGATCAACGAGAAGAAGATCGTGCGGCTGATGCGCGAGCACCGCATCACCGGGATCATCCGGCGCCGGCGGCGTGGGCTGACCCGGCAGGCGAGGCGGGTGATGTTCGCCGTCGACCTGATCGAGCGGGACTTCACCGCGCCGCGGCCGGGGATGCGGCTGGTCGGCGACATGCCGAGCTGGTCACTGCCGAGGGAAAGACCTACCTGGCCACCCGTATCGATCTCGCGAACGCGGGAGGTGATCGGCTGGGCCATGGCCGACGGGCCTTGCCCTCGAATCTTGGACATGGGTTATGAGGCTTGTGCCGCGTAGTTGGTGTGAGTTGGAAAGCGTTTTCGAAGGGCTTCGATGACCGTGCAGCGGTGCTCGGTCTTCCCCGCGTCCGGCCCCCCACAATTCCGGCACCGATCTTCCTCCGACGTGGTGTTGTGTACCAGCAGACGACGGCGCCGACGCATCCATACGAGCGATTCAGTTCGCGTATCCCAATGAGCGGCCGAGTCGTCGCGGAGTGCCGGGCGGCCCATCAGTGGAAGCCACATCATCGGCTATCGGGTGACAGCCATACCCAGCACCCCTGGGTGCTCCGATCCTACGAATGACCGGAACGACCCACGACGAACGGTATGGATCGGGTGACAGGCAACGGCTCGTAAGAACCTGTTTCTGATCCCCGGCCTATTGGGCCGGAACTGTCGTGTTTCCCACTGGATCGTGTAGCGAATGTCGCGGGCGGCGAAGTAGCCGCAGACGGCGTGGGGGCTGTTTCTGGCGTCGGCGCAGGAAGCTGCGGGTGTCGTGGGCGAGATCGTCGGCTGAGGTGGCTCGGGCTGCGTGGACGTGGTGCTTCAGAACGACCACAGTGCCCCGCGGGAGGCTGTGCGGGACTGTGATCTCCGACGGCACTCAGTGGCCGCGCTGATGCCGGACTCCTCCGTCCGTCCCCGCGATCCCCAGTGGGATGGCCGACGCGCTGAGCGTCGCGGCAGCGGCTGGGCATCGGCCGGCCGCCGGACCACGCCGTGAATCTTGCTCCGTTCTGTTCGGAACGGAGCAAGATTCACCTGGGTAATGGCACTCAAATCCGCTCCTGGGTGAGATTTACTCATGTGCAGAAGCTTTCGGGGGCATCTCTTAAAGAGAGTTCATGCTGCTCAACCGAGGGCGACTCTCGAGAGAGGTGATGGCTATGAGGCCACCGATCAATAAATGGTTCAGCGTTGCGATGGTAAGTCTATTGATGGCTACCGCCGTAGCGGCGGGTCCTGCTGTCGCGCAATCAGATCCTTCCGATGAGCCAAGTGCCACGTCGCCGATCTACAGCGAGACCAAGGAGGCGTATATCCCTCCTAACTCACTCATTCCGGTCTACTTTACCTGCTCACGTGGTGGGGTGATCACGTTCGGCTCGCTGACGACATCTAGCTCTTCCGTTTCGGCTGGGTTCGACTACTACAACCCAGGACGGATAGAATACAGAATCATCGCCAGAAACGACAGTCGCACTGACACCGGGAAGGTCACGGTGACGCATAAGTGTGACAATCGAAGGAAGACTACGGTAACGAGGGCCATAACCCTCGAACCCGCTTCCAGGCTCGACGGCCACACGGGAAAGTATACGGTCCAGTATATTCCGTGCCCCCAAGATTTCCCCGTCGCCGACTATCGCACCATTCGGGTACTTGACGCATCAGGAAACTCCTGGCAGGAGTGGGCCAGGGAGCTCACGACTGACACAAATCCCGATGTCGTCACGCTGCACATTCTGAACCGGCAGACGGTTCCGGTGAATGTTGCTGCATCTTTCGAGTGCATCGAATCCGACGGAATCCCGTTCGAGCCGTAAGCCGCTGTCAGGCTGATGGCCCCGGGAGCATCCCGAGGCGCAGGCGCGCTGCGGCCTGGGACGTAGTCCTCACGGGCCATCGCGGCCGGCGACCATCGACTTCGGCCCGCTGTACAACCTGGGTCCAGCCAGAAGTCGCTGACAGGCTTCGGCGGCGGTGGGAGAGTGGCGCTCAGGGCCGCGATCCCGGCTCGGTGAGCTCTTGGTGGCACTGCTGGCCGTCAGTGCCGGGATGATCAGTCGCGGTGGGCCTCGCGGGAGACTGGCTGTCCGCTCCTGCGGGAGCTTCGGCGGGTGATTCTCCTGGTCATGAGGGTGATCGCGGCCTAGGTGATGAGCGATTCCGAGTGCTGGATGAGCCGTTCGTAGTCGCGCGCGTGTCGGCGGGCGTGCATGATCCAGGCGTGTGTACGTTCGACGACCCAGCGTCGGGGCAGGACGACGAACCCGGGGACGTTCTTCGGGCGGCTGACGGTCTTGATCGTCAGGTTCAGGTAGGTCTTCGCCCAGGTCACGAGCTGTCCGGCGTAGGCGGAGTCAGCCCAGGCGATGGTGATCTCGGGGTGCATGAGTCGCAGCCGGAACAGGACTTGCTTGGCCGCGTTGCGGACGGTCATGTCGGCGGGGGTGACCATGACGAACAGCGGCAGGCCTTTGGTGTCCACGACCAGGTGCCGCTTGCGGCCGTTGATTTTCTTGCCGGCGTCGTAGCCGCGGGAGTCCTTGCCGACGGTGTCGGCGGCCTTGACCGACTGGGAGTCGATGACGGTGGCGACCGCGCCGGGCGCCTTGCCCATCTCGCGGCGGATCCGCTTGCGGAGCTGGTCACGGATCTGTCCGATGACGCCGGCGGCTGCCCAGCGGGCCATGAACCCGTAACACGTGCGCCAGGGCGGGAAGTCCTTGTGCAGGGCCCGCCACTTGCATCCGGTGTCGACGACGTAGCGGATCGCGTCGACGATCTCCCGGCGGGGGTGCTTCTCCGGGTGGCCCCCGACCGGGGTCTCGCAGGCCGGTGTCGGCAAGAGCGGTTCGATGAGGGCCCATTCGTGGTTCCAGGTGTCGGAGGGGTAGCAGCGCCTGCGCGGCAACGTTCCCTCACTGAAAGACGGGGCGGGGCCGGCCGCTTCGCGG
>NZ_JBFAYA010000044.1:0-26109 GCF_040681095.1 Streptomyces sp. NPDC051909 | reverse complement strand
CAAGGCGGAGGAGGGAAGCGATGCGGTGGGGGCACCTCCCCGGCCGCAAGGCCGAGGGGGACATCGGCGACCGACGACAACGCGGCGAGGCGCGGCGCCGGGCGTCGGGAGCCCGGCAAGATCCGGAAGACACGGCCTAGCCCAGCAGCCGGTCCGCCAGATACGCCCGCCAGTCCGCGGTGAACTGCTCCGGCGTGGTGTCCAGGACCTCCCTCAGGGCCTTCTCCACCGCGCCCTCGCGCCGCGGGTGGGCGCCGACGGCCCGGTAGAAGTCGGTCAGCCCCGTCTCGCCCCAGCGGTCGGCGACCATCGCGCAGGCCAGCCAGCCGCTCTCGTAGGCGCGGGCCATCGCCTCGCCGTCGCCGCCGAAGGCGAACTCCTTGTCGTCCGGCAGCCCCGGCGGGGTGTCCCCGGCGCGCACCGCGCGGGCCAGCTCGGGGGCGGCCTGGGCGGGGGTGCGGCCGGTGCCGCGGTAGGCGACCCAGTCGGCGAAGCCCTCGGAGAGCCAGACGGGGGTGGCCGGGGTGGTCTGGGCGCGGGTGGCGACATGGGTGGTCTCGTGGGTGAGCACGAAGCCGCGGCCGAAGTCGCCGAGCACGCCGTACGCCTCCGGGTTGACGATCACCCGGTCCGCGGGCGCCTTCGGGCCGCCGCCGATCTGGCCGGTGGTGACGGCGGCGATCCCCCGGTACGAGGCGGCGGGCGCGCCGAGCAGCCCGCCCATCGCGTCCACCGAGGCCGGGACGAGCACCACGACGCGGCCGGCCCAGGGCGAGGGCCAGGCCGAGCCGACGGCCGGCACCGCGCGGTCGGCGGCGTCGGCGATCTCACGCAGCCGCTGCCGGCTCTGGCCCACCCCGAGAACCAGGCTCCGGTGCCCCGTCACGGTCGTGACCTCGCCCTGCTGCCACAACTGCTGCGGGGCGCCCTCGGCGGGGCGGTCACCGGTGACGTACCAGCGACCGTCCCTCTCGGCGAGGTCGAGGACGCGCTCGGTGGTGGCGGGCCCGGAGTCGTAGCCCTTGATGCGGTAGCCGAACTCGGCCCTGGCGGTGGCCCGCCCGGCGCCGGCCGGGTCGACGTCGGTGACCCGGTAGTCGACTCCGCCGAGCGGGATGCTGGCGAGCCGCTCGAACTCGGTGCGCGCGGCCGGTACGAGGGCGGGGTCCAGGTCGGCGAGATAGCCGGCCTCGTCCCGGCCGAGCAGCGCGGCGGCGTGCCGGTCGAGCAGCCCCTGCACCTCGGCCCGCCCCGGCGCCCCCGCCCCGGGGTCGGCGCAGCCGGCGAGGACGAGCAGCCCGGCCAGCAGCCCCGCCACCGCCCCGCGCCGCACGCGCCCGCCCTGACCTGCCATCCCACGATCGTACGGGGCGCCGAAGGGGCGCGCCGGGGGATCGGAACCGAGCGCGCGGAGCCCGCGAGGGACGAGTGGGCGAGCACGCACGGGCCGGTGAGCCCGGCTCAGGCGCCCTGGAGGCGAGCGGCAAAGGGGAGGGGCGGCTCAGGAAAGGGACCGGAATCCGTCTCAGACCCGGGTGACCGTCACGTTCGACATCATGTTCACCGGGTCGTAGCGGACCCGGGCGCCCGGATAGGGGGCGTGGATGACCTGGCCGTTGCCGGCGTAGATCGCGACGTGGCTGGCGTCGCTGCGGTACGTGACGAGGTCGCCCGGCTGCGCCTGCGAGAGCGGGATGCGACGGCCGGCGCCGCGCTGGGCCTGCGAGGTGCGGGGCAGGGCGATGCCGGCCTTGCGGTACGACCAGACCATCAGGCCCGAGCAGTCGAAGGCGTTCGGGCCGGTCGCGCCCCACACGTAGGGGCGGCCGATCGCACTGCGCGCGGCGATCACCGCGGCGGCGGCCCGCGAGGGGCCGAGGTCGCCGAGCGGCGGCAACTCCTCGTCGAAGGCCTCGCGGCCGGAGCGGGAGGCCCGCTCGAAGCCCGCCCGCTCGTCGGCGGTGAGCGAGGCGAGCACCCGGCGGGCCTCGGCGAGCTTGTGCTCGACGGTGCGCTTGTGGCGGGCCACCTCGCGGCGGCTGCGGTCGAGTTCGGTGAGCGCCCGGCTCGCCTCGGTGCGCTGCTGGCCGAGCCGGCGCAGCTCGCGGTGGAGTTCGCCGAGGGCGGCGCCCTGCCGGGCGGTGACCCGGTCGAGGGCGGAGGCCCGGTCGAGGTAGCTGTCCGGGTCGGAGGAGAGCAGCAGCGCGAGGGCGGGGTCGATGCCGCCGGAGCGGTACTGCGCGCCGGCCACCGAACCGAGCGCGCCGCGCATCCGGTTGATCCGCTCCTGGGCGCGGGCCAGGCCGTCCTGGGCCTGGGAGACGGTCCTGCGCAGCCGGTCGGCCTGCTCGTCGGCCCGGTTGTAGCCCTCGGCGGCCCGCTCGGCCTCCTCGAAGAGCCGGTCGACGGTGGCGCGGGTGGCCCGGGTGGTCTCGGGGGTGGCGCCGCCCGGGTCGGCGTGCGCGGGGACGGCGCCGAGTGCCGTGGCCGCGGTGGCCGCGGCTGCGGTGAGGACGGTGACCCTGGCGGGTCGTCGGTGGGACGCCACGGATCGCGCTCCGTTCGGCTGGTCGGACTGGCGGGCCGACAGTAGCCGCTGATCGATCCCTGTCCAACGAAGGTGCCGGGCACGCAAAGTGACGCCCCACCGGAGACCACAAGGTCACCGGCGGGGCGTCACGTCAGTCCAGGATCCGACGAACCACCCGTTCGGAGGGCGGGTAGGGCCTGTCGCGTCGCGTCAGACGCGGACGCCGAACTGGAAGGTGCCCATGTAGTCCATCGACTCGTAGCGGACCACGGCGCCCGGCTTCGGGGCGTGCAGGATGGTGTTGTTGCCCGCGTACAGACCCACGTGCGAAAGGCTGTTGAAGAAGACCAGGTCGCCCGGCTTGAGCTGGCTGCGGCCGATCTTCACGCCGTCGTTCTGCTGGGTGTAGGTGGTGCGGGTGAGGGTGACGCCGGCCTGGCGGTAGGCCCACTGCGTCAGTCCGGAGCAGTCGTACGAGTTGGGGCCCTCGGCGCCGGAGACGTACGGCTTGCCGAGCTGGGTGGCGGCGGCGCTGAGCGCGGCGGCGCCGCGCTGCGAGGCCGGCACCTCGTTGCCGAGGTTGACGCGGTCGCCGGCGGCGCGGCTGGCGCGCTGCTCGTCTTCCTGGATCTTGGCGCGCTCGGCGGCGGTCAGCGTGTTGAGGAGCTTGCGGGCCTCGGCCAGCTTCTCCTGGGACTTCTTCTTCTTCTCGCCGAGGGTCTTGCGGACGTCCTCGAGGTCGGCGAGCTTCGTCGTCGCCTCGGCGCGCTGCTGGGCGAGGGTGCGCTGCTTGGCCTGGATCGACTGCAGCACGTCGGCCTGCTTGGCGCCGAGCTGGTCGATCGCGGACGCCTTGTCGAGGTAGGTGTCCGGGTCCGAGGAGAGGAAGAGCTGGAGCGCCGGGTCGATGCCGCCGGAGCGGTACTGCGCGGTGGCGACCGAACCGATCTGCCCGCGCAGGGTGTTGAGCTCCTGCTGGCCGCGCGCCACCTTGTCCTGAAGGGCGCTGATCTCCTTCTGCAGCTTCCCGCGGCGCTCGTCGGCGAGGTTGGCCTGCTCGGTGGCGACCTCGGCCTCTTCCTGGAGCGCGTGGACCTTCGACTTGACGTCGTCGATCTTCGGCTTCGGGGCCGCCTGGGCACCGACCTGGGCGGAGAGGGCGACCGCCGCGGCGGCGGTCGTGGTGAGCACGGTCACACGGGTGCGGCTCGGCTGCTTGGGACGACGGTGGGACGCCACGGGGGCGATCTCCTTCTTCCTCGAGCCGCCCAGCCGTTCGGCGGCAGGCGGGACCAACGCTGACACCCCGGATGGATGATCAACCGTGCGAAGGTTCGAGCCCCGACCCTAGTGACCATCTTGTGATCAGTTCAAATCCCAACGGCCAAAATCTCGCCGTCGCGACAACTTATTTACCGACATCACACGGGCAGCAATGGTCACTTGACCCTGCGTGGATCACAAAAAGGACATGCCGGATGTGCGTGACAAGATGTCACGTCAGGCGCGAAAGCCGCTTCAGCAACAAGGCGGACGCGACCGGCCGCGCACCGGACTTGGCGACCCCGTCGGCCACCTCGCGGTCGGTGGAGACCACCACGACCGGCCGGCCCGGCGGCTCCGCCCGTACCAGCTGGCGGATCAACTCGTCCGCCGTGACACCGGGCTTGGAGAAGAGCACCCGGACCCCGCGCGGCGGGGCGAGCAGCACCGGCGCCGCCAGCTCGGCGCCGTCGAAGACACAGGTGACCTCGGCGCCCGAGCGGGCCGCGAGCGCGGAGAGCCCGCCGAGCAGCCGCAGCCGCTGCTTCTCGAGGGGCATCGTCGGATAGCCGGTCTTGGTGACGTTGTAGCCGTCCACCACCAGGTGCGCCTGGGGCAGTTCGAGCAGCTGGTCGAGGAGGGCCGGGTCGGTCTCGGACAGCGCGCGGGCCGCGATGTCCTTCGGCGACATCCGGCCGGGCTCGACCGCGTCCACGGTGTCCGCCGGATGCATCGACACCGGCGGCAGGGCGAGTTCGCGGCGCAGCCCCTGGGCGGCGTCGAGCACGGTGTCCAGCAGCAGCCGCAGCCGCATGTCCTCCACCGAGCGCCCCTCGCGGGCGGCCCGGCGGCTCGCCTCCAGGGCGGCCTCGACCTCGCCGAGCCGGGCCTTGAGCCGCCGGCTCTCGCTCTCGGCGGCCGACACCTGGGCGGCGGCCTCGGTACGCGTGGTGTCGATCTCCGCCTGCGCCTTGCGCAGCGCGGCCTCGCCGCGCTTCACGTCGCTCAGCGCGCTGCGCAGCTTCCGGTGAAGCGATTCGCCGTCCTTGCGGGCGGCCTCCAGGTCGCGGCGCAGCTGTTCGGTCTCGGTCCTGGCGCGCTCCCTGGCGACCGTGACCTCCTCGCGCAGCCGCTCCAGCTCGCGCCGGCCGGCCTCGTCGGCGCGCTCGGCGTCGGCGCGCTCGGCCTCCTCGCCGGCGGCGGCGACCAGCTTGCCCCAGCCGGCCGGGCGCAGCACATAGGCGGCCGCGGCCACGTCGACCGGGTCGGCGGCGCCGGGCGGGGCGCCGGCCTCGACGGAACCGGCGAGCTCGGGCTGCGCCTCCTTGAAGCGCTCGCCGATCCGCTGCCGGAACAGCGGATCGCTCTCCAGGGCGGCAGCCATCGCGTTCCCGGCGAACTTGGCGCGCCGGGAGGCGGTGAAGCGGGCGTACTGGCGCAGCGGGGCGGGCAGCTCGGCGACGGTCAGCCCGCCGAAGGCGTCGGCGACGAGCGCGACGACCTTGCGGCGCACGGCCTCGGGCAGCGGCCGGTCGAGCGCCTCGGCGGCGTCGTCCGCCGAGCCCGCCGGCCGATCACCGTGCGCGGGCTGCTCCACGATCCGTCACCCACTCCCTAGTCTCGCCCTCGCCGGGCCGCTCCTCAGGAAGCGGCGCCCGGCCTGTCCACCAATTCGATCTGGTCCACCGCGTTGCACCAGCGGCAGCGGACCGACTCGATGGTCTCACTGACCACCTCGCGCTCCTCGACCTTCGGCTCTCCGGCGAGGTCCAGATGGACGTACTCGACGACCTTCGACGAGCGGGTCACGTCGAAGCGGGTCAGATTGCCGCAGAGGGTGCAGCGCCAGCGGGTCTCGGCGGTCGGCAGGGGAACCGTCGTCATCGTTGCCGTCCTCTTTCCGTACGAGGCTCAGTGTGAGGCTGTATACGAGGTGTCACGGGCCCGCGGTGCGCCGTCGAACAGCGGGAGTATGCCAGGGCCTGCCCGGCGGGTCAGGGTCGGAAGGCCGCGGCGTCTGGTGCTTGGGGTCTCCCCAGGCCCGCCAGGGCCGAGGGGAAGCATCGCAAGGCGCCGGAGCGTCTCGATAGCGGAGCTATCGGGGCGTTTCGGCAACGCGGCGAGGTGCCGTGCCAGGCGACGCGGACCCGGCCATGATTTGCCGGGCAGGCCCTAACCCTACGGCCTCCCGGGTACCCCGCGTCACGGCGAGGCACTCTGTCCAGGTGGGCCCCGGTACGCCATGATCTGTCCATGATCGACTGGCGGGGCGCGGCCCTCGGCGCCTGGCGCGGCGCGCGGAACGGGCCGACGGTGACGTACGGCATCATCGCGTGCTGCGTGCTGCTGTTCGCCGTGAGCCCGGTGTCGGGCCTCAACCCGGTGTACGGCACGGGTGACACGCTGCTCGCGGCGCAGAGCACGTACTTCCAGCGCTGGGGCGTGGTCCCGGCGGACCTGATCCGGGCCGAGCCACGCGCCCTGCTCACCCCGCTGACTGCGCTCTTCGTGCACGGCAGCTGGCTGCACCTGCTGGGGAACATGCTGTTCCTCTACGTGTTCGGGGCGATGGCCGAGGACCGGATGGGCCCGGTCGCGTACGGGCTGTTCTATCTGGGGGTGGGCGTGCTCGCGCTGACCGGATACGCGGTGGCGCACGCCGACAGCGCGCAGACCCTGGTCGGGGCGTCGGGGGCGATCTCGGGGGTGCTCGGCGCCTTCCTCTATCTCTTCCCGCGCTCGCGGGTGACCAGCCTGTTCCCCTTCCTCTTCTTCCTGCCGCTGCGCTTCCCGGCCTGGATCGTGCTGATCTTCTGGTTCGTGCTGCAGTGGCTGGCGGCGCGCTCGGCGGGGGCGGGTCCGGGGGTGGCGTACCTGGCGCACGTGATCGGCTTCGCGCTCGGCTTCCTCTACGCGTGGGCGCGGTACAGGGGTGGGGATACAGTGAAGCCACCAGCCGCGGCCATCGAGGGAGAAAGCCAGCCGTGATCACCGCGATCGTGCTCATCAAGACCAGCGTGGACCGCATCCCCGAGATCGCCGAGGCGATCGCCGCGATCGACTCCGTCAGCGAGGTCTTCTCCGTCACCGGCACCTACGACCTGATCGCCATGGTCCGGGTGGGACGCCACGACGACCTGGCCGACATCATCCCGGGCCAGATCTCGAAGATCCCGGGCGTCGAGGCCACCGACACCCATGTCGCCTTCCGCGCCTACTCCCAGCACGAGCTGGACGCGGCCTTCGCCATCGGCCTGGAGTCGTAGCACCCGCTGCTCAGCGGTGAAGCCGGCCTCTCCCCCGCGGGAGGCCGGCTTCACCCGTTCGTGTGGCTGGTCAGCCGCGGTCGGGGACGCAGCGGCCGTCCTCGGTGCGGTACTTCCACCGGGCGCCGTCGCGCACCAGCGCCTTGACCGCGCCGACGAATCGCTCGACGTGCTCGTCGGGGGTGCCGGCGCCGAAGCTGACGCGGATCGCGTTGAGGGACCTCTCGCCCGGGGCCGCCTCGGGGGCGCCGCACTCGCCCGGGTCCTGCCGGTCGCTGCCGAGCAGCGTGCGCACCAGCGGGTGGGCGCAGAAGAGGCCGTCGCGGACGCCGATGCCGTACTCGGCGGAGAGCGCGGCCGCGAAGTGGGAGCTGTTCCAGCCCTCGACGACGAAGGAGATGACGCCCACGCGGGGCGCGTCGTCGCCGAAGAGGGAGAGCACGCGGACCTCGGGGACCTCGGCGAGGCCCGCGCGGACGGTGGCGATGAGGTGCCGCTCGCGGGCGACGAGGGAGTCGAAGCCGGCCTCGGTGAGCGCCTTGCAGGCGGAGGCGATCGAGTAGACGCCGATGACGTTCGGCGAACCGGCCTCGTGCCGGGCCGCGGTGGTGTGCCACTCCACGTCGACACCGCCGTCGGCCCGACGGGCCACCTTGCGGGACGCGCCGCCGCCCGCGAGGTAGGGCTCGGATTCCTGCAGCCAGTCGGCGCGGCCGGCGAGGACGCCGGAGCCGAACGGGGCGTACAGCTTGTGCCCGGAGAAGGCGACCCAGTCGACGCCCGACTCCCGTACGGAGACGGGGTGGTGGGGGGCCAGCTGGGCGGCGTCCAGGACGATCCGCGCGCCGTGCGCGTGTGCGGCGGCGGCGAGTTCGCGCACCGGCCACAGCTCGCCGGTGACGTTGGAGGCGCCGGTCACGCAGACCAGGGCGGGGCCGTGAGGGTCACGGTCGGCGAGCGCGCGCTCCAGGGTCTCGACGGCCTGCTGCGGGGTGCGGGGCGCGTTGAGGTAGGTGACCTGGGCGTCGCGCCAGGGCAGCAGCGAGGCGTGGTGCTCGGTCTCGAAGACGAAGACCTGGCAGTCGGCCGGGATCACGGCGGCGAGCAGGTTGAGCGAGTCGGTGGTGGAGCGGGTGAAGACGACCTGGTCGCCGGGGCGGCAGTCGAGGAACTCGGCGACGGTGGCGCGGCTGTTCTCGAAGAGGTCGGTGGAGAGCTGCGAGAGGTAGCCGGCCCCGCGGTGGACGCTGCCGTAGTACGGGGCGTAGGCGGCGACGTCGTCCCAGACGCGCTGCAGGGCCGGGGCGCTGGCGGCGTAGTCGAGCGCCGCGTAGGTGACCTCGCCGCCGGTGACGAGCGGGACGGTGACGTCGCGGCCGAGGACCGGCAGCGGGGCTGCGCAGCAGGGGTCGGCGGACTCGGTGGCGGAAGCGGTGGCGGTGGCGGCGTTCGGGCATGCGGACATGACGGTGTCTCCCGGCATAAAAAGGGCGCGAAAAGGCGTGAAAGGGCCCGCGGGGCAGCAGCGCGCGAAGCAGCGCGGACAGAGGTGCCGCACACGGGTGGTGAAGGGGAAAGAGGGGCCGAGGGGCCCTAACGCATTCGCTTGCTCACGAGACAACGCTCCCTAGAGGACCAAGGACCCCAGGGTGTGGCGCAGGGGTCCGCGCTTGCCGCAGGCTTCTGCTCGTACGGCCTGGTCTTCACCCGGGGCACCCCGCCACGGACGGAGGGTTGCCGGACAGCCGGCCGGGGCCTTGCAGCTGTCACTCATGACCTGTTCCAGAACCTATGCCAGACGATCACGACGCCGCAACCCCGTCCCGGCATCCGGGACGGGGTCGCGATCCGCCGTTCCTGTGCCGTCAGGCGTTGCTGGCGGCGATCCACCGCTCCAGGGTGCGGCGCGCGGCCCCCGAGTCGATGGACTCCGCGGCCCGGTCCATGCCGGCCCGCAGCTGCTCCGCAAGGGTGCCCTCGCCCGGCTCCAGGGCGGTCAGCGCGGCCGCCGAGTTGAGCAGCACGGCGTCCCGGACCGGTCCGGTCTCCCCCGCGAGCAGGCGCCGGGCGACATCGGCGTTGTACGAGGGGTCCCCACCGCGCAGGGCGTCGAGCGGCACCGGGGTGATGCCGACCTCGCGCGGGTCGAAGCGCTCCTCGCGCACGGCGCCGTCCCGGACCACCCACACCCGGGACGTGCCGGTGGTGGTCAGCTCGTCCAGGCCGTCGTCGCCGCGGAAGACCAGGGCGGAGTTGCCGCGCTCGGCGAGCACCCCGGCCACGATCGGGGCCATCCGCGGGTCGGCGACGCCGACGGCCTGGGCCCGTACCTTCGCCGGGTTGGTCAGCGGGCCGAGCACGTTGAAGGTGGTGCGGATGCCGAGCTGGCCGCGGGCGGCGGCGACGTGCCGCAGCGAGGGGTGGAACCGCACCGCGAAGCACATGGTGATCCCGGCCTCTTCGGCGACCTCGGCGACCCGCCGCGGGGTGAGGTCGAGGTTGATGCCGAGCTTCTCCAGGACGTCGGAGGAGCCGGAGGCGGAGGACGCGGCGCGGTTGCCGTGCTTGACGACCTTGACGCCGGTGCCGGCCACGACGATGGCGGACATCGTGGAGATGTTCACCGTCTTGGCCCCGTCGCCGCCGGTGCCCACGATGTCGACGGCGGGGCCGGGCACGTCGATGACATTGGCGTGCTCGTACATCGTGCGGACCAGGCCGGAGATCTCCGCGACGGTCTCGCCCTTGGCGCGCAGCGCCACCATGAATCCGGCGATCTGCGCGTCGGTGGCCTCGCCGCGCATGATCAGGTCCATCGCCCAGGCGGTGTCGTCGGCGGACAGGTCCCGGCCTTCGAGGAGTCCGTTCAGGAGGACGGGCCAGGAGCGGCCCGCCGCGGTGTCGCCTCCAGCGGGGTTCACAGCGCTCATGACAGCTCCTGGTGCGTTCGTGTCCACGTAAGGGATCGGGTGATCCCACCCTATCCATCCACGGGGACGGCAAAGAGCCCCGTCCATCGAATGGACGGGGCTCCCGCTGTGGCGACCTGGAAGGTCAGGTGTTCAGTGGCGATCAGTGGTGGCCGTGGCCGCTCTCGATCTCCTTGAACTCCTCGACGGTCGGCTTGAGGACCTGGTTGTCGTCGGCGTAGTAACCCCGGTTGAGCTTGACCCGGAGCTTCTGCATGCGTCCGATCTTGCGCTCCACACCGTTCTCGTCGACGGCCGGCGGCAGCTCGGCCGGCTCGTACTGCTCGTGCGCGGTGAGCTTGTAGCGCTCGCCCTGGCTGAGCGGGGTGTGGACCTCGACGAACTCACCGTGCGGCAGGCGCTTGATGATGCCGGACTCACGCCCGTGCAGCACCTTGTCCTTGTCCCGGCGCTGGAGGCCGAGGCAGATCCGCTTGGTGACGATGAACGCGATGACCGGGCCGACGAAGAAGAAGATCCGCACGAACCAGGTGATCGAGTTGATCGACAGGTAGAAGTGGGTCGCCCAGAGGTCGTTTCCACCACCGATGAGCATGATCATGTACGCGGTGATCCAGGCGACACCGAAGGCGGTGCGCGTCGGAGCGTTGCGCGGGCGCTGCGCGATGTGGTGCTCGCGCTTGTCGCCGGTGATCCAGGACTCGATGAACGGGTAGACCGCGATGGCCGCCAGGACGAGCGGGAAGATCACCAGCGGGATGAAGACACCCAGGACCAGCGTGTGGCCCCACAGGTTGATCTCCCAGCCCGGCATGACACGGATCAGACCCTCGGCGAAGCCCATGTACCAGTCGGGCTGGGCGCCGGTGGACACCTGGTCCGGGCGGTACGGGCCGATGGCCCAGATCGGGTTGATCGAGGCGAGCGCCGCGATGACCGCGATGACACCGAAGACCAGGAAGAAGAAGCCTCCGGCCTTCGCCATGTACACCGGCAGCAGCGGCATGCCGACGACGTTCTTGTTCGTACGGCCGGGGCCCTCGAAGTGCGTGTGCTTGTGGACGAACACCAGGATGAGGTGCGCGACCACCAGGCCGAGCATGATGCCCGGGAGCAGCAGCACGTGCGCCGAGTAGAACCGGGCGACGAAGTCGCCGCCGGGGAACTCGCCGCCGAACAGGAACATCGAGAGGTACGTGCCGACGATCGGCACGGACAGGATCGCGCCCTGCATGAAGCGCACACCGGTGCCGGAGAGCAGGTCGTCCGGGAGCGAGTAACCGGTGAAACCGGTGAACATGCCCAGGAAGAACAGCAGGAAGCCGAACAGCCAGTTGATCTCACGCGGCTTGCGGAACGCGCCGGTGAAGAACACGCGCATCATGTGCACGAACATGCCGGCGAGGAAGATCAGCGCCGCCCAGTGGTGGATCTGCCGGATCAGCAGACCACCGCGCACCTCGAACGAGATGTGCATGGTCGAGTTGAACGCCTCGGACATGAGCTGTCCCTGGAGCGGGACGTACGGTCCGACGTACTCCACCTCGTTCATCGACGGGTGGAAGAACAGCGTCAGGTAGACACCCGTCAGGATGATGATGAGGAAGCTGTAGAGGCAGACCTCGCCCAGCATGAAGGACCAGTGGTCCGGGAAGATCTTCCGCATGTTGGCCTTGGCCAGCGTGTAGATCCCCAGGCGTCCGTCGGCCCAGTCGGCGATCCGCTCACCGGCGGGCGCCTTCTTCGTATTCGTCACAGTGCTCATCCGCGCTCCCAGAAGGCAGGACCGACGGGCTCTTCGAAGTCGCTGTGCGCTTCGAGGAAGCCCTTGTCGTTCACGCCGATCCGCAGCTGCGGGAGGGCGTGGCCGGCCGGGCCGAAGATGACGCGGGCGCCGTCGGACAGGTCGAAGGTGGACTGGTGGCACGGGCACAGCACGTGGTGCGTCTGCTGCTCGTACAGGGAGATCGGGCAGCCGACGTGGGTGCAGATCTTCGAGAAGGCGACGATGCCGTCGTGCGACCACTCGAGCTCGCGCTTGTCCTTGATGTCCTCCGGCTGGATCCGGACGATCATCAGGGCGGCCTTGGCGATCTCGGTCTGGAAGTCGTGGTCGTGCTCCTCCAGGCCCTCGGGCTTGGCGAACGTCAGCGAACCGACGGCGACGTCCTCGGGACGCAGCGGCTCGTTGGTGTTCATGTTGATGAGCAGCTTGCCCTTGGTCCACAGGGTGGAGCGGAGCTTCTTCTCGGGCAGCGGGCCCATGTCACGCAGCAGCACGACGCCGGAGAGCGGCACCAGGGCCAGCGCACCGAAGAGCGTGTTGCGGATCAGCTTGCGGCGGCCGAAGCCGGACTCGGCGGCACCGGCCGCGAAGTCCGCCATGACCTTCGCCTTGACCTCGGGCGTGGCCTCGATCGGGTGACGGTCGTCGGCCACCTCGACGTCGGACATCAGGGTGCGGGCCCAGTGGACCGCGCCGGCGCCGATGAAGAACAGCGCCGCACCGAGGGTCAGACCCAGGGCGAAGTTGAGCGCGGACACCCGGCCGAAGGGCCAGATGTACACGATCTGGTCGACCGGGAAGATCACGTACGAGGCGATGAAGCCGATCGTGGCCAGCATCGACAGCGTGAACATGAAGGCGATCGCGCGCTCGGACCGCTTGGCGGCCCGCTCGTCGATGTCCTGGATGCGCGGCTTGTGGGGCGGAAGGCCCGGGTCGGCGAACGGGTCGTCGGCGACCTTCACCGCGCCGTGCGCGGTGGCCTGCTCGGTCGGCAGGTTCTCTTCTGGATTCTCTTGGGTACTCATGACTTCTTGGCCTTAGCGGTGTGGGCCGCGACCCAGATGGCAACTGCGATCAGTGCGCCCAGTCCGAAGACCCACGCGAACAGGCCCTCGCTGACGGGGCCGAGGCCACCGAGCTTGAGACCGCCCGGGTTGTCGGCCTTGTCGCTGTTCACGGCCTGGACGTAGGCGATGATGTCCTTCTTCTGCTTCTCCGGCATCGTCGTGTCGGGGAAGGAGGGCATGTTCTGCGGGCCGGTCTGCATGGCCTCGTAGAGGTGCTTCGGGTCCACGCCCTCGAGGTTCGGCGCGTACTTGCCGTAGGTCAGCGCGCCGCCCTCGCCGGTGAAGTTGTGGCACTGGGCACAGTTGGAGCGGAACAGTTCGCCACCCTTGGCGATGTCTGCGCCCTCGGGGCTGTACTGGCCTTCCTTCGGCGTGATCGGGCCGGCTCCGAGGGAGGCGACGTACGCCGCGAGCTGGTCGATCTCAGCCTGCGTGTAGACGACCGGCTTCTTCGGGGCCTGGGGGCTCGGCTGCTGCGCGGGCATACGGCCGGTGCCGACCTGGAAGTCCACCGCCGCCGAACCGACGCCGACCAGGGACGGGCCGTCAGAGGTGCCCTGACCGCCGGTTCCGTGGCAGCTGGCACAGCCGACGGCGTAGAGCTTCTGGCCCTCCTCGATGGCGAGGGACTGGGCGGTTTCATCGGCCTTCGCCGTGCCCGCGGGTGCGAACGCGGCGTACAGCCCCCCAGTTGCCGCCAGCGCGAGGAGTAGGACGACGACCGCCGCCAGCGGATGGCGTCGTCGTGCGGAGAGCTTTTTCACGGATTACCCCGGTGTCAGGATCTTCTGCGTCGATGCTTGCTGGATGTGTCTCGGTCCGCCGGGAGGCGGAGCCCGATTACTTGATCAGGTAGATCGTGGCGAAGAGGCCGATCCAGACGACATCGACGAAGTGCCAGTAGTAGGACACGACGATGGCGGCGGTTGCCTGCTCGTGAGTGAACCTCCTGGCGGCGTACGTCCGGCCGAGGACCAGCAGGAAGGCGATGAGACCGCCCGTCACGTGCAGGCCGTGGAAGCCGGTGGTCAGGTAGAACACGGAGCCGTACGGGTCGGAGGACAGCGACAGGCCGTCCGCCTTCACCAGCTCGGTGTACTCGAAGACCTGGCCGCCGATGAAGATCGAGCCCATCACGAACGTGAGGATGAACCACGCCCGGAGCTTCTTCACGTCGCCCCGCTCGGCGGCGAAGACGCCGAGCTGGCAGGTGAGGGAGGAGAGCACCAGGATCGTGGTGTTCGTCGCCGAGAACGGAAGGTTCAGGGCGTCGGCCTGTTCCGTCCAGTACTCGGCGCCCATCACGGATCGCAGGGTGAAGTACATCGCGAAGAGGGCCGCGAAGAACATCAGCTCGGAACTCAGCCAGATGATGGTTCCGACGCTGGTGAGGTTCGGTCGATTGACCGACGGGTGCGCGTGCCCGGTTTCTACTGTCGTTACTGTCGCCACGACCGACATTATGTCGGTCGCTTATCCCGCCCTCACTCCGGGGGGTGCCGTTCGGAGTGTCCGGGGCGCGTGTCCTGCCCGAACGGCCCATCGGAGGGCCCCTCCGCCACCCTTCGAACAGGTGTTGAACGGGTGTTGACGGGATGTGGACCGGAGTAGCATCCGCGCCAACGACCGACCACCTTCACGGAGGAACGATGCAGTCGAGCGCCACGGTCCTGGTCTACAGCGACGACGCGAACACCCGCGCGCAGGTCCGCCTCGCGGCCGGGCGCAGGCCCGCCGCCGATGTTCCCCCGGTCGAGTTCGTGGAGTGCGCGACGTTGCCGGCGGTGCTCGACGCGCTGGACGCGGGCGGCATCGACGCGTGCGTGCTCGACGGCGAGGCCGTCCCGGCCGGCGGCATGGGCGTGTGCCGGCAGATCAAGGACGAGGTCTTCCGCTGCCCGCCGGTGCTGCTGCTCATCGGCCGCCCGCAGGACGCCTGGCTGGCCACCTGGAGCCGCGCGGACGCCGCGGTCACCCTTCCGGTGGAACCGGTCGAGTTCGCGGCGTCCCTGGCGGGCCTGCTGCGCTCGCGCCTGTCGATCGACGCGTAGCCCTGGCCGGGCCGGCGAGTGAGCCGAAGGGCGCCGCAGGTGCCGAAAGGAAGAGCGCGCGGAGGCCTGAGGGACGAAGGCCGAGCACGGTCGACCGTCGGCGCCTGCTGAAGGCGCCCGGAGGTGAACCGAGCCGCTAGAGAGAAGGCCGCAGTCTCGCCTTCGCGTCCTCGGTGGCCGTGGGGTCGCCCTTCTCGGCCACCAGGGCGCTGCCTGTGCGCCACTTGTCCCAGGCGAGGTTCCAGTCGCCGAAGCCGTTGCCGAAGGTGTCCATCATCTCGCCCTCGCTGTTGACGACGCGGACGATGTCGCCTGGGCGCACGTTCTCGTAGAACCAGGCCGCGTTGCTGGTCGACATGCCGACACAGCCGTGGCTGACGTTGGCGACGCCCTGGGAGCCCACCGACCAGGGGGCGGCGTGCACGTACTCGCCGCTCCAGGTGACCCGGGTGGCGTAGTAGACGGGCAGGTCGTACGAGTCGGAGCTGCCCTCCGCGATGCCGATGCTGGTGCCCCGCATCCGGACGTAGTACTCCTTGCCGAGCACCACTTTGATCCCGTTACGGGTGGAGAAGCCCGGCTTTCCGGTGGTGACCGGAATGGTGTTGATCACTTCTCCGTTGCGGCGCACCGTCATCTGGTGGGAGCCGGCGTCCGCGACGGCCTCGATGCGGTCGCCGATGGTGAGCTTCAGCGGCTTGGACGCGCCGCCGTAGAGCTTGTCGCCGACCTTGAGGCCGTCCAGGTTGCCGGTGACCGTGACGGTCGCGCCGGTGGGCCAGTAATCCTTCGGACGGAAGTGCAGCTTCTTGTCGTCCACCCAGTACCAGGAGCCCTGCACGGCCGGGGTGGAGCGGACCTTGAGGGCCCGTTCGACCACGGCGCGGGCCGCCTTGTCCTTCACCGGGAGGCTCAGCTCGGCGGTGATGGGCTGTCCGACGCCGTACGTGCCCGCCTCGGGGCCGAACGCGACGGTGAGGGCCCGCTTGGCCGGGGCGGTCTCGAAGGTGAACGTACGGGCTCCCCGGGCGCCGTCCTCGTCCTCGGTGGCCACCCGGACGGTGTAGCGGGCGCCGGCCGCCAGCGCGGCCGTGGAGCGCCACTTCTGGCCGTCTGCGGTGAGTTCGCCCGCCAGGTGGTGCCCTGCCTCGTCGGTGGCGGTGACGTCGGTGATCCGCCCGTCGTCGCCCTTGGCGGTGATCTCCAGGGGCTTCTCGGGGTCGGCCTTCTTCCCGTCGCCGGGGGTGTTGAAGGCGATCTGGTCCGCCGCGTCGAAGGGCGTCGCCGACAGCGGATGGTCCCCGCCGCCCGCGCACGCCGTGACGCCCGCCGTGACGGAGAGGGCCAGAAGAGTGCAGCTCAGAACAGTCCGAATGCGCGGCGTGTCGTTCATGACCTCACGCTAAGAACAATCCTCGCGCGCGGCGCGCCGGGCGTGCCAAAAGAGGGGCCCGGCCGCTTCGTCGGAACGAAGTGACCGGGCCCCTCGGGGTGTTACGGGGTGCTGCTACTGGTTCTGGTTCTCACCGCGGTAGAACTCGAAGACCCAGCCGAAGATGCCGACCAGGATGAACGGCGCCGAGAAGTACAGCAGCCACCAGCCGATGGCGATGCCCGCGAAGGCGAGCGCGCCACCCGTGGCCAGCAGAAGCGGCTGCCAGCTGTGCGGGGCGAAGAAGCCCAGCTCGCCGGCCTCGTCCGCGACGTCGGCCTCCTTGTCGTCCTGCGCCAGCTTGTCGACCCGCCTGGCCGTGAAGGTCAGGTAGTAGCCGACCATGATGCACAGGCCGAACGTCATGAAGAGCGCCGCCGTACCGGCCGGCTCCTTCGCCCACACGCCATAGAGGATCGTCATGGCGAGGACGAAGACGCTGAGCCAGATGAACATCTTGCCCTGGATCTTCACTTGCCGGCCTCCTTGCCACCGGTGAGGGCCGCCACCTCTTCGGGCTTGTTCTCGAGCTGGTCGAGAGCCGCGATCTCAGGGTGGTGCAGGTCGAACGCCGGGGATTCGGAACGAATCTTGGGCAGGGTGAGGAAGTTGTGCCGCGGCGGCGGGCAGGAGGTCGCCCACTCGAGCGAGCGGCCGTAGCCCCACGGGTCGTCGACCTCGACCTTCTTGCCGTACTTGGCGGTCTTCCAGACGTTGTAGAAGAACGGCAGGATCGACAGACCGAGCAGGAACGAGGAGATCGACGAGATCGAGTTCAGCACCGTGAAGCCGTCGGCCTCCAGGTAGTCCGCGTAACGACGCGGCATGCCCTCGGCGCCCAGCCAGTGCTGCACCAGGAACGTGCCGTGGAAGCCCACGAACAGCGTCCAGAAGGTCATCTTGCCGAGGCGCTCGTCCAGCATCTTGCCGGTGAACTTCGGCCACCAGAAGTGGAAGCCGGAGAACATCGCGAAGACCACGGTGCCGAAGATGACGTAGTGGAAGTGCGCCACGACGAAGTACGAGTCGGAGACGTGGAAGTCCATCGGGGGCGAGGCCAGGATGACGCCGGTCAGACCACCGAAGGTGAAGGTGATCAGGAAGCCGACGGCCCACAGCATCGGGGTCTCGAAGGACAGTGAGCCCTTCCACATCGTTCCGATCCAGTTGAAGAACTTCACGCCGGTCGGTACGGCGATGAGGAACGTCATGAAGGAGAAGAACGGCAGGAGCACGCCACCGGTGACGTACATGTGGTGAGCCCACACGGTCACGGACAGACCGGCGATCGCGATGGTCGCGGCCACCAGACCGATGTAGCCGAACATCGGCTTGCGGCTGAAGACCGGGATGACCTCGGAGATGATGCCGAAGAACGGCAGGGCGATGATGTACACCTCGGGGTGGCCGAAGAACCAGAAGAGGTGCTGCCACAGCAGGGCGCCGCCGTTGGAGGCGTCGAAGACGTGGGCACCGAACTTCCGGTCCGCCTCCAGGGCGAACAGCGCGGCCGCGAGCACCGGGAAGACGATGAGCGCCAGCACGGCGGTCAGCAGCACGTTCCAGGTGAAGATCGGCATGCGGAACATCGTCATGCCCGGAGCGCGCATGCAGATGATCGTGGTGATGAAGTTGACCGAGCCGAGGATCGTACCGAAGCCGGACAGGGCCAGACCCATGATGCCCATGTCGGCGCCGATGCCCGGCGAGTGCACCGCGTCGGACAGCGGCGCGTACATGAACCAGCCGAAGCTGGGCGCGCCGCTCGGGGTGAGGAAGGCGGCCGCGGCGATCAGCGAGCCGAGCAGGTACAGCCAGTAGGCGAACATGTTCAGTCGCGGGAACGCCACATCGGGGGCACCGATCTGCAGCGGCATGATCCAGTTCGCGAAGCCGGCGAACAGCGGCGTCGCGAACATCAGCAGCATGATCAGGCCGTGCATGGTGAACGCCTGGTTGAACTGCTCGTTCGACATGATCTGCGTGCCGGGGCGGGCCAGCTCCGCGCGCATGAAGAGCGCGATGACGCCGCCGATGCAGAAGAACGCGAACGACGTGACCATGTACATGGTGCCGATGGTCTTGTGGTCGGTGGTGGTCAGCCACTTCACCACCACGTTGCCGGGCTGCTTGCGGCGTACCGGAAGCTCGTTCTCGTACGAGTCCTCAGCCGCGGCCGCACCCTGGGGTTCGTTGAGGATGCTCACAGTTGGTTGCTCTCCGCATTCCTGGCCGGGTCCGTCTGCTCGATGCCGGACGGGATGTAGCCGGTCTGCCCCTTCTCCGCCAGCTCCTTCAGGTGCTGCTGGTAGCGCTCCGGAGAGACCACCTTGACGTTGAAGAGCATCCGGGAGTGGTCGACACCGCAGAGCTCGGCGCACTTGCCGAGGAATGTGCCTTCCTGCGTCGGGACGACCTCGAAGGCGTTGGTGTGACCCGGGATGACGTCCTGCTTCATGAGGAAGGGGACCACCCAGAAGGAGTGGATGACGTCACGCGAGGTCAGAACGAAGCGGACCCGCTCGCCCTTCGGCAGCCACAGGGTCGGGCCCGGGTTGCCGGTCTGCGGGTTCCGGGTGCCGGGGATGCCGGCGTCGTAGACGCCGCCCGCGTTGTCCGGGAACGCGTCCTTGTACTTGTCCGGAATCGCCGCGAGGTTCGGGGCCGTCTTGGCGTTGCCCTTCACACCGGGGACGTCCTCGATGTAGTTGAAGCCCCAGCTCCACTGGTAGCCGACCACGTTGACCGTGTGCGGCGGCTTCGGGGTGAGCTCGAGGAGCTTGGCCTCGTCGCGCGCGGTGAAGTAGAAGAGCACCGACACGATGATGAGCGGGGTGACCGTGTACAGCGCCTCGATCGGCATGTTGTACCGGGTCTGCGAAGGTACCTCGACCTTGGTGCGGCTGCGCCGGTGGAACATGGCGGCCCACAGGATGAGGCCCCAGACCAGGATGCCCACGATGAGGGCGGCGGCCCAGGAGCCCTGCCAGAGGGAGAGGATCCGCGGAGCCTCTTCCGTGACGGGGGTGGGCATGCCAAGGCGGGGGAAGTCTTCCCAGTTGTACGAGCAACCGGTGGCTGTCGCCAGGATCAGGCCCGCAGTCAGCACCTGCGGCAGCTTCCGCCGCATCGGGCGCCGCGACGAGCGGTCGGAGCCGTTGGGACTCACGTAGCGCCTTCCCGAGAGTCTCGGCCCGCATAGGTCGGCTGCCACGGCCGTCCGTCTCGCTGGTCGGTCGCCGCCCCGGCCGCGGGCAGGGGTTTGGATGTTTATGCGGACCAAACCCTACTGGACGCTATTTGGGGTCGCGCGGGGAGGGTGCCCAACGCGCCGTCCGAGTCCCCGAAGGGGTGGACTCCCGGGTTCCGGGCGGGGGTCCGACAGGGCCGATCGGCGGTGCGGGCCGGGCTTCTGACGGGGCATCGCGGACCGGCCGGGACGGCGGGGATAGCGTGGGCGGATGCCGTACTTCGACGCCGCGTCCGCGGCTCCGCTGCACCCCGTGGCCCGTCAGGCGCTGCTCGCCTCGCTGGACGAGGGCTGGGCCGATCCGGCCCGGCTGTACCGGGAGGGGCGGCGGGCCCGGCTGCTGCTCGACGCCGCCCGGGAGGCCGCGGCGGAGGCGGTGGGCTGTCGGCCCGACGAGCTCGTGTTCACTCCTTCGGGGACGCGCGCGGTTCACGCCGGGATCTCCGGGGCGCTCGCCGGGCGTCGGCGTGTCGGGGACCGGCTCGTGGTGTCGGCGGTCGAACACTCCTCCGTACTGCACGCCGGCGAGTCGCACGCGGCGGCGGGCGGCACGGTGGCCGAGGTGCCGGTGGGGCGGTCCGGCGCGGTGGACCCGGCGGTCTTCGCGGCGGCGCTCGACTCCCGTACCGCCCTGGCCTGTCTGCAGTCCGCCAATCACGAGGTGGGCACCGAGCAGCCGGTGGCCGAGGTGGCCGGGGCCTGCGCGGCGGCCGGGGTGCCGCTGCTCGTGGACGCGGCGCAGTCCCTCGCCTGGGGGCCGGTGCCGGCGGGCTGGTCGCTGCTCGCGGCGAGCGCGCACAAGTGGGGCGGGCCCTCGGGGGTGGGACTGCTCGCGGTGCGCAAGGGTGTCCGGTTCGCCCCGCAAGGTCCGGCGGACGAGCGGGAGTCGGGGCGGGCGCCGGGCTTCGAGAACCTGCCGGGGATCGTGGCGGCGGCGGCCTCGCTGCGGGCGGTACGGGCGGAGGCGGCGGCCGAGTCGGCGCGGCTGCGGGCGCTCGTGGACCGGATCCGGGCGCGGGTGCCGGAGCTGGTGCCGGACGTGGAGGTGGTGGGCGACCCGGTGCGCCGGCTGCCCCATCTCGTCACCTTCTCCTGTCTCTATGTCGACGGGGAGACCCTGCTGTCGGAGCTGGACCGGGAGGGTTTCTCCGTTTCGTCCGGTTCGTCGTGCACGAGTTCGACGCTGACGCCGAGCCATGTGCTGCGCGCGATGGGGGTGCTGAGCGAGGGGAACGTCCGGGTGTCGCTGCCGGCCGGTACGACGGAGGAGGACGTGGACCGCTTCCTCGCGGTGCTGCCCGGGGTGGTGGCCGGCGTGCGCGACCGGCTCGGCGCCCCGGCGGCGATGTTCGAGACGCCGGTGGAGACGGCCGGCACCCTGCTGGTCGACGCGCTCGGCCGGCGCTGCCCGATCCCGGTGATCGAGCTGGCCAAGGTCATCGGCGACGTCCCGGTGGGCGGCACGGTGACGGTGCTCTCGGACGACGAGGCGGCCCGGCTCGACATCCCGGCCTGGTGCGAGATGCGCGGTCAGGAGTACGTGGGCGAGGAGCCCTCGCCGAAGGGCGGCACGGCGTACGTGGTGCGGCGGGTGGCCTGACGGCGCCGGAGCCCCGGGGCGCGCGGCCCCGGGGCTCCGGTGTGACGGTGTGCGGCGCGCGGTGCGCCTCGGCGACCGTACGGATCAGGCCAGGTGCGCCTGGACCTCGGCGGCGGCCTCGTCGCCGTAGGCCTTGGTGAAGCGGTCCATGAAGTGGGCGCGGCGCAGGGTGTACTCCTGGGTGCCCAGGGTCTCGATCACCAGGGTGGCGAGCATGCAGCCGACCTGCGCGGCGCGCTCCAGGCCGACGCCCCAGGACAGACCGGTCAGGAAACCGGCGCGGAAGGCGTCGCCGACACCGGTCGGGTCGACCTTGGCCTCCTCCTCGGGGCAGCCGACCTCGATCGGGTCCTCGCCGGAGCGCTCGATGCGCACGCCGCGGGAGCCGAGGGTGGTGATGCGGTGCCCGACACGGCCGAGGATCTCCTCCTCGGTCCAGCCGGTCTTCGACTCGATGAGGCCCTTCTCGTACTCGTTGGAGAAGAGGTAGGTCGCCCCGTCCATGAGGGTGCGGATCTCCTCGCCGTCCATGCGCGCGATCTGCTGCGAGAAGTCGGCGGCGAAGGGGATCTCGCGGGTCCGGCACTCCTCGGTGTGGCGCAGCATCGCCTCGGGGTCGTCGGCGCCGATGAGGACCAGGTCGAGGCCGCCCACACGGTCGGCGACGGCCTTGAGCTCGATCAGCCGGGCCTCGCTCATGGCGCCGGTGTAGAAGGAGCCGATCTGGTTGTGGTCCTTGTCCGTGGTGCACACGAAGCGGGCGGTGTGCAGGACCTCGGAGATGCGGACGGAGCCGGTGTCCACGCCGTGCCGGTCGAGCCAGGCGCGGTACTCGTCGAAGTCGAAGCCGGCCGCGCCGACCAGCACCGGGCGGCCGCCGAGCTGCCCCATGCCGAAGGAGATGTTCGCCGCGACGCCACCCCGGCGGACGTCGAGGTTGTCCACGAGGAACGACAGAGAGACCGTGTGGAGCTGGTCCGCCACGAGCTGGTCGGCGAACCGGCCCGGGAAGGTCATGAGGTGGTCGGTGGCGATGGAGCCGGTGACTGCGATACGCACGGCTGAACGCTCCTGTGGAAAGGGACGGCGATGACAGTTCACGCTACCGGGTGGAAAGGGTGAAGCCGAACAGTGGAAACTACCCCAGAGTAGGGCTTTTCCCCGAAGCCGGACCGTGCGTACGGTGCCGCCATGACCACGTACCCCGCTCCTCGTGAGCACCAGGAGTCCGAGTTCAGCCTTGCGGAGCTGTGCGGTGACGGCGCGCGGATGGCCCCGCACTGGGTGACGCCCGCCGCCCCGTCGGCCGATCCGGTCTCCCCCGCACTGATCCACGGCGTCCGGGTCCCGGCGGACTCGGCCCGGCTGATCGCGGCCACCGCGGAGTACGGGGCGTAGGGCCCGTCCGGCGGATCAGGGGGCTGACCCGCGGGGAACCGTCCGGGCGCCGCTCCCGTCCCAGAGGTGTCTTCCGCAGGGATGCCACATCTGGAGGAGCGCGCGGTGAGCAGCAGTACGGAGACGGAGAACCGGCCGAGGAAGCGCGGCCCGCTTCTCGTCGCCTCGGTGGCGGCGGGGGTGCTCCTCGTGGGCGGCGGGGGCGTGTACTACGCCGCGACCGCGTCGGGCGACGGCAGCACGGCCGGCGCGGGTGAGGCGAAGGACGCGGGCGCCGCTCCCCCGCCGTTGAAGCTGGGCGGCACGGACACCGGCGGTCCGGGAATCGCCCCGGGTGAACCCGACCCGGGCGGCGGTCCGAACGGCACCGTCTATCGAGCCAAGGGTCCGCTCCCCCAGGGGCCCTCCTCGGCCGCGGTCCACCGGCCCGAGGGCCGGGTCACCTCGGCGGAGGTGACCCGGCTGGCCGAGGCGCTCGGCCTCGCGGGCGAGCCGCGGCTCGTCGGCGAGGTGTGGCGGCTCGACCCGGAGAAGGACACGGCGGGGCTGCGGCTGGACGTGTCCGCGAAGGCGCCGGGCAGCTGGACGCTCAGCCGGTACGACGGCGGCCCGGTCGGCGACTCCTGCCTCAAGGGCAAGGCCTGTCCGCCACCGGGCGAGGCCAAGCCTCCGACGGGCGGCGGTTCTCCGGTGAGCGAGGCGGCGGCCAGGGCGGCCGCGGCCCCGGTCCTGAAGGCGATCGGCCAGGACGCCGCCAAGGTGGACGCGAGCCAGGTGATGAACGGCTCGGAGCGGGTGGTGAACGCCGACCCGGTGGTGGGCGGTCTGCCCACCTACGGCTGGTCGACCGGCCTCCACATCGGCCCGGACGGCTCCGTGACGGCGGGCAGCGGACGTCTGAAGGAGCCCGCGAAGGGCGACACCTATCCGGTGGTCGGCGCGGAGAAGGCGCTGGCCGAGCTGAACGAGGCCTCGAAGGGCACCGGCCCGATCGGGATCGGCGGCTGCGCCACGGATCCGCCGGCGAGCACGGACGGGCAACCGGGCGGAAAGCCGGGCCTGCCGGGCGACGCGCCCTGCCAGACCACGGTCGACACCGCTCCCCCGACCGTGGTGGAGGTGACCGGGGCACGCTTCGGTCTGGCCGCGCAGTACGTGGACGGGGAACAGGTGCTCGTGCCGGCGTGGCTCTTCGAGGCGCGGGCGAAGGCGGACGCGAAGCCGTACACGGTGGTGCGGACGGCGGTGGACGCGCGCTATCTGGCCCCGCCGGCCGCCTCGAAGCCCGCGCCGAACCCCACGCCGGAGCCCACGCCGCCGCCGGACCAGGGCACGGCGCCGGTCCGGCAGATCACCTCGTTCACGACGGCCCCGGACGGCCGGAAGCTGTCGGTGACCTTCTGGGGCGGGGTGTGCAGCGACTACACGGTGACGGCCGAGGAGAGTCCGCGGCAGGTCGTGGTGCGGATCGCGGAGAAGGCCAAGGAGCCGGGGCGGGCCTGCATCATGATGGCCGTCGAGATCACCCGTACGGTGACGCTCCAGGCGCCGCTGGGTGACCGCCCGGTGGTGGACGGGGCGAGCAACGAGGCGGTGCCGCGGCCGTAGGGCGCCCGTACCGACGGCGGAACACGCGAGAGGGTGGCACCCGGAGTCCGGGTGCCACCCTCTCGCGCATCTGGCGCCAGGCTTAGCTGAAGCTGTCGCCGCAGGCGCAGGAACCCGTCGCGTTCGGGTTGTCGATCGTGAAGCCCTGCTTCTCGATGGTGTCGACGAAGTCGATCGAGGCGCCGCCCAGGTACGGAGCGCTCATGCGGTCGGTGACGACCTTGACGCCGCCGAAGTCCTTGACGACGTCGCCGTCGAGCGAGCGCTCGTCGAAGAACAGCTGGTAACGCAGGCCGGAGCAGCCACCGGGCTGAACGGCGACGCGCAGCGCCAGGTCGTCACGGCCTTCCTGGTCGAGCAGGGCCTTGACCTTGGCCGCGGCGGCGTCGGACAGGAGGATGCCGTCGCTGACAGTGGTCTTCTCGTCCGATACGGACATCTGCTTCTCTCCCGGGTTGGTACGGAGACTGCTTGCCGACGGTTGCAACCGGCGGGGCCCCGGATTCATTCCGGGCCGAGGCCTGTCTTTCCCTGTCCATGCTCGCACACCGCGTCCGGAGACGCGGAAGGCGAATGCGTCACATCGACACTATGGACATCGTCAAAGTGACATGAACCGGTTATGATAGATAACGTCATTTAGACGAAAAGGCTTTTCGAGGCTCACCGTAGAAGTAGAAAGGGTGCGTGACGTGACCACCGCCCAGCCCTTGGACGTCCAGCCGACGCCGCTCGCCCTCCTCCTGCTCGGCCGCGAGGCCGACCCGAAGAGCGAGCGCGGCGTGGAGTGCCCCGGCGACCTCCCGTCGCCCTCCGACCCGGACCTGGTGGAGCGCGCCCGCGCCGCCAAGGAGAAGCTCGGGGACAAGGTCTTCGTCCTCGGGCACCACTACCAGCGCGACGAGGTCATCCAGTTCGCCGACGTCACCGGCGACTCCTTCAAGCTCGCCCGTGACGCCGCCGCCAAGCCGGAGGCCGAGTACATCGTCTTCTGCGGCGTGCACTTCATGGCCGAGTCGGCGGACATCCTGACCGGCGACGACCAGAAGGTCGTCCTGCCGGACCTCGCCGCGGGCTGCTCGATGGCCGACATGGCCACCGCCGAGCAGGTCGCCGAGTGCTGGGACGTGCTGACCGAGGCCGGCATCGCCGAGCAGGTCGTGCCCGTCTCGTACATGAACTCCTCCGCCGACATCAAGGCCTTCACCGGCAAGCACGGCGGCACCATCTGCACCTCGTCCAACGCGAAGAAGGCCCTGGACTGGGCCTTCGAGCAGGGCGAGAAGGTGCTGTTCCTGCCGGACCAGCACCTGGGCCGCAACACCGCCGTCCGCGACATGGGCATGTCCCTGGACGACTGCGTGGTCTACAACCCGCACAAGCCGAACGGCGGCCTGACCGCCGAGGAGCTGCGCGGCGCGAAGATGATCCTGTGGCGGGGCCACTGCTCGGTGCACGGCCGCTTCAGCCTGGACTCGGTGAACGACGTGCGCGAGCGCATCCCGGGCGTCAACGTGCTCGTCCACCCCGAGTGCAAGCACGAGGTCGTCGCCGCGGCGGACCACGTGGGCTCGACGGAGTACATCATCAAGACCCTGGAGGCGGCCCCGGCCGGCTCGAAGTGGGCGATCGGCACCGAGCTGAACCTGGTGAAGCGCCTCGCCGACCGCTTCGCCCCGGAGGGCAAGGAGGTCGTCTTCCTGGACAGGACGGTCTGCTTCTGCTCGACCATGAACCGCATCGACCTGCCGCACCTGGTGTGGGCGCTCGAGTCGCTGGCCGAGGGCAACCTGGTCAACCGGATCCAGGTCGACAAGGAGACGGAGGCGTTCGCGAAGCTCGCGCTCGAGCGGATGCTGGCGCTGCCGTAACGATTCCTCGTACGGGCGAAGGGGTGGGCCCCCGCGCAGTGCGCGGGGGCCCAC
>NZ_JBFAYA010000043.1:0-27205 GCF_040681095.1 Streptomyces sp. NPDC051909 | reverse complement strand
TTTCCCTTCCCCCTCCCCCCCCTCCCCGGGCGGGGTGGGGGTTGTTTTTTTTGTTTTGGGGGGGGGGGGGGGGGGGGCCGCCCCCCCCCCCCCCACGGCCGGAACTTTCCGTGGTTCCAGGAAGAGGGGCTAGAAATCCAGCACGATGACCCCTTCACCGAGGAGGCTCTCCTCGTGGCGGACCTGGCGCGGGGCAACCAGCTCTGCCTGACCCGCGACGGTCGCATGGGTGAACAGCTGTGCCACCCGGACCGCGCTGGAGAAGTGCTCGTTCAGCAGCGCGTGCAGGCGCAGCACCTTCAACGAGGAGCCGCCGAGCTCGAAGAAGTTCTGGTCGATCCCGGCGACCGGGCCGCCGAGGACGTCCTGCCAGATCGCGCAGATCTGCGCCTCGGTCGCGGAGCGCGGTGGCGTGGCGGAGACGGGCTGGTCGGACAGGAAGCGCGGGAGCGGCAGGGCGGACCGGTCCTGCTTGCCGTTCGCCGTCGTCGGAATCGCGTCGATCACGATGAACTCGGCGGGGACGAGGGCCGACGGCAACTGCTCGGCCAGGTGCGAGCGCAGCTGCGACGACAGACGGTCCGTATCGGCGCCCGCACGAGGGACGGCGTACGCCACCAGGTGGTACTCCTCCGTGCTGCGGCGGTGCGCCACGACGACGCACGCGGACACCGACGGGTGCGCCAGTGCCACGCTCTCGATCTCGGCGGGGTGCAGGCGCACTCCGTTGATCTTGAGCTGGTCGTCGATCCGGCCGCGGACCTCCAGCAGCCCGTCGGGGCGCAGCCGGCCCAGGTCACCGGTCCGGTAGAGCAGGTCCGACGCGTCGGCGCGCTGCGGGTTCGGCAGGAAGGCCGTCTCGTTCGCCTCGGAGTTCTCGAAGTAGCCGAAGGTCCGGAACGGCGTGCGGATGAGGATCTCCCCCAGCTCGCCCACACCGCACAGCTCACCGTCGCGCATCAGGACGGCCTGGCACTGCGGCAGCGGCGAGCCCACCGGCAGCAGCTGCGGCAGCGCGGCGTTCCGCGGGACGCGGTACGCGAACTTCGCCATCGTCGTCTCGGTCGGGCCGTAGAGGTTCACCACCTCGGCGGAGTTCGGGAGGACCTCCCGGAACCGCTGGACGAGCGCCGCCTTGAGCGGCTCGCCGGCCAGGAAGGCCAGTCGCAGATCGCCCAGGCCGGTACCGGCCGACGCGTCCAGCAGCCATGACTGGAGCACCGTCGGTGCCGCGTGAAGCACCGTGATCCGCTCCCTCACCAACCAGGAGAACACCGCCTTCCCGCCCAGCACGTCCTCGGGCCCGGGCAGCACCGTGGTGCCGCCGCTGACCAGGCCGACAAGCGTGTCACGGAGCATCACATCGAAGGAGGAGCTGGTCAGCTGAGCGCACCGGTCCTGCGACGTCACACCGAACTCCTGGCTCTGCCAGCGCAGGAAGTGGGTCAACGAGGCGTGCCGGCCCAGGACTCCGCGGGGCGTGCCCGTGGTTCCCGAGGTGAAGAACAGGTACGCGGGGGAATCGGGGTCCACCGCCGGGAGCGCCACCTCAGGGGCCGCCGGGAGCGACGCCTCGCGCCGCGCCGGCTGTGACAGCCCGGTACCGGCGTCCACGGTGGTCTGCGGCATGCGCTCGATGACGGCGGGCTGCGGCTCGTCGGCCTCCTCGACCCGGACGCAGAACACCGGAGCGCCGACGTCGACCAGGTGCCGACGCCGCCCTGCCGGAAGCGCCGGATCCACGGGGAAGAACACGGCGCCGCTGCGCAGCACCGCCAGCATCGCCACGACGAACCCCGGACTCCGCGGCCCCGTCACCGCGACCACCTGTCCCCGCCGGCACCCCGCCGCGACCAGGTGCCGGGCGAGCTCCTCGGAGCGGTCGACCAGCTGCCGGTAGGTCAGGGCGGAGCCGCCGTGGCTGACGGCCGTGGCGTCCGGTGCGATCGCGGCCCGGGCCGCGATCAGTTCGGTCACCGGCGGCTGCGCGGGCGCGTCCATCGGCGTCGCCAGGGCCGCACCGGCATGGGCGTCACCGGGCAGGACCAGGGAGTACGCGTCCAGCGGGCGGTTCGGTGCGGAGACGACCTGGGTCAGCAGTGCGCTGAACTGCCCCAGCATGGCCGCCGCGCGGGCCGCCGAGCAGGAGTCGGTGCGGTAGACGAGCTCGATGTGCAGGGCCGCGTCGTCCCGCTCCGAGATGTAGAACGTGAACGGCAGCTTGGCCTCGGGCTCCCAGAGGGTGTCGTCGAACGACGTCTCCACGCCGTCGATCACCGCCTCCTCGTGGAGCCGGCCGAGGTAGTTGAGCAACACGTCGAACACGGGACTGCGGTCGAGGCGCCGCACCGGGTTGAGTCGCTCCACCAGCAGCTCGAACGGCGCGGCCTCGTGCGCGTAGCCCTCGTGGAGCCCGGCGCTGACCCGGGAGAGCAGGTCGAGGAAGGTCGAGTCGCCGGCCAGCTCGGTCCGCAGCACGAGCGTGTTGAGGAACAGGCCGACGATGCTCTCCGTCTCGACGGCGTCACGGTTGGCCACCGGGTAGCCGACCACCACGTCCGACTGGCCGCTGAGCCGGGACAGGAGCAGGTTGAGCGCGGCCATGGTGATCTCGAACGGGGTCGTCGAGGTCTGCGCCGCGAGCCTGTGCAGTGCCGCGCCGGTCTCCACGGGCACGCTCCGCGCGAGGCGGCCGTCGGCCCGGCCGCTGCCCTGGGGCTCCGGCGCGTCCGTCGGCAGTTCGAGCTGGGGCGCGCCTTCGAGCTTGGCGAGCCAGTACTGCAGGTCGGGCTCGACCGCCCCGCTCGCCACCCGTTCCCGGACGGCCGCGGCGTAGTCGATGTACTGGACCTGCGACGGCGCCGGCACGGGCTGCGCCTGCGACGGATCCGCCCGCCGGCCGTAGAGGGCCGCGAGATCGCGCATCAGCAGCCGCATGGACCAGCCGTCACCCGCGATGTGGTGGAGCGTGAGCAGGAACCGGTGCTCGGACGGGCCCGTCCGGAACAGGGCGAACCGGACCGGTGCCTCCTCGGTGAGCCGGAAGGGCACCATGTCGTCGGTCTGCACCAGCCGTGCGACGGCCTCGTCCAGCTCCGCGGGATCGCACGCGGTCAGGTCGTGCTCGGCGTAGGCCAGGGGCAGCCCTTCCCGGACCCGCTGCGTCGGTGTCCCGCCGGCCACGTCGTAGGTGACGCGGAGCAGCTCGTGCCGGGCGACGAGGTCCTCCAGCGCGAGGCGCAGGGCGGGGACGTCCAGCGGGCCGCGGAAGGTCGCCAGCGTACGGATATGGTAGGCCGTGCTGTCGGAGTCGAGCTGCGACAGGAACCACATCCGCTCCTGCGCGAAGGACAGCGGGTGGCCGTCCGTGCGGGCGACCACCGGTATCCCGGTGTGGGTCCGTGGGGCCGTCTCGTCCACCAGGCGGGCCTGGGCGGCGATGGAGCGGTGGGCGAAATAGGCGGCCGACGGCAGGTCGAGGCCGAAGTGCTCGTTGACCCGGCTGGCCAGTTGCAGGGCCAGCAGGGAGTGGCCCCCGATCACGAAGAAGTCGTCCGTGCTTCCGAAGGCGTCGCTGCCGAGCAGTGCGGACCAGATCCCGGCCACCGCCCGCTCGGTCTCGGTGGCGGCCGCCACCCGCTCCGCGGTCGCCAGCTCCCCGTCGCCGAGCCGGGACAGCGCCCGGCGGTCCACCTTGCCGTTGGCGGTGAGCGGCAGGGTGTCGACACGCAGGAAGTGGGAGGGCACCATGTGGGTCGGCAGGCGGCGCAGCAGCGCCGCGCGCAGGGCTTCGTTGGAGGGCGCCGAACCGGTGGCCTCCAGGTAGGCGTAGAGCAGCCCGGTCTCCCCGCCGGTCGCGCGGGGGAGGATCACGGCGCGCTCGATCCCGGGTTCGTCCCGCAGCGCCTGTTCGATCTCGCCCAGCTCGACGCGCTGGCCGCGGATCTTGACCTGGTTGTCGCGCCGCCCCAGGTAGCGCAGCTGTCCGTCGGGCGACCAGCAAGCCAGGTCACCGGTGCGGTACATCCGGCCGGTGCCGTCCCCCTCCGCGACGAACGGGCCGGTGCCGAACGGGTCCACGACGAACCGCTCCGCCGTCAGCTCCGGGCGGTTCAGGTAGCCGCGGGCCACCTGGGCCCCGCCGATGCAGAGTTCACCGGTGACGCCGATCGGGCACGGCCGGCCGCTGTCGTCGAGGACGTAGAGGCGGTTGTTGGGCGCCGGACGGCCGAGGGTGACCGGCCGGTCGGGTTCCACGTGCAGCGTGGTGACGTCCACGGCCGCCTCGGTCGGGCCGTAGTAGTTGACCAGTCGCGCACCGTCGTCCCCGACGGCGCCGAAGAAGCTCCGCGCGAGGCTGCTGTCGAGCTCCTCGCCGCTGCAGACGCAGAACCGAACTCCCGGGAAGCCGTCCTGACAGGTATTCAGGTACTGGCTGAGCATGGACGGGACGAAGTGCACCACGCTCACCGCGTGGCGGCGGATGGCCGACCGGATCAGCTCGGGGTCGGACTCTCCCCCGGGCGGGAGCATGACCTGCCGGGCGCCGATCGTCCCGGGCAGCAGCAGTTCCCAGACGGAGACATCGAACGTGTACGGCGTCTTCTGCAGGATGACGTCGTCCTCGCCGAGGCCCAGGTCCTCCACCATCCAGTGCACCCGGTTGGCCAGGGAGCGGTGCTCGACCAGGGCTCCCTTGGGGAGCCCGGTGGACCCTGAGGTGTAGATGCAGTAGGCGAGGTCGTCCGGCCCCGCGGCGGGCGGCGGGTCGTCGGTGCGCTCCGACAGCGGACCGGCCAGGTCCAGCAGCGTCCGGCCGGTGAGGGCGGGGTCATCGGCGTCCCCGACCCGCAGCACGACGGCGCATCCGCTGTCGTCGAGGACGTGGCGGACCCGGTCGTCGGGGTCGGTCGTGCTCAGCGGCAGGTACGCGCCACCGGCCTTCAGGACGCCGAGGACCGCCGCCGTCAGATCGGCGGACCGGGCCAGCCGCAGCGCCACCAGGGAGCCGGTCGCCACGCCGTACTTGTCGCGCAGCGTCCACGCCAGTCGGTTGGCCTGCGCGTTGAGCTCGGCGAACGTCCAGGACCGGTGCTCGTCGACGACCGCGACGGCGTCCGGGGTGCGCCGGACCTGCTTTTCGAACAGCCTCACGACGGTGGTGTCGAGGTCGTACGGTGCGTCGGTGCGGTTGAAGCCGTGCGTGACGAGCTCGCGCTCGGCGGCGTCGAGCAGTTCGAGGGCCTCCACCGGCTCGTCCGGCCTGGCCACCGCGTCCGCCAGCAGGACCTCGAAGTGGCGCAGCAGCCGTTCGATGCGGTCGGCGTCGAACAGTTCGACGGCGTACTCGACGGTGGCGAGCAGCCCTTGGGGCGTCTCCGCGAAGAACAGAGTCAGGTCCATCTTGCTGTGGCCGTTGCCGACGCGGACCGCCTGCACTCCCAGGCCGGGCACCTGTTCGCCGGGCTCGCCGAAGCCCTCATCGGACATGATCATGATGTCGAAGAGCGCGTTGCGCCCCGCTTCGGTGTCGGCGCCCGCGTCACGGACCACCCGGTCGAACGGGTACTCGGCGTGGCCGAGGGCGCCGCGCACGGTCCGGTGGCTGCTGAGCAGCAGCTCGCGGAAGCTCGCGCCGGGCGGCACCGGATCGCGCAGCGCCACGCTGTTGATGTAGCAGCCGACCTGGTCGAACAGCTCGGGCAGCGGTCGGTTGACGGCGGAGGTGCCCAGGGCGATGTCCCGCTGCCCGCTGTAGCGGTACACCAGCACCCGCAGTGCGGCGCTGAGCGCGGCGAACGCCGTGGTCCGCTCCAGCCGGCAGAGGTCCCTGAGCGCGGCCACCGTCTCCTGCCGCAGGACGCGGGTGGCGTTCGCGCCGACGTGGCTGCGCACCGTCGGGCGGGGGCGGTCGGCGGGCAGGTCCACCCGCTCGACCGGCTCCTGGAAACGCTGCCGCCAGTACTCCCGGGAGGCGTCCAGGGCGCCGCTGTCGAGCACGGTCTGCTGCCAGACCGCGTAGTCCTTGTACTGGAGCCGGGCACCGTCCTCGGCCTCCTGCGGGGCTCCCCGCACACGTCGCAGGTAGGCGTCCAGCGCCTGGTCGAGGAGCACGGTCAACGACCATCCGTCGACCGCGATGTGGTGCGCCGCGAGGACCAGGACGTGACGGTCGGCGGCCTCCTGCACCAGCATCACGTGCAGCAGGCGCCCGGCGGCCAGGTCGAACGGGCGCGACACGAAGTGGTCGATCAGCCGGTCGGTCCCCTGGGCGGCGACCCGGTACGTCCAGTCCAGCTCCGCCTCGGCGGCCGGCCGCTGCCGGGGCACGCCGTCCACGCTGCCGAACACGGTGCGCAGCGCCTCATGGCGCCGCAGCAGCTCCGTGAACGCCTCCTTGAGCGCCTCGACGTCCAGCTCGCCGTCCAGCCGGTAGACGGCGGGAACCGTGTACGCGGCGTGGGCGTCGCCGGACTGGACAGCCAGCCACATCGTCAGCTGCGCCGACGACAGCGGGTACCACTCCGCGTCCGGGGCGGACGCGATCTCGCTGATGCTCTGCGGTGCGGTCATCGGGTTCACCTCGCGACTCGGGACTCGGCCAGTTCGGCGCGGCCGATCAGGACACCGCCGCAACTGGTGCGGCACACCAGCTCCAGTGCCTCGTACTTCTCCCAGGTCGGCAGCGCCGCGCGGAACAGCGGGGCGACCTGCCGCAGGAACGCGGCGGCCGGGTAGACCTGGTCCTCGGCATGCTCCGGGCTGTTCGGCGGCTTCGCGAGGACGTCCTCGATGGCGAGCCCGCGGACCACCTTGGCGTACTGCGACCAGCGGACGAGGGTCGAATCGCCCTCCTCCATCAGCAGGTGGAACATGCGCTGCGGCTCGGCGTCGGGGTCCACCGGACGGGCCCAGATGTCCTCCAGGTACTCCTCGTCGACCCAGGCGCGGCCCCAGGCGGTGTACTGTCCGCGGGCCGCCCGGGTGGCGCGCTCATGGAGTTCGGCACGGGCCGGCAGCGGGATCAGGTCCGCCTCGGCGGTGCCGTTGGAGTACATCGGCACGCTGGTGAACGGCCACTGCTCCGAGCTGACGACCAGGACGTAGAGGAGCGCGGCGGTCAGCGCGCAGCCCACGACGACCATGGTCGTGGCGACCGGCCCGTCGGAGGTGAAGACGTGCGTCGCCGGGCGGGCGCCGGTGACCTGCTCGATCAGCCAGGGCCAGTCGAACAGCAGCAGGTAGCACCACATCTGGATGTAGTAGGCCGGGAACATGACCCAGAGGATGACGATGTGCATGGCGATCCACGCCAGGACCATGGGCATGCGCAGGTCCCAGCTGAAAATGGCGGCCACCGCGCCGAGTTCGACGACCAGCGTGCCCCAGGCGGCCAGCCGGCACAGCCACGGCTTGGAGATCATCAACCGCGACAGCCACAGCCAGCGTGCCGCCGGCTGGGAGATCCGGAGGTAGAAGTTCAGCGCGGTGCCGTCGAACCAGCCCTGCCGGCCGAAGCGCAGCTTCGCGACGCCGGCGGCGAACAGGGTGTAGGCGAGTGCCACCAGCAGCAGGCAGGGGGCGAATCCCGACGTGAACGCGGAGTCGCGGGCCACCAGCAGGGGCCAGGCGGTGTGGTCGGCGAGCAGCCCGTCGAGCGAGAAGTCGTAGGACACCGAGAAGCACATGGCGAACAGGGTGTAGAGGGCTGCGTGGCTGGAGTGGTTGGCGCCCAGCGCACCGGCGTTCACCGCGTGCAGGAATGCGAAGCCCAGGAAAGCGAGGATCCCGGCGACCGGTTGCAACAGGCCCGCCGTCGCGGCGATCCAGGCGACGACGGTCAGATTCCTGACCACCACGAGCACCGCCGGGCGGACCCATCGGATGCCCAGGACGCGCAGTGCGAGAACGGGGGTGTAGAAGGCTGGTTCGGTCTTCGCGATGATCTTCGGCGCGAACATCGGCGTGGGCTGCTGGCTCACGCAGAGGACGAGCAGCCCTCCGTAGAGGACCGCCCTGAGGACGCCGGAGACCGGGGGCATCTCATGGAGCCACCAGTGGGTGATCATAGGGCTTCTTCCTCACCGTGAGAGATGTGAGTGGTCGATGGACCCGGTCCGGTCAACCGGTCGAGCAGGAGTCTGACCACCTCGCCGAACGTCCCCGGCGCCACGAGGAAGAAGTGGTCTCCGTGGAAGATCCGCAGTTCGTACGATCCGAGCGTGAGCTCGGACCAGGCCTCTGCGGTGCCCGGCCGCACCCGGGGGTCAATGTCACCGGTCAGCGCGGTCACCGGGACGCGCAAGGGTTGCCGGGGCCGGTGGCTGTACGTCTCCACGGCACGCAAGTCGGCACGCAGTGGCGGTAGGACCATCTGCCGGATCTCCGGGTGGCTGAGCAGCTTGACGTCGGTTCCCCCCATCGCCGCCAACTCGGCCGTCAGGGCGTCGTCGTCGAGGGCGTGCAACCGCCGCGGATCGTCGGGCACGGCCGCGCCACGGCACCCGGAGACGAACAGTCGCGCGACCGGCACACCGCGTTCTTCGAGGAGCCCGGCCATCTCGTACGCGACAAGAGCGCCCATGCTGTGTCCGAACAGCGCCAGCGGCACATCGTCGAGTCCGTCCGCCGTCAGCGCGGCGAGCACCGCGACCGCCAGCTCCCGGATGTCGGTGATCGACGGCTCCCTGTGGCGTTCCTGCCGACCTGGATACTGCGCCACCAGCACGTCCACGTCGCCGGACAACGCCTCCGAGAACGGGAAGTAGAAACTGGCGGAGCCGCCGGCGTGCGGCAGCATCAACAGGCGCGAGGTCGGACGCCTCGGTGCCGGGTGGAACCGGCACAGCCATCGCCCGGCGCGGGACCTGGTGTCGGTGGTCATGCCTGACCCGCCATCTCGGCCAGGCAGCGACGCAGCTCCACGTCCACACGGGCGGCAGCCTCGGCGCTGACGCCGTCCTCCCGCCACTGCGTGACGACCGTCCAGGAGCCGTCCGCGCCGGGAATCACCTCGATCACGAGCTCCATCGCGGTGCGCGGCGGCCGGATCCGTATGGGCGTCAGCTCGACACCGGCGCCCAGAGCGTCGACCGGCGGTGGCAGTTGGAGGACGACGAAGGTCTGGAAGAAGGGGTGGCGCCCTCGGGCGGGTGCCAGTGCGCCCACCACGTCGTCGAACGGCGTGCGCGCGTGGTCGAGGCCGTCCACGACCAGCCGCACCGCACGGGCGAGTACGGTGCTCGCGTCCTCTTCCGGCTTCGCCGCCAGGCGGACGACGAACGGGTTGACGAAGTAGCCGACGGTCGACTCCGGGACGGGGGCGAACCGGCCGGCCGTCACGGTTCCGAGCGCCGGGTCGGCGATCCCGAAGGTCCGTGCCAGGGCGAGCCCGGCCGCGGCCATGAGTCCGGTCAGGACGGGTCCGCCCAGACCCGCGCAGACCGCCGCCAGGGCTGTCACCGTTTCGGCGTCCACGCGGGTGGCGAGCTCCCGTCGGGCCGCCTCGGCGGCACCACCGGTGGGCGCCGGCAGGAACGGCTCGGGAGCCGGCCGCAGTTGGTCGGACCAGTAGGGGAGGTCCCGGTCGGCCCAGTCGGCGAGCTGGTGCGCCTCCCAGGCGGCGTAGCGCCGGTAGCTCAGCCGCCCTTCGTGCGCCGGTACGGGCCGTCCGGCGCAGCGGGCTTCGTAGGCGGCCCGCAGGTCGGCCACGAAGGCGTGCTCCGAGCTTCCGTCGAAGGATATGTGGTGCACCTGGAGGCAGAGCAGGTGCCGTTCGTCACCGATGCGGCAGAGCCTGAACCGCACCGGGATCTCGGAGTCCAGCGCGAACGGCCGGTCCCACCAGTCGGCGACGAGCGCCTCGGCGAGTTCCTGCGGTCCGCGCCCGTCGGCGTCGGACGGCGGCTCGACCTCTTCCAGGATTCCGCCGTCCGGCTCGGGCGGCAGGATCCGCTGCACCGGGCCCTCCTCGCCCCAGAGGTAGACCGTCCGCAGTGCCGCGTGCGACCGCAGGCACTCGGCGAGTGCCTCGGCGAGGATGTCCCGCCGGAGCGGACCGGCGAGCAGGTAGGCCAGCACGATGGTGTTGTCCGCCGCTCCCGGCGAGGCCATCTCGCCGAGCCAGAAGCGCTGTTGGGCGTGGGAGAGCGGGCCGTCGCTCTCCTCGTCGACTGCTTCCGGCAGTTCGTCGGCCCGCGCCGCACCGGCGCAGTAGGTGGTGATCGCCTCGACCGAACGGAGCCGGTAGACGTCGGCGGCGGTCAACCGGGCGTCGAGCCGTCGGCCCAGCCGGGCCGCCAGCCGGATGACGTCCAGGGAGTTCGCCCCGGCCTCGAGGAGGTCGTCGGCGGCGGTCAGCCGGGCCGTGCCCAGGAGTGCGCGCACCTCCGCCAGTAGACCGCCGGGGGCCTCGCCCACCGCCCGGACGCCCGCGGCCCGGTCGTCTCCGCCGGAGTCGGCTGCGGCCAGGTGCTCCTGGATCAGCGCGGCCATCGCCCGGCGGTCGGTCTTGCCGTTGGCGTTGCGGGGCATCCGGTCGACGTGGTGGAGGAGCGTGGGGACCATGGCGTCCAGCAGCCGGGTCGCCGCGAAGGCCCTGAGCTCCGGCGGGTCCAGGGGGCGCCGGTCGGCGGTGGTGTACCCGGCCACCAGGTGCCGACGGCTCCCCGACGGCGAGTCGACCACCACGGCGCAGGCCTTCGTGATCGAGGGGTGCGTCTCGAGGGCGGCCTCCACGTCGCCGGGCTCGATGCGGATCCCGCGGACCTTGATCTGGTCGTCGATGCGTCCGCGGTAGCGGAGCAGCCCGTCCGCGTCCCTCTGCGCGAGGTCGCCGGTGCGGTAGTAGCGCTCGCCCTCGAGGTCGAAGAAGCGCCGCCGGGTCTCCTCCGGGTCTCCGGCGTAGCCGAGGGCGACGCCGTCGCCGCCGACCGCGATCTCGCCCTCGTACTCGCCCGTGGCGGCGCCGGGACGGCCGTCCGGGTCCAGCAGCCGGACCACGGTCCTGGGCAGGGGCGTGCCGATGGGGATCTCGGTGCTGCCCTCGGCCACGTCGCCCGGCCGGACGACGTGGTGGGTGGCGAAGATCGTCGATTCCGCCGGACCGTAGCCGTTGACCAGGTGCAGCTGCGGGAAGTCGGCGAGGACCTGCCGTGCGGCGGCCACCGGGACCCGCTCGCCGCCGGTCAGCACCAGGCGCAGCCCCTCGAAGACATCGGGCCGGTCCTCGGCCAGCGCGGAGAACAGCGAACTCGTCAGCCAGACGCTGTTGACGCCACGGCGGACGGCGGCCATCAGGAGCTCCGCGTCCAGGGCGGCGGCACCGCGGTCCAGCAGCACGCTCCGGCCACCGTTGAGCAACGGCGCCCACAGCTCCAGCGAGAACGCGTCCCACGGCAGCGGTGACGCCTGGAGGAACACGGTGTCGGCGCCGACCGGGATCGCGGGACAGTCGACGACCGTCCTGAGGGTGCCGCGGTGCGGCGAGAGCGCGCCCTTGGGCCGACCGGTGGAGCCCGAGGTGTAGAAGACGCTCGCCGTGCGCGTGCCGTCGGTCTCCGCGGGGGGTGCGGCGGCGGGGTCGCCGGCGAACAGTTCGCCCGGCGTGACGGCGGGGACGCCTGTCCCGGCACCTACCTCCCCGGCGAGCTCGCCGTCGTCGGTGACGAGGAGACAGGTGTCCGTTCCGCGCACCGCGTCCGCGATCCGGAGCCGGGGCCACTGCGGGTCGACGGCCACGTAGGCGGCACCGGCCCTCAGGACGCCGAGCAGCGTGGCCACCAGGTCGATCGAGCGGTCCATCGCCACCGCGACCTGGGCGGCGACAGGCACGCCCCGGCGGCGCAGCTGCGCGGCGACGGCCTCGGCCCGTTCGACGAGCGAGCCGTAGCTGATCGTCTCCTCGGCCTGCTGGACCGCGACGGCGTCGGGACGGAGCCGGGCGTGGTGGGCGACCACGAGTTCTATCCGCTCGCCGTGGGCGTACGGATCGGGCGGGGCCGCGCCCCGGCGGGCGCGGTGGACGTCGGCTGCCATGCTCACTTGCCCGCCTCCGGCGTCCGTACCAGGTCGAGCTGCTCGGCCAGGCCCTGCACGGTGGTGTGGTCCAGCACGACCGAGAAGGCGAGCCGGGTGCCGAGTTCGCGGTTGATCCGGTGGCTCATCCGGAAGGCGAGCATGGAGTGCCCGCCCAGGGCGAAGAAGTCCTGGTCGCGGCCCACCCGTTCGACGCCGAGCAGGTCCGCCCACAGTGCGGCCACGTAGTGCTCGGTCTCGCCGACCGGTGCCGCGAAGTCTTCCGCGGTGTGGGCGTCGTGCCCTGCCAGCGCCTCCCGCAGGGCCGCGCTGTCTCGCTTGCCGTGCTGGGTGTACGGGATCTCGCTCCGGACGATGAAGCTGCTCGGCACCATGTAGTCGGGCAGGTCCCGCTCCACCCGGGCGCGCAGCTCCGCGATGTCCAGTTCCTCGCCGAGCACGACGAAGGCGACCAGTCGGCGGTCGTCGCCCTCGCCCTCGGCGAGCACGACGGCGTCCTGCACCTCGGGGTGGTGCCGGAGCGACTGCTCGACCTCGCCGGGCTCCACCCGGTAGCCGTGGATCTTCACCTGGTCGTCGGCGCGGCCGATGAACAGCAGCGCCCCGTCCGCACGCCGCTGTGCCAGGTCGCCGGTCCGGTACATCGGCATCGGGGCGCCGTCGGCGGTGACCGTCACGAAGCGCTCGGCTGTGAGGTCCGCGCGGTCGAGGTAGCCGCGGGCCAGGCCCGGGCCGCCGACGAAGATCTCCCCGCGCTCGCCCGCGGGCACCTCCCGCAGGTCCGCGTCGAGCAGCCGGACCGTCACTCCGGCGAGCGCGGTCCCGATCGGCACCGTGCCGGACAGCGCATCCGACTCGGTCACCAGGTGCGCGGTACAGGCGGTGGTGGCCTCGGCCGGCCCGTACAGGTTGTAGAGCTGTCCCTGGAAGCGGCCAGCGAGCAGGTCGCGGCAGGCGGAGGGCTGGAGGACGTCACCGCCGGCGCAGAGCACCCGCAGCGACGCGAACGCGTCCCGGTCCTCCCGCACGACGTGGTTGACCACCATGGTGGGCACGAGCATCGCCGAGACGCCGTACTCCTCCATCTGCCGCCGGAAGCCCGCGGCGAGCAGTTCCGGTGCCGGCGGCAGGACGACCATCTGGGCACCGGCCGCGAGGGTGGTCCACATCTCGAAGTGGAAGGCGTCGAAGGAGACGTTGGAGATCTGCCCCGTCCGGTCCTCGGGGTGGAGCTGCGGCAGGCCGAGGTTGGTCGCGAACGACACGATGTTCCGGTGCTCCAGCACGATCGCCTTCGGCCGGCCCGAGGAGCCCGAGGTGAACAGGACGCTCGCCGCGTTCTCCGGCAGCGGTGCCGCGCCCGCGCCCTGGCCGTCGAACCCGGCCCAGTCACCGATCGGCACGACCTCAGCGGGTACCGCCGTCAGCGAGCCGGCCGACGCCTGGTCGCTGAGGACGACCTTCGCGCCGCTGTCCTGCAGCATCCGGTCCCGACGGGCGTCGGGGTAGCGCTGGTCCACCGCGACGTAGGCCGCTCCGGCCTTGAGGACGCCGAGCACCGCGACGGCGAAGTCGATGGAGCGGGGCAGGTAGACCCCGACCCGGTCCTCGACGCCCACCCCGTGGCTGCTGAGCAGCGCGCCCACGGCGTCCGACCTGCGGTCCAGCTCCTCGTAGGTGAGCGTCGTCGTGCCGTCTCCGACAGCCGACCGTCCCCCGTGGCGCCGCACCGAGTCGGCAAAGAGCTCGACCAGGGTGGCGGCGCGTTCGTTCGTTGTCTTCACAGCTTCCTCCCGCACGCGTGCTCAGCGGCGGCGTGCGATCTCATCGTGGAATTCAGGCGATCCGGCGAGCCGGCGGTGTGAACGACCCGGCCGTGCCGACCCGGACCTCGTCATCGCCGCGGGCTGCGCGGCCCCGATCGGTGCGCGACGGCTGGTCGATCGGGGCCGCGGTCAGGGCGAGGACGGCTGCCCGGTGGGTCAGGACGACGGCGTGTAGACGAACGGCTGCGTCCCGACCACGGTCCGGAATCCACGCTTGGCGAGGATCGGTTCCGAGGTGGGCAGGGCGTCGGTGAAGACGAGGTCGAGGCCCCGGGCGGAGACCTCCGCCAGCCGGGAGCCCACGACCGCGGTGAACATGCCGCGGAGCCGGTGCGTCGTCTTCGTCCGGCCGCCGGCCAGTTCGGCGTAGCCGGCGCCCTCGGGGTAGTGCACCCGCCCGCCGGCCACGGGCTCCGAGCCCACGTAGGCCACGTGGACGCTCATCACGTCCGGCGTCTCCTGCAGGCAGGCCCACAGCCGGCGCCGCTCCGAGTCGGCGTTCTTGCGGCCGATCTCCCGGGCGATCTCGGCGTAGTCGGCCAGGCCCTCCTCGTCGACCACACGGCGCACGTCGAAGGCGCTGGGGTCGAAGACCGCCATCGTCTCCGCGTCCAGCGGAAGGGCCAGCACCTGCTCCCGGTCGTCGGCGACGAAGCCGGCGGCCTCCAGGCGCGCGGCCAGGTCGGAGGGCGCGTCGTGGGTGTAGAGCTTCCACTCCAGCTCGTAGCCGTCCTTGTCCGCGAGGGCCTTCTCGGCCTCGATCACGGCGTCGGCGTCGTCCGCCGAGAGCCGGGAGAACCGGATCTGGCAGGACGAGCGGTCCTCCGAGAACTCGCGCACCACGCCGCCGAGTTCGGCCCGCTCACCGGTGGCGGCACGCCCGTGGTCCAGGGCGGCCAGGAAGTTCTTACTGGGGAGACCGGTCATGGGGGAATTCCTCCTGGGTCAGGATGTCGCTGATGGGTCGTGCGGTGGTCATGCCGTCGAGCACCGTCTGCAGGCGCCGCAGGATCAGCTGCGCCAGGTCCGGCGAGAAGACCTCCGTGTTGTAGCTCATCGCCAGGACCAGGCCGTCCGCGTAGCGCTGGAAGACGAACTGCAGGTCGGCCTGCTTGGCGCGCCGGTGGATGTCCTTCGGAACGAAGGCGACGGTCGCCCCGGCCGGTGCCGCGTCCCAGCCGGACTCCATCTGGTCCAGGTTGACCACGACGTCGAAGAGCGGGCTGCGCTCGGGGCCCCGCTGCCAGCCCAGGTCGCGCATGATCTCGCCGTACGGGTACTCGTCGTGCTCGAACGCCCGCAGGATCGTCTGCTGGGCCCGGGCGAGCAGCGCCGGCACCTCGTCGTCCGCGGCCACCTTGAGGCGCAGCGGGACGGTGCCGATGAAGGTGCCGATCTGGTCCTCGAACTCCTGCCGGTCCCGGCCGAGGGAGTACGTCCCGATCAGGGAGTCGGTGACCCCTGTGGTGGCGAGGAGCAGCCCGACCGCGCACCAGCCGACGGTGAACTCGGTGACCGAGTGCTGCCGGGCGAGCGCCCCGAACCGCTCGGCGAGGTCGGTCGGGAGGGTCAGGTACAGCCGGTCGCCGGCGAGCGCGCTGACCTCGGGCCGCGGCAGGTCGGCCGGCAGCGGTACCGGCACGGTCAGCCCGCTCAGCTCCCGGCGCCAGAACTCCCTGTGCTCGCTGCGGACTTCGGGGGTCAGCCGGTCGTTGCGCCAGGCCGCGGCGTCCTTGTACTGGATCGGGAGTTCCGGCAGGTCGGCGGCGCGTCCGGCCACCAGTGCCTCGTACAGCTCGTGCCAGTCGCGGAAGAGCACCCGCGCGGACGAACCGTCGGCGAACACGTGGTGGATCGACGTGAGCAGCAGGTGGGTGTCGGTCTCGAGGCGGATCAGGTCGGCCCGCACCAGTGGCTCCCGCGCCGTCTCGAACGGCTCGTCCTTGCGGGCGACCACGAACTCGTGGACCTGCTCCGCGGAGCTGCCGGTCATGTCGTGGAAGCGGTAGTTGAGGGGGAGGGCACCCGGCGCGTGTACGGTCTGCACCGTCCGACCGTCGACGAGGTCGCAGGTCGTCCGCATGCTCTCGTGCCGCTCGACCAGCAGCTCGAAGCCGCGCCGCAGCAGCGACGGGTCGAGCGGGCCGCGCAGTTCCTGCAGGTCGTTGCGGTGGAAGGCACCGGGGTAGGCGCTCCCGCGGTCGATCTCCATCAGCAGGTCCTGTGTGCGGGCGCCCTCGTACTCCCCCGGGCCGCCCAGGCTCGGGATCGGTGCGACCACCTGCCGCTGGGCCTCGGCCAGGGCCTCGGCGAGGCCGGCGATCGTGGGGCTGACGAAGAACGTCTTCAGGTCGAGCGTGACGCCCAGTCGGCTCTGGACCCGTGCCAGCAGCTTGATGGCGCGCAGCGAGTTGCCGCCGACATCGAAGAACCGGTCCTCTTCCGTGACTTCGGAGACGCCCAGCACCTCGCACCAGATCCGCGCGAGGTCCTGGGTGACGGCGTCGGAGGGCCTCTGTGCTTCGGCCGGAGCGAGGGCGGGGGCGGCTGCCGTGGCCGGCTCGGCCGTCGTGCCGTCGGCCGGGCTCGCGGCGAGGCGCATCGGGGCCGAGGGGTCGTCGAGCGCCCGGTCGAGCAGGCGGCTGATGTCCGCCCAGAGCCGGTCGATCATCTCCGCGGTGAACCGGCCGCTGTCGAAGCGGATGGCCGAGCGGACCGTGCCCTCCTCCTCCGCCATCATGATGTTGATGGGGACGTCCCTGGTGTCCAGGTTCACCTCGACCGGCCGGACGGTGAGGCCGGGGCCCGCGAGAGCGCTGTGCGGCGCCTCGTCGTCCTCGCCGAACTGCTGGAACGCCACGATGACGTCGAACAGGCCCGAGGCCTGGAGCAGGCCGCGCTGCTGCAGCTCCTCCACCAGTTCCTCGTACGGGTAGTCGCTGTTGCGCAGGGCGTCGACGAACGTGGTGCGGACCGTCTCCGACAGCTCCTCGAAGCTGCCGTCGGCGTCGACCCTCAGTCGGAGCGGCAGGGACCGGATCAGCATCGCCACCAGCTGCTCCAGCGACTCGCTGTTGCGCCCCGCGATCAGGGTGCCGATGACCAGGTCGCCGTCCCGGCTGTACCCGTGGAGCGCGGCGGCGACGGCGCTCAGCATCGAGGTGAACACCGTCACCCCGCCGGCCTGGCAGAACGACTTGAGCCGCTGCCACAGCGGCACGGGGAGCTCGTAGTGCCGGTAGGCGCCGCGGTAGGAGGGGAGGTTCTCCGAGGCGGCGGGGGCGGCCGGCAGGTCGAGGGCCGCCACCGGGGTTCCGAACCGGTCGAGCCAGTAGGCGGCGGCATCGTCGTGGCGGCTGCCGGCCTGCTGTGCCAGCTTGCGGTAGTGCTCGCCGTAGCCGATGCCGATCTCCGGCAGGTCCAGGGCCGCGCCCCGGTCGAAGTGTGCGTAGTAGGCGCCCAGGTCCCGGACCAGCAGCCCCAGCGACCACCCGTCGACGACGACGTGGTGGGTGCAGAGCGTCAGCAGGTGACGGTCGGCGCCGATGGACGCCAACTGGGCCCGCAGCAGGGGGCCCTTCGCGAGGTCGAACGGACGGGAAGCGAAGGCCTTGGCCAGCGCGACGCTGTCCACGGCGCCGTGCGCGTCCCCGTCCAGCGGCGCTTCCAACAGCTCCAGCGGCACGGTGAATCCGGCCGCCGGGGTGATCCGCTGGGTCAACTCCTCGTCCGCGTAGGAGAACACGGCCCGCAGCGCGTCGTGCCGCGCGGCCAGTGCGTCCAGCGCACGCCGCAGCGCCTCGGCGTTGACCGTCCCGGTCAGCTCGAAGCTGCGGATCAGGTTGAAGGCCACCGAGCCGCCCGCGAACTCGGCCGCGAGCCATACGTTCAGCTGCTCCGCGGAGGTCGGCGCGGCGTCGAGGTCCGGCTGCGTGGCGGGCGTGGCGGGCGTCGTGGTGGCGAAGGTGGTGGTGTCCACCAACTTCTCCAGGTAGGCGGCGAGTTCGGCCGGCGTCTCGTAGTCGAAGATCGCGTAGGGGTCGAGCTCCACGCCGTACACCGTCTGGAGCCGGTTGAGCACCTGGGTGGCGCCGATCGAGTCGCCGCCGAGGTTGAAGAAGGACTCGTCGGGAGCGATGGTCGCGATGCCCAGCACGCCCTGCCAGGCCGCCAGGACCGACCCGAGCACATCGGCGGGCTGAACGGCCTGGGCCGGGTCGGCGGCGACCGTCGCGCCGGTGACCGCTTCGCCGACCTGCGGGGCGGGCGCCACCGTGTTGGCGGGGTCCAGCCAGCAGCGAGTGCGGTCGAACTGATAGGAGGGCAGCTCGATCCTGCGGCCGTCGCCGGCGGTCTCCGCCCACCTCCAGCGGGCCCCTGCCATATACATGTCACGCAGAAACGCCTCGAAGGCATCGGGGCGTTCGGCGAGCGCCACGACGGAGCGTGCGGCGCCACCGCGGCCCGCGACCGCCGAGGAGACCGTCGACATGGGGCCGGCCTCGACGAACAGCACCCGCTGGTCGCCCAGCGCGGCGAGCAGCCGGTCGACGCGTGCGTCCAGGTCACCGGCGTCGGCGTCCTCGGCGTTCACCGCCTGCCGTACCGCTTCGGCGAGTTCGACCCGGCCGAGGCTCGCGTCGACCACCAGCTTGCCGACGCCCTCCCCGACGACGTGGCGCGACTCGACGCCCATCCGCCCCAGCAGGCCGTACATCGCGTACTGGAAGGCGAACCGGCCCGCCTTCGGGTCTCCGGCGTGCGCACCGGCGGCTTGCTCGGCCTGGACGTACAGCCGGTCGAACTCGGGGTGCGCGCGGCGCAGGGAAGCGGTCAGCGAGGCCGACGCCGTGCACCGTCCGGAGACCAGGATGACGGTGACCGCGGTGCTGCTCTCCGGGCCGGTCGTCGCGGGGTCGACGAGCGCGGCGGTGAGCCCGGCCGTATCGGCCGCGGTGACGCAGGCCCGGTACGGGAAGTGCTGCCGGCCCGTGACCAGGGTGCGCTGGACGTCCTCGATGCGCAGGTCCGGGTGCTCGACGAGCCAGGACCGCAGGGCCTCGACATTGGCGGCGAGCGCGGTGGCGGTCTTCGCCGAAACGGGGATCCAGTTACCGGTGTTCGAGGACGGGCCCGGCTCCTCGCGGGCGGGCGCCTCCTCAAGCACGGCGTGCACGTTGGTCCCCATGACGCCGAACGCGCTGACGCCGGCCCGGCGGACGCCGGCGGCCGGCTCCCACGGCGTCAGTTCCCCGGTCACGGTGACCGCCGAGTTCGCGAAGTCGATCAGCGGGCTCGGCGTCTGCGCGTGGAGGCTGGGGAAGAGCTGCCGGTTGCGCAGTGCGAGCACCGCCTTGACCAGGCCGGCCAGGCCCGACGCGCTCCAGGTGTGCCCGATGTTGCTCTTCACCGAGGAGAGCGCGCAGAACTGCTTGCGGTCCGTCACCCGGCTGAACGCCAGGTCGATGGCCTCGATCTCGATCGGATCGCCGAGCCGCGTGGCGGTCCCGTGCGCCTCGATGTAGGAGATCGTGGTGGGGTCGACGGCGGCCTTCGCCCACGCCTGCTCGATCACCTCGGCCTGCGCCGAGCTGTCCGGCGCGGTGAGGCTGCCGGAGCGGCCCGCCACGTTGTTGGCCGCGATGCCCTTGATGACGGCATGGACGACGTCCCCGTCGCGCAGCGCCCGGTCCAGCGGCTTGAGCAGGACGCTGACGACGGCCTCGCCGGAGCCGGTGCCGTCCGCATCCGCCGAGAACGCCCGGGTCTTGCCGTCCGCGGACCGGATGCCGAGGTCCAGCTCGTCCTCGTCGTCCTTCGGGTCGCCGAAGAGGTTCAGGTTGACGCCGCAGACCAGGGCCAGCTCGGCGTCGCCGAGCAGCAGGTCGTTCACGCCGTGGTGGACGGCGAGCAGGGCCGACGAACAGGACGAGTCGACCATGGCGGCCGGCCCGCGGAGCCCGAAGAACCGTGCGATCCGGCCCGCGGTGGCCGCGGCGTGGGTGCCCATCACCATGGTCGGCTCGACCTGGCGGGCGAGCTGCTGGTAGACCAGCCGGGTGTCGCCGACGTAGACCGAGGTCCGGGTGCCGTCGAGCGAGGTCGGATCGTATCCGGCGTTCTCCAGCGCCTGGTAGGCGCTCTGCAGGAGCAGCCGGTGTTCCGGCGCCATGTTCCGCGCCTCGCCCGGGGAGATCCCGAAGACCGCGTCGTCGAACGAGTCGATGTCCTCGATGTAGCCGTTGAGCTGGTACCGCGCGCCGATCGACAGTGACGTACGGCCACGGCGCTCGGCGGACAGCTCCCGGACGCTGTCGCGGCCGTCCTGGAGATTCGCCAGGAACTGCGACAGATCGTCGGCCTCCGGCATCCGGACGGCCATCCCGATGACCGCTACATCGCGTGCCACGACCGGGATCTCCCCGGCAATCGTGACGCCCCCGTCCACAGACATAGTCCACCCCTTCTAGATCGCATTCGCAATACGGTCGGCCGGGGATCGTCCCGGACGCCCCCGACCAGACAGGGCGAAAACCCCGGTTTCGAAATCGATCCACCCAGTGCATCGGCCTGCACCACTCCCGCACGAGCAAATGGGCTTCGTTCCAATCGGGGTGGGGCTCGATGCACACGCTCCCCGTCATGCCCATGCCGCACTGGAAAAACACTAGAGCACACGACCACAGATCGTCAGGGCCGACGCAAAGATTTCACGACCGAGACAAGGCCCGAATGAGCGTTCGGTGACGTTTTGCGGTGACCGTTTCAGCCTGTTCTGCCATGCAAAAACCCGCATGGGCAGCTCGAAATCTTCAAGATCTTTTTACCATCTGGACACTCGGCCACCACTCGAAGGGGGAGTCGCAAAAGTCACCTTCGGGGCAGATCAAAGGAATTCGTCCCAGCGTTTTCATCCTTTGACGTGATCACCGGCAGGCTGATAGAAGATTCCCCGAATGGAATGCCTGTCCGGGATGGAGCGGCGACGGCCGGCATCGAAACCGAAGACCTGCCGCAGTACCGGGGCGCACATTCGCCATCAAATTCTGTGTTCGCCGTCCCGCCTCGATTGAGCCGGCGAACGAACCGATCGCCCTTGCCCTCGGCGGCGCGGGCGGCCGGTCAACGACCTATGGATAGGTGTGCACAAATGTCCACCACCGTTTCTCCCCGAGTTCTGATGATCGGCTGGAACACCCCGGCGTTCCTGGCGCTCAAGGAGCACCATGCCGATGTGGTGTCCGTGATCGCTCCCCGGCACGTGCGCAGGGCCAAGTCCCACGCCCCGGACGCAACCCACGTGGTCGTGCCGGACGACGGCGATGTGGAGCAGATCCTGGCCGGCCTGGCCAGGGCCGAGATCGCGATCGACGGGTTCGACTTCGTGTGCACGATCGGCGAGTGGCCGATCGTCGCCGCGGCGCTGCTCGCCGAGCACGGAAAGGCGGTCGGCATGAAGCTCTCCGCCGCGATCGCCCTGCGCGACAAGTTCGTTCAGAAGCGCCTCGTCCGCGAGGCGGGACTTCCCGTGGCCGGTGCGCAGACGCCGGACCTCCTGTCCGACCTGGACGGCGAGCAGCTGACCTATCCGATCGTCATCAAGCCGCTCACCGGCGCCGGTTCGCAGGACACCCACGTCGTCTCCGACGCCGCCGAGCTGGCCTCCCTCGTCGAGACCTACCAGCAGCCTCCCCGCGGCCCTTGGCTGATGGAGGAGTTCATGGAGGGGGAGGAACTCCACCTCGACGGGGTCGTGCGGGCCGGAGTCGTCCGGGCGCTCTCGGTCTCGCGCTACTTCCAGAACGTGATCGACATCAAGTGCGGCGGACTGGTCGGGTCGGTCCTACTCGACCCGAACGAGAACCCGGACCTCTACTCGAAGGCCCGGTCCCTGCTCACCGGGGTCCTCGACGCCCTCGGCCACGAGGACGGGATCTTCCACGCCGAGGCCTTCGAGAAGGACGGCGAGCTCACGTTCAGCGAGGTCGGTGGCCGCCTGGGCGGCGGCGTCGTCCAGGACATCGTGCTGCGCCGCTTCGGCGTCGACCTGTCCGACGAGTGGGCCCGCGCGGCGCTGGGCCTGCCCCCGGGCGAGCCGGCCGAGCCCGGCAAGGAGCAGTGCGGCTGGGTCCACCTCCAGGCACCGGCCGGCGTGGCGGAGCACGTGCCCGACGAGTCGGAGCTCCTGGCGCAGCCCGGCTGCGTGGAGGCCGCCATCAGCATCGGCCCCGGTTCGCAGATCCCGTCGTTCAGCGCGGCGTCGAACATGAAGGCCGGCGCCGTGATCGTCGTCGGCGACAGCGAGGAGCAGGTCCGCGAGCGCACCCTCGCCGCGGCCGCGTGGTTCTCGCAGGCCGTGACCGTGCAAGCCCCGGAAACGGTGTGACGCAGACAGCCAGGCCGCCCCGGGCCGCGATCCGCCGCGCACTGAAGTCCGTGCTGCCGGAGCCCGGCCCGGGGCGCAACCTCTACTGGTCCACGCTGATCAACTCCGCCGGCAACGGCCTGTTCCTGACCACGAGTTCGCTCTACTTCGTGCGCTGCGTCGGCCTGACGCCGGCCGAGGTCGGGCTATGGCTCACGGTCTCGGGCCTGATCGGCATGCTGGCCGGCGTCCCCGTGGGCCGCATCGCCGACCGCCACGGACCGCGCGAGACCTACGTCGTGTCGCTGGTCGCGGAGGCACTCGCGACCGGCGCCCTGCTGCTCACCCGCTCGCTGGTCTCGTTCGTGGTCGTCACCACCATCGCCTTCCTGGCGGCCTCGGCAAGCAGTTCCTCGCGCGGGCCGCTGGTCCGCGCCGCCGGAGGCGAGCGGGCGGCCCAGCTGCGCTCCCGCCTGCGCACCGCGATGAACCTGGGCGTCACTCTGGTCGGCCCGGTGGCGGCGGTCGCCATCAGCGTGGACAGCCCGCTGGCCTACCAGTCGATGATCGCCTGCGACGCCCTGTCGTTCGCCGTGTGCGCGCTGATGACGCTCAGGATGCCGCGCGTGCCGGGCACCAAGGCCACCGGCACCGCGAGCAGGCGGTGGCGGGTCTTCACCGACCGCCCGTACCTGACGCTGATCGGGATCAACGCGGTGATCATGCAGCAGTTCCCGGTCCTCACCCTGGTCCTGCCGCTGTGGATCTCGCTGCACACCCAGGTGCCGCGCTGGGTCGTGGGGCTGGTGGTCCCGCTCAACACCGTCCTGGTGGTGTTGCTGCAGGTACGGCTGTCCCAGGGGATGGAGTCTCCGGTCTCGGCAGCCCGCGTCATGGTCAGAGCGGGGCTCGCCTTCCTGGCCTCGCTCGCACTGATCGGCTTCCTGGGGCACATGTCGGCGGCCCCGGCCACGGTCGCCCTCATCGTCGCCATCGTCGTGTACACCCTCGGGGAGATCTGGTCGACCGCGTCGGTCTACGAGCTGAGCTTCGGCCTGGCCCCCGCGGAGGCACAGGGCGAGTACCTCGGGCTGCTCTCCAACGGCACTGCGATAGGACGCCTCACCTCCCAGGCCCTGGTCACCACGCTGTGCCTGACCGTCGGCACGGCGGGCTGGATCGTCCTGGGGCTCCTGCTGCTGGGCGCGGGGCTGGTGGCCGTGCCGACCACCAAGTGGGCCGGGCGAAAGCAGGCCGCCCCCGCGTAAGTGGGCCGGGCGCAACAGGCCGCCCCCGCGTAACTCCGAAAGGTCAGTCATGATCCTCACCAGCTACGACCCCGAACCGGGCGGCGCCGGCAACGTCTACCACGAGATCGAGGGCCACTGGGATGTGGCACGGCTGGAGGCGGCGCTGCGCACCGTGGTGGCGCGGCATCCGGCGCTGCGCACCACGTTCGCCACCGACGGGTGCCAAGTGGTGCACGACGACGTGCCGGTGCACGTCCGGGTCCGGGACCTGCGGCAACTGCCGCGCCGGGCACGCGCCCAGGCGCGGGCCGCCTACCGGGAGCGCGCCTCGCACCGGGTCGCCCCACCGGACCGGGCGCCGTCGGTGCACGTCGAGGTGAGCGTCCTGGCCGACGACCGGATGGTGCTGCACGTCAACCATGACCGGCTGACCATGGACGCCGGCAGCATGTTCCTGTTCTTCCGGGAATGGTGGCGGGCCTACCAGGGCGACGCCCCCACGGAGGCGGAGACCGCGTTCCCCCGCGAGGTCGCGGAACCGAAGGGGCCCCGGGACGACGCCGAGGCCCAGCGCTCCCTGGCCTTCTGGCGCGAACGGCTCGACGCCCTCCCGCTCGCCCCCGACCTGCCGCTGGCCCCCAATCCCCCGGTGGCCCGGCCGCGGTTCACGCAGCGTCAGGTACGGCTGACCGCCGGGCGCTGGGCCGCGTTCAGGGCGCACGCGCTCCGCCTGGGCATCACGCCGAGCACGGCGCTGCTGACCGCCTACGGCCAGGTGCTGGCGTACTGGGGCGGCGGCGAACGGTTCACGATCGCCACGACGGTGGAGCGCACCGCCGGGAGTCCCCTGCCACCCCGCGGCGCGATCGGCGGCTTCTCGGACATCCTGCCCGTCGAGGTCGCCATCGACCCGGCGGCCACGTTCGCGCAGCGCTGTGCGCCGGTGCAGCAGCGGATGCACGCCGCCGCAGAGCACGGCCACGCCTTCGGCGCCGCGTCACGCCAGGCGGCCGGGTCCGGCACCGCGTACCCGCAGGCGCCGTACGCGTTCACCTCCGCCATCGGGCACGAGCGCTCCGGCCTCGACGGAGCCGCGCTCGAGCTGTTCGGCCGGGAGGTCTTCTCGGTCGGCCAGGCTCCGCGGACCCACCTCGACGTCTTCGCGATGGAGCAGGCGGGCGACCTGGTCGTGCGGGTCGACTCGGCGGACCGGCTGTTCCCGGCCGGGCTTCCGGCTGCCCTGGTCGCCGGCTTCCAGCAGCTGCTGGACCAGCTCTGCGACGCGGCGGGCTGGACGGAGACCACGCACGACCTGCTGCCCGAGGAGCAGCGGCGGCGGCGGGCCGAGACCAACGACACCGCGGCGCCGCTGCCCACGCGCATGCTGTGGGAGGACGCCGTCGCACAGGCCGCGGCGCGTCCCGACGCCCCGGCGGTGATCACCACGGGTGGCGTCGTGAGTTACGGCGGACTGCTTCACCGCGCGCAGGGCGCCGCCGCGTGGCTGCGGGAGCGCGGGGTCGGCCGCGGCGACCTGGTCGGGCTGGTCATGCGGCGCGGGCCGGAGCAGATCATCGGCATCCTGGCCTCGTTGCTCGCCGGGGCCGCGTATCTGCCGGTCGACGCGGACCTGCCCGACGAGCGACGCGCGTACCTGCTCCGCGACGGCGGGGCGCGGTGCGTGCTCACCAACGTGCCCGGCAACGTGCCCGGCAGCGGCGCTCCCGGTACGGAGCCGGACACGCTGCTGCTCGACGCGGCGCGGCCGGTGGTGCCCGTCGAGCCGGTGGAGCCGGCCGCCGGGGCGACCACCGACGACCTCGCGTACGTGCTCTACACCTCCGGTACCACCGGACAGCCCAAGGGCGTGATGGTCAGTCACCGCAACGTCGCGAACGTGGTCGCCGACTGCACGGCCCGGTTCGGCGTCGACGCCACGGACCGCTTCTTCGGCATCAGCGCGTTCAATTTCGACCTGTCCGTGTACGACGTGTTCGGCGCGCTGTCGGTCGGCGCGGCGATCGTGCTGCCGGACGCGGACCGTGCGGCGGATCCCGCCCACTGGCTGGACCTCTGCGCGGAGCACCGCGTGACGGTGTGGAACTCGGTGCCGGCGATCATGGCGATGCTGAGCGAGCAGGCCGAGTCGGCGCCGGGCCGGATCGGCGCGCTGCGGCTGGTCATGATGAGCGGCGACCGGATCCCGCCGGAGTTCCCCGCAGCGCTCCTCCAGCTCAAGCCCGACCTCGAGGTCGTCTCGCTGGGCGGCCCGACCGAGACGACGATCTGGAACATCCTCCACCCGGTGGACGCCGAGGACGACGGCAGTCGGCCGGTGCCGTACGGGCAGCCGAACCGCAACAACACCGCCCACGTCCGCGGCCCCGAGGGCTGGGATCGACCGGACTGGGTGGCCGGAGAGATCTGGGCCGGTGGCACCGGCGTGGCCCAGGGCTACCACGGCGACCCCGCGCGCACCGCGGACCGCTTCGCGGACGGGCTGTACCGCACCGGTGACCTGGGCCGATTCCTGCCTGACGGGTCGATCGAGATTCTCGGCCGCAGCGACTTCCAGATCAAGGTCAACGGCTACCGGATCGAGGCGGGCGAGGTCGAGACGCGGCTGACGGCCCTGCCCGAGATCCAGCAGGCCGTCGTGGTCCGACAGGCCGGGACGTACGGCGACCGCCTGGCGGCACACCTGGTCCCGGCCGGTGTGAATCGCCCCGGACCGGACGAGCTGCGCGAGCGGCTGGCCGTGCACCTGCCCGGCTACATGATCCCGACCGTGGTGGTCTGGCACGAGGCGCTGCCGCTCACCCGCAACGGCAAGGTCGACCGCGGCCGACTCACCGCGATCCATCCGGAGCCGCCGACACCCGCCGAACCAGTCGCCTCGGCCGCACCGGCCGCCCCGGCCGCCCCGGCGGTCGCGGCGGAGCCGACGCCGGCGGATGGGCTCCCGGCCGGCGGGTCCGTGGAGGCCGAGCTGGCGGACGTGTGGTCCCGTATCCTGCGCGTGCCCCCGGTCACGCCGGAGACGGACCTGTACGACCTCGGCGCCGACTCGCTGACCGCCATCCGGCTCCTCAGCGAGGTGCGCAAGCGCTTCGGCGTGACCATCCCGCTGGCCCAGATGCACGAGGTCCGCACCGTGCGCACGATGGCGGCACGCGTGCGATCGGGCGGGTGAGCGGGTAGCCGCCGACGTTCCCGGCCGCCCGGTCGAGCGCGACGTTCCCGGTCGGCCGGTCGGGAACGTCGCGTCGAACGGCTTGTATCGGATCAACCTCGGATCAACCCTGGATCGGAGATGGTGTGGGCGACAACGACATCGACGCGGTCGTGGTCGGCTCCGGCCCGAACGGGCTCGCGGCCGCCCTGGTCCTGGCCGCCGCCGGGCTTCGGGTCCAGGTCCACGAGGCGGCCGACAGTGTGGGCGGCGGTGTCCGCACGCGGGAACTGACCTGCCCCGTTCTTCCGCGCCTTCGATCTGGCCTCCCAGGGTGTCCGGATGGCCTGGCCGGAGGCGTCGTACGCCCACCCGCTGGACGGCGGCCGGGCCGCGGTGGCGTGGCGTGACCTGGACCGTACCGCCGCCGGGTTGGGACCGGACGGACCCAGTTGGTCCCGCCTGCTCCGCCCGCTGGTCGATCGGACGGAACCGCAGCCCGAGGCGTGCGAGGGCCGTCACCTGCGCGGGATCCCCCCGCAGGTGACGGGCCTCG
>NZ_JBFAYA010000042.1:0-31337 GCF_040681095.1 Streptomyces sp. NPDC051909 | reverse complement strand
GCACGCAGGCCACGGCGAGCAGCTCGACGCGGACCGGAACCCGGTGTGGGTGATGTCGATGACCGACTCCAACCCCTTCGAGCGGGTGGAGCTGCGGGGGACGACCGCGGTGTTCTTCAACAACCTCGGCAACGCGATCGAGATCGACCTCACGCACCACGACTTCCGCCCCTGAGGACGCCCGCCCGGCTCCCCGCGCCCGCCCGGCTCTCCGTCTTCGCCGCGCTACGGCGTGGACGTGCGGCGGCCGCCCCGGCCGGAGGTCCGGGCGGTCCTGCCGGAGGCGGTGCGGGATTCCTTTCCGTCCCCGGTCCGGCGGTCCGGGGCGCGCCCGGCCGAGCGGGCGGCGGCACCCGACGCCTTGCCGGTCCCGGCCGCGGTCCCGGCCCGGCGGGCGGAGCCGCGGCCGTTCGACGCGGCGGACCGGTCGGACCCGGGTGCCCCTGCCGCCCCGGTGGCGGTCCGGCGGTTCGAGCCGCGCTCCTTCGTTCCCGTGGCGGCATCCGTCGCCTGCGGGGCGCCGGCCCTGCGGCGGCGGGAGGGCCGCGCGGCCGTGCCGCGCTCGGTGTCGGTCCGGCGGGTGCCGCGGCGCGGGGCCGGCGGGGTCGCCGGCTGGGGGACCTCGACGACGACGGGGACGCCGGAGGGCTCGCGGGCTCCGGTGAGGGTGGTCAGTTCCGCGTCGGTGGACTTGATGCGGGCCGTGCTGGGGCGGATGCCCGCGTCGGACATCAGGCGGGCGACGTCGCGCTTCTGGTCGGGCAGGACCAGGGTGACCACGCTGCCGGTGCCGCCGGCGCGGGCCGTGCGGCCGCCGCGGTGCAGGTAGTCCTTGTGGTCCATGGGCGGATCGACGTTCACGACGAGGTCGAGGTTGTCGACGTGGATGCCGCGGGCCGCGACGTTCGTGGCCACCAGCGCGGTGATCTGGCCGTTCTTGAACTGGTCCAGGGTGCGGTTCCGCTGCGGCTGGGTACGGCCCCCGTGCAGCGCGGCGGCGCGGACGCCCACGGACAGGAGCCGCTTGGCGAGCCGGTCGGCGGACCGCTTCGTGTCGAGGAAGAGGATGACCCGGCCGTCACGCGCCGCGATGCGCGTGGTGACGGCCTTCTTGTCGGTCTCGTCCATGAGGTGGAGCACATGGTGCTCCATGGTGGTCACGGCTCCCGCGGACGGGTCCACGGAGTGCACGACCGGGTCGGTCAGGAACCGCTTCACCAGGCGGTCGATGTTGGCGTCCAGGGTGGCCGAGAAGAGCATGCGCTGCCCGTCGGGCCGCACCTGCTGGATCAGCTTGGTGACCTGCGGCAGGAAGCCCATGTCGGTCATCTGGTCGGCTTCGTCGAGCACGGTTATGCGGACGTCGTCGAGGACGCAGTCCCCGCGCTCCACGAGGTCGTTGAGCCGGCCCGGGCTCGCCACGAGCACCTCGGCGCCGCGCCGGAGGGCGGTGGCCTGCTTGTTGATGGACAGCCCGCCGACCACGGTGGTCAGCCGGAGGTTCACGGCCGTGGCGTACGGGGTGAGCGCGTCCGTCACCTGCTGGGCGAGTTCACGCGTGGGCACGAGCACGAGGGCGAGGGGCGCCTTGGGCTCGGCCCGCAGTCCGGCCGTACGGGCCAGCAGGGCCAGACCGAACGCGAGGGTCTTGCCCGAGCCGGTACGGCCCCGTCCCAGCAGGTCCCGGCCGGCCAGCGAGTTGGGCAGCGTGGCGGCCTGGATGGGGAACGGGGTGGTGACGCCCTGCGCGACCAGGGTCTTCAGCAGCCCCGCGGGCATGTCCATACCGGCGAATTCCTCGATGGGAGGAAGCGCGGGCGTCGTGCTTTCCGGCAGCCGGAACTCCTTCGGCGACGAAGGGGCCGGTGACGGCGAGGAGGCGCGGCGGTTCGACTTCTGGGGCCTGCGGGACATGCGGAGGGTCTGCCTTCCTGGGAACAGCGCAAACCGGGGTCCGCACCATGACGGTGCCGACCCCGGTCTACCGGTACGCGTGCGGCGATCAGGCGGGAACGATGTTCTCCGCCTGCGGGCCCTTCTGGCCCTGCGTCACGTCGAAGCTCACCCGCTGGCCCTCCTGGAGCTCACGGAAGCCCTGGGTGGCGATGTTCGAGTAGTGGGCGAAGACGTCGGGGCCGCCGCCGTCCTGCTCGATGAAACCGAAGCCCTTCTCGGAGTTGAACCACTTCACGGTTCCCTGCGCCATGACATTTCTCCTTCTGTAGGCAGAGGCCCCATCCGGAGATGCCGGAAAACAAAATGTGCACCTGAAGGACAAGCATTCCCGTCAGGCGCACATAGGTTCATGGGTACCGCAACTGCAACTTCTTCAGACTAGCACAGCCCGAGCCGGCGAACGCGGCGGCCGCCCCGGGGCGCTGTCGGTGGCGCCGCGCGTCCGAAGCGTTACATCCCCTCGGCCGGCCCGTGTCCTGCCGTCGGTAGCGTGGCCCGGCGCACCACGCGGAACCACACCACGCCGAGCCACACCACGCCGAGCCACGCCAGGGAGAACCAGATGCGCCGTACCCGTGCCGTCGTCGTCGGCACGGTGGGCGCCGTGCTCCTGGCGGTGGCCGTCACCGGCTGCGGCCCCGGAGCCGGAACCGGAGCCGGGGCGGACGGCGAGGCCACGCCCTCCTCACCACGGACCTCGGCGAGTCCCGTGCCCAGCGCGACCACCACCGCCACACCGACGGCCTCGCCCTCGCCCACGCCCGAGGCGAGCCTCACCACCCGCCCCGTGACGCGCACCGCGGCGGCGGCGCCGTCGAAGACCGCGACCCGGCCGCCGGCACCCACCTACCTCACGATGCACGTGTCCGCGCCGGGCGGTGGGCTGACCCTGAAGGCCGGGGGTGCCGCGCAGGAGTTCACCGTCATCCTCCGCAACGGCAACAGCCGGGCCTACCGGCACCTGGTGCCGGCCTTCCAGATGGAGGCCATGCCGGGCGCCACGGCCGACCCCGCCTACCGCCTGGAGCGCTGGGACGGCTCGGCCGGGATCTGGCGCCCGGCCACGCTGCGGGTGGCCAACGACACCTTCCCGTACGCGCTCTACACGGGCGGCACCGCGCTGGCCGAGGACGCGGTGGTCACCCACCGCTACCGCATCCGCGCCGCGAGCGGCGCCCCGCCCGGCCCCAACCCGATCATGATCGGGTTGATCGACACGGACGCGGACACCCGCGTTCAGCGGTCTTCCCTGCCCCAGACCACAGTCGCCCCGTAGGTCACAGGCAGGCCTCTGAAAGGATGGCGGGTCACGACCGACCGGCGGAGGGGGCCCAGGTGGACCAGCGGACAAGCCGACCCGAGGCGGAGGCGGAGCCCCGGCGCAGGGGCTGGCGGCCTTTCCTGGCGGCGATCGCGGCGGCCTGCGTCGTGGCCGCGGGCGGACTGGGGTGGCTGTTCTGGGACGACATGATGTACCCCGTCGGTGACCCCCGTGCCTGCCCCGGCAGCGACACCGCGCTGCCGGGCGTCATCACCGCCGCTGGTGCCGACCTGCCCTCCGACGCTTCCGAGGTCCGGTACTACACCCACGAGGGCCAGGTCGTCGTCTGGTTCGTCAGCGACCAGGTCCCCGACTACCTCGTGCGCGCGAAGCTCATACCCGACACCGCTCCGCCGCTCCTCGACGACGAGCGGGGAGGGAAGTACGGCATAGGCGACGGCGAACCCGAACCCACGGAGGGCCTGTGCGGCGAACCCGTCCGCGGGCCGCTGTGGTTGCTCGGAGCACCGGGCGCATCGGGAGGCTCGGTCCTCGTCGAATGTTCGACCGGCGACCGCTCCACCCTCCGCACCCCGACCCGGGTCCAGGTGACCTTCCGGCTCCCGGCGGTCGACGGCTGAGCCCGGCGGAACGCCGCGAGCGTCCACGACCGCGGCCACCCGGTTGAGCGGGCGCGCGGGCCCGTGCGAAGGTTCGACGGCGAGCGACGCACAGGAGATCCACGGCACCGGGAGCGACGACATGACCGCAGGACGCCTGCTCAGGGCGCACGACCGGGCGGCCACGCCCTGGCGCAACGGCGGCGGTGTGACCCGGGAGGTCGCCGCCGGCCCCGCCGACGCGGGCCTGGACGACTTCACCTGGCGCGTGAGCCTCGCCGACGTCGCGGCCGGCGGCCCGTTCTCCGCCTTCCCGGGTGTGGACCGGGTGATCACCGTGGTCGACGGCCCGGGCATGGAGCTGACGGTCGACGGAGCCCCGCACCTCGTCGACGCCGCCTTCGAACCCTTCTCCTTCTCCGGCGACGCGGCCACGGAGTGTCGTCTCCTGGGCGGCCCGCTCGTCGACTTCAACGTGATGACCCGGCGCGCCGCGGCGACGGCGGACGTGCGCGTGACGCGCGCGCCCTTCTCGGTGCCGGCGGTCCCGACGGTCCCGGCGGCCCCGGAGACAGGCGTCGCGACCCTGGTGATCGCCCTGTCGGGCACGGCCACCGAGACCGGCTCCGGCCTCACCCTGGAGCGTTTCGACGCGGTCCTGTACGAGGAGGGTGAGACGGGCGCCTTCCGCGTGGACGGTGTGACGGCCGTGGTCACGGTGACGCCCAAGCCCTCCTGAGACGCCTTCAGTTGCTCACCTGACCGGAGTCGGCGGGGCCTGGCCGTCCTCCAGGAGGAGCTTCGGGGCGCCGGTGCCGTCGGCGGGGACGGTCCAGGTGTCGTTGCTGTCGGGGCGGGTGTCGGCGGGGAGGGCGTAGGCGAGGGTCCGGTCGTCGAGCCAGACGGCCTGGTCGTCCACGCTGCGCCGCTCGGCGAGCGTGGTGGACTTCAACGTACGGAGATCCAGGACGTGTTCGCGCCAGAGGGCGGCCGTGCCGAAGACACGCTTCTTGTACGCGACGCGGGTGCCGTCCGGGGACAGTGACGGGCACTCGACGTTCCGCGTCAGGGTGGTCACCGCGCGGGCCCGCAGCGAACCGCGCACCAGATAGGTCTCGTCGCCCGTGGACAGCGTGGCGTAGAAGGTGTCGTCGTCGGCGGCGAAGGTGACGCCCCAGAAGTTGACGTCCTGGTTGCGGTACGGACGCCCCTCCAGGGTGATCGCGAACTCCTCCAGGTTCGGGGTCAGGCGCCAGCCCCGGGTGTCCAGGACGGAGGTGCGGGTGGAGAAGAAGGCGGTGCCGTACGACTCGCCCTTCACGAACACCGTCCACGCGGCGAGGTTCCCGCTGGGTGAGACCCGGGCGCGGCTCGGGATGCCGGCGAGGGGGTAGCTCTTCAGGGTGCGCAGGCTCGTGTCGAGGATCTGCGCACGGTACGCGGGGCGGCCCAGGACCGTCGTGGACTGCAGGCACACGCCGGTGCCCGCGGCCGAGTGGAAACGCAGACAGCTCAGCTCGGAGGCGGTACGGACCGCGCCCGCCGGCCGGTCGGCCGGCACCGACACCAGGTGGTCGCGCTGCGGCCCGGCGGCCGTGTTGCGGAAGACCAGCCGGCCCGGCTCGTCGAGCGTGACCCTTCCCGCGGTGAACGCCGGGCCGCCGGGGCGCGGCTTGTTCTCCTCCTCGGCCCGGTCGGCGGCGGACAGCACCGACCAGGCGCCGACGCCCCCGAGCAGCAGCGCCCCGACGGCCAGGATCAGCAGTCGGCGCAGCGGGGTCAGGGACATCACTTCTCTCCCGAGGGTGAAGGCAGGTCGGGGGCGGTCGGGCGCAGGGCCACGCCCGCCGCCGTCGCGCAGCACGCGAGCCCGGCCGCCGCCGCGGCGAGCGCCGGGCCGTCGCCCCACGCCGCCCAGGCCGCGCCGAAGACCAGCGAGCAGCAGAACCGGGCGAGAGCCTGGCCCGTGCCGACCAGGGCGAGGCCGCTCGCCCGCAGCCGCTCCGGCACCACCGCGCCCACCGCCGCCGGCAGCACGCCGTCGGTGGCGGCGTAGAACGCGCCGTGCAGCACAAGGACCAGATACGGCAGGGCCGGCGCCGTCGGGGCCCACAGCAGAAGGGAGTACGCGAGGAGCAGCCCCGCGTGCCCGGCGAGGAAGACGGTGCGCCGGCCCACCCGGTCCGCGAGCCGGCCGAGCGGCAGCGCCAGCAGCAGGAACACGGTCGCCGTGCCCAGCGGCAGCAGCGGGAACAGGTGCTCGGCGATGCCGGTACGGCGCTGCACCAGGAGGTAGAGGAACGCGTCGCTGACGGTCGTCAGACCCAGCAGCACCGCGCAGCCGAACAGCACCCGCAGCCGCCGCGTGCGCAACAGCCCGAAGGCCGCCCGCAGATCGACCTTCTCGACCTGCGCCGCCTCCGCGGGCGACGCCTCCGATGCCTCTGACGCCTCCCGTGCCTCGGGGGCCCGCCTCCCGCCCGGCACGAACAGCAGCAGGACGAGGACGCCGAGCGCGGCCACGCACCCGCTGACCGCGAACACCGCGTCGTAACCCCCGGCCGCCACACCGAGGATGAGGAAGGCGAGCACCGGGCCGAGCAGCGCTCCGGTGGTGTCCATCGCCCGGTGCACCCCGAACGCCCGGCCCTGCCGCTCCGGCGGTGCGGACAGCGAGATCAGCGCGTCGCGCGGGGCGGTGCGCAGGCCCTTGCCCGTACGGTCCAGGGCGAGGGCCGCACCCAGGGCGCCCATGTGGTGCACGAGCAGCAGCGGCTTGCACAGCGCCGACAGGCCGTAGCCGATCCCCGCCACCAGCTTGTGGTCGCGGACCCGGTCGGCGAGATGGCCGCCGGTGAGCTGGACCAGGGCGCTCACCCCGTTCTGCACGCCGTCGAGGACGCCGAAGCCGAGCGGGCTCAGGCCGAGCCCGAGGACCAGGTACAGCGGCAGCACGGCGGTGACCATCTCGGTCGAGACGTCGGTGATCAGACTGACCGTGCCCAGCGCGAAGACGGTCGGGGAGACCGCCCGCACCGTGCCGCGGACGCGGCCTCCCGCGGTGGCGGTCCCGCGCGGGGCGGAGCGATCGGCCAGGTACACGGGCAAGGACTCCAGCCTCGTCGAACGGGTGGACGCGCGCCCACTCTAACGGCTGGGACCCGGCGGAACGGCAGGATCGGTGCGGCTTCGCGGCTGCTTGCCACCAATTCCGCGAAAGGCCTCATCGTCACCGTGTTGTGCGCCTATCTTCCCGTTGTACGCTGCGAGTTGAGCACGGCAGGCGCGCTGTGCCCAGGGGGTGTGAGCGAGGGGGACGCTTCGGCACGTCCGGTGGATGGGGATCCACCGGGTGACCGAGTGGGCGCGTGGACGCGGTGCCGCCCGGGGGTTGGAGGAGACCCTCTCGGCACGCCGTGACGCGTTCCCGCATGTGAGAAACCGTCTCCCTCACCACATCCCTGCCGCTCTCATCGCTCAGCGCCGCACCACAACGGCCCGCCCACACCGGGTCGTTCACACGCCGACCCGGACCAGCCGCTCTGGACCGGACCGACCCGAGGGGGGTGGGTGTGTCAGATCGTCCTGCCAACACACCCGACATTCCACGCAGTTCACGGATGACGGAGCTCTCCCGAGCCGACACGACGCTCCACGGACTCGCCGACCGGCTGCTCGCCGTCGCGGAACGCGGGCTTCCGCGGATGCTCCTGCCTGACGGCGGCGGATTCGTCTTCACCCGCGCCGGACACCCCGCCGGCGACGGCTCCTTCGCCCTGGAGCAGCGCGGCACCAGCATCCGCTACGCGGCGATCACCGCCCTCGGCGCGCGCTTCCTGCCCGCCGACCGACAGCGCGCGGTGCTCGGCGGCCACACCGCCGAGGAGTTCACCGGACTGCTCGTCGAGCGGCTGCCCGGGGTGCGCAACCTCGGCGACGCCGCGCTGGTCGCCTGGGCCGCCGCCGAGACCGGACACCCCAAGCTGTCCGACGCCCTCGACCGGGTCACGGTCCTCGACCCGCCCGGCCGGCCCCAGTACACCGTGGAGGCCGCCTGGGTGCTCTCGGCGCTCGCCGCCGCCCGGCCCGCCCTCGACGTCGAGCAGCGCCTCGCCGCCGCCCGCGACCGGCTGCTGCGCGCCCGGATCGGCCGCAGCCCGCTCTTCCCGCACGCCACCGGGCCCGGCCTGAACCCCTGGTACCGCGCGCACATCGGCTGCTTCGCCGACCAGACGTACCCCCTGCAGGCCCTCGCCCGCGCCCACGCCAGCGGCGACGACCCGCAGGCGCTGGCCGCCGCCGACGCCTGCGCCACCCGGATCTGCGCCCTCCAGGGCGAGGGCGGCCAGTGGTGGTGGCACTACGACGCCCGCCGCGGCACCGTCGTCGAGGGCTACCCCGTCTACAGCGTGCACCAGCACGCCATGGCCCCCACCGCGCTGTTCGACCTCGCCGAGGCCGGCGGCACCGACTTCGGCGAGCCGGTCCGGCGCGGCCTGCGCTGGATGACCGAGGTGCCCGAGCTCGCCCGCGCCGGCGCCACCGAGCCGATGATCCTCGACGAGCTCGGGGTGACCTGGCGCAAGGTCTACCGCGGCGACCCGAAGAAGGCCGTGCGCGCCGCCCGCGGCCTGAGCACCCGCCTGGTGCCGGGCCTGCGGCTCGGGGCGCTCGACGCCGTGTTCAAGCCCGCATCCGTGGACCGCGAGTGCCGCCCGTACGAGTTCGGCTGGATGCTCTTCGCGTGGCTCGGCTCGCTCCCCGGGGGCGAGGCGAGATGACCCCACGTCAGAACCTCTTCGGCGTCGCCCTCGACGCCCTCACCATGGACCAGACCGTCGCCCGCTGCCTCGACGCCGTCCGGGCCGGCGAGCGGCTGGAGATCGGCGTCGTCAACGCCGCCAAGCTGGTCAACATGCGCCGCGACCCCGCCCTCGCCCGGGCCGTCACCGGCTGCGACCTCGTCCTCGCCGACGGCCAGGCCGTGGTCTGGGCGAGCCGGCTGCTCCGCCGTCCGCTGCCCGAACGCGTCGCCGGCATCGACCTGTTCACCCGGCTGCTCGCCGAGGCCGAACGCGAGGGCCTGTCCGTCTACTTCCTCGGCGCCAGGCAGCCGGTCCTGGACGAGATGCTGCGCCGGATCGCCGTCCGCCACCCCCGTCTGCGGGTCGCGGGCAGCCGCAACGGCTACTTCGACGACGCCGAACAGCCCGCCGTCGCCGACGCCATCGCCGCCGGCGGCGCCGACCTGCTGTTCCTCGGCATGACCTCCCCCAAGAAGGAGATCTTCACCGCCGGTTACGGCGAACGCAGCAAGGTCGCGCTCGTGCACGGCGTCGGCGGCTCCTTCGACGTGCTCGCCGGGGTCACCCGCCGCGCCCCCGAGCGCTGGCAGCGGCTCGGCCTCGAATGGCTCTACCGCACGCTCCAGGAGCCTCGCCGCCTCGGCCGCCGCTACCTCACCACCAATGTCGCCTTCGCCCTGATGACCGGACGCGAGCTGCTGCTCCGCCGTACCGCCTCACCGTCGATCAGCACCGCAAGCAGGGGGGAATCGTGATGCGCCGCGTCGTCGTCGTGGGCCAGGGATACGTCGGACTGCCGCTCGCCGTCCGCGCCGCCGAGACCGGGCACGAGGTCATCGGCTACGACGTGGACACCGAGCGGGTGAAGAGCCTCGCCGCCGGGGAGTCGTACGTCGAGGACGTCTCCGCCGAGCGGATCCGCGCCGCCCTGGAGGCCGGGACCTACCGGGCCAGCGACTCCGTACGGGACCTCGGCGGCTTCGACGTCGCCGTCGTCACCGTGCCCACCCCGCTGCACGAGGGCACCCCGGACCTGCGCTACATCGAGGAGTCGGCCCGCACCCTCGCCCGCTATCTGCGCCCCGGCGCCACCGTCGTCCTGGAGTCGACGACCTACCCCGGGACCACCCAGGAGCTCTTCGGGCCGCTCCTCGAAGAGGGCTCCGGGCTCGTCGCCGGCGCCGACTTCCACCTCGGCTACAGCCCCGAGCGGATCGACCCCGGCAACCCGGTCTGGGGCTTCGAGCAGACCCCGAAGATCGTCTCCGGAGTGGACGCCGCCTCCCTCAAGGCCGTCCAGGAGTTCTACGACGCCCTGGTGGAGACCACCGTGCCGGTCGGCTCGCCCAAGGAGGCCGAGCTCGCCAAACTCCTGGAGAACACCTTCCGGCACGTCAACATCGCCCTCGTCAACGAGATAGCGATGTTCGCCCGCCACCTCGACATCGACGTGTGGCAGGCCATCGACGCCGCCTCCAGCAAGCCCTTCGGCTTCATGCGCTTCACCCCCGGGCCCGGCGTCGGCGGCCACTGCCTGCCGATCGACCCCTCCTATCTGTCCTGGCGGGTGCAGCGCGAGCTCGGGCAGAGCTTCCGCTTCGTCGAACTCGCCAACGACATCAACAACCACATGCCCGACTACGTCACCCGGCGCCTGGTCAACGCCTTCAACGCCCGCAAGCGGTCCGTCAACGGCTCCCGCATCCTGCTCCTCGGCCTCGCCTACAAGAAGAACACCGGCGACGCCCGCGAGTCGCCCGCGCTGCGCATCTCCCAACTCCTCCTGGACATGGGCGCCGAGGTCCGCGCCGCCGACCCGCACGTGGTGGAGGGCCAGCGGGTCGACAACCGCCTGGTCCGGGTCGAGCTCACCGAGGCCGAGCTCGCCGCCGCCGACGCGGTGGTGCTCATCACCGACCACGACGCCTTCGACTACGCACTCGTCGAGGCCCACGCCGACTACGTACTCGACTGCCGGCGCCGGCTGAGCGGTCCCCGGATCGAGGTGCTCTGACCCCCATGCCAGCCCCCATGCGGATCATCTGCGTCGCCGGCGCGCGACCCAACTACATGAAGATCAAACCGGTGCTGGACGCCCTGGAGGCGCACGGCGCCGAGACCTTCCTCGTCCACACCGGCCAGCACTACGACCCGGCCATGAACGACGTGTTCTTCCGCGACCTGGGCCTGCGCCCGCCCGACCGCTTCCTCGGCGTCGGCTCCGGCAGCCACGCGGCCCAGACCGGCCGGGTCATGACCGCCTTCGAACCGCTCGTCGACGAACTCGCCCCGGACCTGGTGGTCGTGGTCGGCGACGTCAACTCCACCCTCGCCTGCGCCCTCGTCACCGCCAAGGCCGGGCCGCTGCTCGCCCATGTCGAGGCCGGCCTGCGCAGCCGTGACTGGTCGATGCCCGAGGAGGTCAACCGGCTCGCCACCGACCGGGTCAGCGACTACCTGCTCGCCCCGTCCGAGGACGCCGCCGACAACCTGCGCGCCGAGGGCTACCACGAGGACCAGATCCACGTGGTGGGCAACGTCATGATCGACACCCTCTTCGCCAACCTCGACCGGGCCAGGGCCTCGGACACCCTCGCCGGGCTCGGCCTCACCCCCGGCTCGTACGGTCTGGTCACCCTGCACCGGCCCGCCAACGTCGACGACCCGGAGGTCCTCGCCGGCCTGCTCAAGGGCCTCGGCGAGGTCGCCGCGCACTGCCCGCTGGTGCTGCCCGTGCACCCCCGGGCCGCGGAGCGGATCGACGCGATCGGGGCACCCGGCGGCATCCGGCTCGTCCCGCCCGCCGGCTACCTGGACTTCATCGCCCTCCAGGCCGGCGCCCGGATCGTGCTCACCGACTCCGGCGGCGTCCAGGAGGAGACCACCGCGCTCGGCGTGCCCTGTGTCACCCTGCGGGACAACACCGAGCGCCCGATCACCGTCGAGCAGGGCACCAACGTGCTCGCCGGCCGCGACCCGGACCGGATCCTCGCCACCGCCCTGAAGCTCCTCGACGACCCGCCGCCGCCCCGCCGCCCCGCCCTGTGGGACGGCCGGGCCGGGGAGCGGATCGCCCGGGTGCTCCTCGACGGCGGCACCGCCGCCACCCGCCCGAGGCCCACCGACGGCCGCTGAACCGCCGCACGTGGTGATCGCGAAGAGCTCACGTTCGATCGCGATCCCACCTATTCTCATCTGCGGTACGGCAGTTGAGCAGCCGCCGCCGAACGGGGGCGCGCAAGGGGGAATGCCATGGACCTCGCAGAGATCTTCCGGGTCATGTGCCGGCGGTGGTACGTCCTGGTGCCCGGGCTGCTGCTCACCGCCGGTCTCACGGTCGGCGCGTGGCTGCTCGTGCCCGTCTCGTACGAGTCGCAGAGCACCGTCGCGATGCTCAACTCCCGCAAGGGCGCGGAGGCCGACGGCAACCCCTTCCTCAGCATGGAGCCCTCGCTCACCGGCATGGCCGACAGCCTCGCCCGCAACATCAACTCCGACGCCTCGGTCGCCGAGTTGAAGGCGAAGGGGATGCGCGAGAAGTACGAGGCCAAGATCGCGGACAACGCGCAGGGACCGCTGCTCTGGCTCACCGTGACCGGCCGGGACCGGGACGCGGTCCTGGCCGGGAACAAGACCCTGATGGCGTTCACCGCGCAGCGGCTCAAGGACCTCCAGGCGGACCAGTCGGTCTCGCCGGACGCGATGATCCGGATCACCACGATCGTCCCGCCGCAGGACCCCGAGCCCCAGCTGAAGTCCAAGGTCCAGTATCTGGTCATGGCGGCCGGCCTCGGTCTCGTGCTCAGCCTGGTGGCCACCTTCTTCGCCGAGGCGCGACGCCGCGCCAAGGACCGCGCCCGGGCCGCCGCCGAGCCACCTGCGGAAGCGGCGGAAGCCGGCCCGGACGCGGATGCCGTCGAGGACGGGGAGAAGGCCGCCCCGCCGCAGCAGCTCGACCAGCCCACCGTGCAGTTGCCCGTCCTGCCCGTCTCCGAGCCCCGCCCCGCCAAACGACCCCCCTCCTGGGCCAAGTGACGGGACACCCAGCACCCATGGCGAACGACTCCGCCGCCCCCACCGCCACGGCAGGACCCGACGGCCTCGGCACCAAGGTCCGCTCCGCGACCCGCTGGAGCCTGATCAACACCGTGGTGATGCGGCTCGGCAACTTCGCCACCGGCATCGTCCTGGTGCGCTACGTCCTCGACCCCGCCGCCTGGGGCGTGTACGGCGTCGCCCAGACCGTCCTCATGGTGCTGCTCGCCGCCAACGAGCTCGGCGTCACCCTGACCGTCGTGCGCTGGGAGGGTGACGTGCGGCGCTTCGCGCCCACCGTGCTCACCCTGGGCGCCCTCTCCAGCTCCCTGCTCTACCTGTCGCTGTTCGCCGCCGCCCCCGGCGTGGCCGCACTCCTCGGCGCGCCCGAGGCCACCGCCGTCCTGCGGGTGATGTGCCTCTGTCTGATCCTCGACGGCCTGGCCCAGGTGCCCGCGGGTGTCCTGACCCGCGAGTTCCGGCAGGGCCGCCGTATGGTGGTCGACGCCCTCAACTTCGTCGTCAGCACCACCGTCACCCTGGTCCTCGCCCTCCAGGGCTGGGGCGCCATGAGCTTCGCCTGCGGCGCCGTCGCCGGCAACGTGGTCGCCCTGGCCGGCTGCGCGCTCGCCGCCCCCGGCATGCTCCGCTTCGGCTGGGACCCCGAGCAGGCCCGGGCACTGCTCCGCTTCGGCCTGCCGCTCGCCGGCGCCAGCCTGCTCTCGCTCGCCGTGGTCAACGCGGACGCGATGATCGTCGGCGCGGTCCTCGGCCATGTCGCCCTCGGCTTCTACATGCTCGCCTTCAACATGGCGGGCTGGCCGGTGCGCGTCATCTCCGAGACCGCGCGCCGTGTGTCCTTCGCCGGCTTCTCCCGGCTCGCCGACTCCCCGAAGGCGCTCTCCGACGGCTTCGCCCGCGCCCTCGGCGCGCTGATGACCGCCACCGTGCCCGCCTGCGTCCTGCTCGGCGCGCTCGCCGGACCCCTGGTCGAGCTGGTGTACGGGGCGAAGTGGCGGCCCGCCGCCGAGGCGCTGCCCTGGCTGATGGCCCTCGGCCTGGCCAGGATCGCCGCCGAGCTCACGTACGACTGTCTGGTCGCGATCGGCCGGCGCCGCGCCCTGCTGCTCATCCAGGGCCTGTGGCTGGTCACCCTGGCGCCCGTGCTGGTCCTCGCGGCCCGCGCCGGCGGCATCCAGACGGTCGCGGCCGGCCATGTGGTCGTCGCGGGCGTCGTCGTCCTGCCCGTCTTTCTGCTCGCCCTGCGGCGCGGCGGCGTCGCCGTCCGGGCGCTCGTCCGGGTGTGCGTACGGCCGGTGCTCGGCGGCCTCGTGATGGCCCTGGTCCTGGTCGTGCTGCGGCAGCGGCTGGGGGAGGGGGCGCTCGCCGTGTGCGCCACCAGTGTCATCGGTCTGGTGTGTTACGCGGTGTGCGCGCTGCCCGCCCGCACACTGGTGCGCGGCGCACGCGCCCGGCTCGGCCGGAACCGGGCCGGGCGGCCGGAGGACACGGGCGCCGCGCCTTCCGTACCGGCACAGAAGCGGCCGGCCGAGCCGGCCCGTGAACGATGAGGTGAGTTCCCTGGCCCGACCCCGTCGCCGCAAGGCCCTCGGCGCGGCGCTGCTCGCCGCCGTCCTGCTGTTCGCCCTGTTCACCTTCACCGGGCTCGGACAGCAGGCGCTCTGCCTGGGCGGCGCGGCGCTGTGCGACTCGCGCGCCATCACCGCCCCCGGCGCCGGCGGCGGCCCCTCCGGGAAGACCGACGACGGCAAGCCGGCCGCGCCGAAGGGCTGCGCCCGTCCCCGCGACTGCGGCTACCCGGACGAGACCACCACCGGCCCCCGTACCGCCACGCTCACCCCGCAGAGCACCGGCAACGCGGCCATCCGCACCGACGGCACCGTCATCCGGGGCTGGGACATCACCGGCTCCCTCGACATCTACGCCGACAACGTCACCGTCATCGACAGCCGGATCACCTCCACCAACTGGTGGGGCATCAACCTGCGCCCCGGCTTCTCCGGCCTGAAGATCCTGCACACCACGATCACCGCCGTGCCCGGCAAGGGCCTGAACAACGGCGGCTCCGACTACGCGGTCTCCAACATGTCCACCAGCTCGATCGAGATCGGGTACTGCGACATCTCGGTCTTCGGCGACGCCCTCTCCATGGGCCAGGGCGAGATCCACGACAACTACGTGCACGACATCGTCCCCTTCAAGAACCTGGACGGCGAGTGGCAGCACACCAACGCCGTCATCAGCAACGGCGGGGGCAAGGGCAGGCTGACCATCCGTCACAACACGCTGCTCAACCCGACGCCGGTCGAGAAGGGCGCCTCCGCCGCCGTCGGCCTGTTCGCCGACAGCGCCCCGGTCACCAACACCGTGGTCCGCGACAACTGGCTGGCGGGCGGCGCCTATACGCTCTACGCGGGCGGCAAGGACTCCTCGGGCATCGAGGTCACCGACAACGTCTTCTCGCCGCAGTACTACCCGGCGGGCGGCAAGTACGGCGCCGTCTCCTACTGGAACCCCACCGGGAAGGGCAACGTCTGGCGGGGCAACCGGATGGCGGACGGCACCCCCGTGAACCCGCCTGCGCCGAACTGACCGCCACCGCCCCGCCGTTCGGAAAGTGCGAGGTCACGTTCCGGGCATCGACCTGATAAATCACCTCATCGGGCACTACGGTGGGCCACGACCCCACCCCGCCTTCCCGAACCCCAGGTGGTTGATGCGATGCCCGGCGTCCGTGCCCTCCGCAACCGATTCGTCGACGCGCCCGACTCGCTCGGCGAACGCTTCCGCGCGGCCCGCTGGGAGCGCTTCCGGTCCTGCTTCCCGGGCATCGCGGAGATGCGCGTCGTCGACCTCGGAGGCACGGCCGACAACTGGCTGCGCTCACCGCTCCGCCCGAAGCACGTGCACCTGGTGAACCTGGAGGCGCACCCCGCCGAACTGCCGGACTGGATCAGCGCGGAGGTCGCCGACGTGACCGCGCCGGAGATCCCGGACCGGCTCGGCACCTTCGACCTCGTGGTCTCCAACTCGACCATCGAGCACGTCGGCGGCCCGAGCCAGCGCCGCCGCTTCGTCACCGCCATCGAGAAGCTCGCCCCGCTGCACTGGGTGCAGACCCCCTACCGCTACTTCCCGGTCGAACCGCACTTCCTCGCCCCCGGCTTCCAGTTCCTGCCGCTCGCCGCCCAGGTCAGGCTGATCCGGCACTGGCCGCTCACCCACAGCCGCCCCGGCAACCCCGAGGAGGCCATGGACGCCGTCATCAACATCGAACTCCTCACCCGCACCGAGATGCGCCACCTCTTCCCCCGCTCCACGATCCTCAGCGAGCGGGTCGCGGGCCTCACCAAGTCCCTCACCGCCGTCCGCGTCCGGGCCTGATGCGCCGCCTCCTGCGCGCCCCCTGGGAACTGATCAAGCGGCGCTTCGGCTGGCTCGTCCTGTACGAGCTGCGCAACAAGGTGCTCCTCGCGCCCACCGCCCGCCGGCTCCGGCGGGTGGAGGACGCCGAGACCGCGCGCCTCGCCCGGCGGCTCGGGCACCGGCCGGCGGCCAGGGTCGCCACCGTGATCGCCACCCACCGGCGCCCCGACGCGCTGCGCCGGGCGGTGGCCTCGGCGCTCGGCCAGACCGTGCGCGACCAGGTCGTCATCGTCGTCGACGACGGCGCCGGACTGCCGTCCGAACTCCCCGACGACCCGCGCCTCTTCGCGGTCTCGCTGGCCCGCAACACGGGCGTGGCGGGCGTGGTGCGCAACGTCGGGATCCGGCTGACCTCCTCCGCGTACGTCGCCTTCCTCGACGACGACAACCTGTGGGAGCCCGAGCACTTGGAGGAGGCCCTCGCCGCCCTGGAGGAGCCGGGCGGCCCCGACGGCGTCTACACGGCGCTGCGCCGGGTCCGCCCGGACGGCACCGACATGGACGTCCTGTCCGTGCCCTTCGACCGGCGCCATGCCGCCCACCGGGCCTTCCTCGACACCAACGCCTTCGTGGCCCGCCGCACCCCGGCCCTCCGCTTCAGCCGGCTCCGCCGCACCCCCGAGGTGCTGCCGCGCGAGGACTGGGAGCTGATCCGGCGGTACGCGCGCGGGCACCGGGTGGTCCACCTGCCCCGGCCCACCGTGCGCTATCTGGTGAACCCGGGCAGCTTCTACACCTCGTGGGCGGACGGCGGCGCGAAGGACTGAGGGGCCCCGAGCAGGGCACCCACGGCGGCCCGCGCGGGCGGCCGGCCGAGCGCCGCCCGGGACAGCTCGCGCAGCAGCACCGCGCCCCGGAACGCGGTCGTCGCCGCCGCGCCGTGACGCCGCCGGTAGAGCCGCACCCGGTTGACACAGAGCAGCGACCACAGGCGCGGCGACACCCGGGAGTCCCCGCCGAGATGGGTCGCGAGGGCCTCCGGCTCCAGCCGGGTGACCAGCCCGCGGTCCCGGGCGCGCAGGCAGTACTCGGTCTCCTCGGAGTAGAGGAAGAAGGACTCGTCCCACGGCCCGCAGGCCGTCACGCACTCCCGGGACAGCGCCATCAGGGCCCCGGTGGCCCAGTCGGCCGTGGTCCTGGCCCGGTAGGCGGCCGGTGCGGTGACCAGCTCGCTGAGCCGCGGGAAGCGCCCGGCCCGCCGGTTGCCGAGCACGGCCTCACCCAGGGCGCGGCCCAGGCTGGACTCACGGCGCAGCGAGTGGATCAGGGCGCCGTCCTCCTCGTACAGGAGCGGCACCGAGACCCCGACCCGGGAGCCGTCCGGCAGCGGGGTGCCCAGGGCCTCGACGAGGGTGGCCGCGCAGCCCTCGGCCATCCGGATGTCCGGGTTGCAGATCAGCACCGCGCGGTAGCCGTCCTCCCAGCCGTCCGCGGCGCGCAGGGCCGCGTTGACGCCGAAGGCGTAGCCGCCGTTGCGGCCGGTCCGCACGACGGTGGCGTCCGGGGCCAGGGCGCGGACCACGCCGACGGTGTCGTCGGAGGAGGCGTTGTCGGCGACCACGAGCCGCCAGTCCAGGCCCTTCATCCCGGCGGCCAGGGAGTCGAGGAAGCCGGGCAGGACGGCCGCGCTGTTCCAGGTGACGACGAGGACGGCGACGGGGCCGGCCTGGTCGCCGGTGTGACGCTGCATCAGATCTCCACGAGACGAGGGGAATCAGGGGTACGGGCGGAGGGTGCGGGCGCCGGAGTGGGTGCGGGCGGCACGGGTGCCGCGGAGGGCGCGGGCCGTTCGTCCGCCTCACGTCGCACGAAGCCGAGACAGCTGCCGCCCGCGCCGAGCAGCAGGAAGAACACACCCGCGAACATCGGGAAGCTCAGCGTGTCGAAGGTCGCGCTGATCACCAGGGCGACCACCGCCGAGGCGAAGAAGGCCTGCCCCAGCTCCCGGTCCGACTCGGTGCGCGCGAGGCGCCGCAGCGAGCCGCCGTTGTGCACCCCGGACAGGCCCAGGAGCAGCAGACAGGCGACGCCCAGGGCGCCCAGCTCCGCCACGGTCAGCAGGTACTGGTTGTCGGTGAAGAAGTAGCGCTCCGGAGTGAACGTGCCGAAGCCCCGGCCGAACACCGGGTCCTGCACGAAGTACTCGTAGATCTTCGGGTACTTGATGGTGCGGGCCTGGGTGCTGCTGTCCGCGTTGTTGAGGCTGCCCGAGAAGAGCCCGGTGATAGTCCCGATCAGGCCCGGCACCAGGACCTTGAACAGTGCGACCGACCCCAGCAGGATCCCGATCGCCGTCCAGCGCCGCTGCGGCTTCCAGCGCGGCACCATGATCAGCACCACCACCGCGACGCCGATGATCGAGGTGCGGGACACCGTGAGCGGCAGCCCGCCGCCCAGCAGCACCACCGGCGCCCAGCGCTTGAACCGGCCCAGGTGCTCGCGCGCCGGGTCGAAGGCGTGCCAGATCGCGAACGGCAGCAGGATCGCCAGCATGCCGCTGAACTCCAGCGGATGCGCGGTGAGCGAACGCGGCCGGGTGAAGGAGCCGCGGTCCATCACGCTCACGCTCGCCGTGCTGGAGCTGAGGCCGGGGATACGCAGCACGTCGGCGATGTTGGTGCCGGTGAAGAAGTCGTACAGACCGAGCGCCGCCACCACCGACCCCATGACCACCAGCCGTCGCAGCAGCACGTCGAGGCGTGACCGGTCCTGGATCCCGGCCGTCGTCAGGACCACCAGCGACACCCACACCAGGAGCACGATCAGGCCGCGGTCGGCCGCCAGGATCTCCTTCTGGGTGCTGATCCGGTCCTGGTTCGTGATGTACGAGAGCAGCACGGTGACGGAGAGCACCAGCATCACCACGCGCATCGGACGGGTGCCCGGCGCGGCCGAGATCCGCCCCATGCACCAGGTCGCCAGGAACCAGAAGAGGCCGAGCAGCGCGAACACGTTCGCCGGGGTGCCGGCGCCGCCGAGGGCCGGCAGCGCCAGATTGGACGGCAGGAACAGCGCGAGCCCCAGATAACCGGTGAGCACCGCCGTCGCGTCCAGCGGCCGGGTCAGCAGCACCCGCAGCCGCCCGGCACCGGGCCGCGGCACCGGGGGAGCGTCATGGAAGCCGGCGAGCCCCCGGGAGCGCCGCCGGGCCGCCGAGCAGGTCTCCACCACGAAGGCGAGCACGAAGCCCCCCGCCACGCCGAACACGACGACCGCGGCGACCTTCTGGTAGCGGGACTTGGGCTGCGACACCGGTTTCTGCGCCGGCACGATCCGCGCCGACTCCACGAAGTAGCCGTCCGGCACCCGAGCCTGCTCCTGGAGCTGCTGCAGCTGCTCGGCCGCGTAGTCGGTGAGCCGCCGGGTCTCGGCGAGCACCCGGTCCCGGTCGTCGCCCTTGACCGTCAGGGTGAGCAGCGGCCCCTCCGCCTGGGCGGCGAACTCCACCGTGTACTCGTCGGTGATCCCGTGCCCGCGCAACTCCTGCACGGTCTCCGCCGATTGCAGCGCCCGGATGAGCACGTCGGCGGTACCGATCAGCGAACCGCTCGCGTAGGCCAGGGTGTTGCCGTAGCTCGGCGCCGGCCGGGCCACCCGGCTGGAGTTGAGCAGCGCGAGCTGGCTCTGCGACTCGTACGTCACGGGGACCGTCGTGTAGAGGTAGCCGCCCGCGAGCAGACCGAGCAGCGTCATCGGCACCGTCACGTACCAACGCCGGCCCAGCACACGGAAGATCTCGGCGATGCTCACGAACCCTCCCCCGGTTCCCCTCGGTGCTGCCAGTATCGGTGGTGATGGACAGAGACGTGCTGACTCCCGAGGCACTGGCCCGCGTGCTGCTGCGGCGCTGGTACGTGCTGCTGCTCGCCGCGCTCGTCACGGCCGCCGCCTGCTACCCGGCGCTGCGGCCCGCGCCGCGCTACCAGAGCTCCGCGGTGCTCGTGGTGAAGCCGCCGCGCACCGACAACCAGCCCAACCAGCTGACCAACCTCCAGCCCTCGCTCGCGATGGTGTCCTACGCGGTCGTGCAGCGGCTCCAGTCGCCCGCCGGGCGGGCGGAGCTGAAGGCCGCCGGGGCGCACGGCAGCTACCGGCTCACCCCCCGCAACAGCGGCACCAGCGCCATCCCGTACTACTCGATCCCCACCCTGCAGGTCGAGGCGGAGCAGTCCGCGCCCGAGGAGGCCGACCATGTGGTGCAGGTGGTCATCGGCGTCTACGAGCGGCATCTGAAGGCCCTGCAGGCCGAGCAGAAGGTGCCGGCCGGCACCCTGCTCACCGTCGACCTGGTCAACCGCCCCGGCACCGTCGCCCTGCCGCCCAACCGCACCCGCGCCTTCGCCGGGACGGGCGCGCTCGGCACCCTCGCCGGGGTGGTGTGCGCGCTGTGGACCGAGCGGTACGCGGCCGGCCGCAGGCGCCGCCGGGAGGCCGGGCCGGGGGCTAACGCCCGGCACCGTGCTCCGTGAGCCGCCCGTCCCGCTCCTCGTACAGCGCGCCGGTCTCCGGGCACTCCCACAGGCCCGGCGCGTCCGGGCGGGCGGTCAGGCGCACGCCCGCCTTCCCGACCCAGCCGGCCTGCCGGGCCGGGACCCCCATGACCAGGGCGAAGTCGGGCACGTCGGCGGTCACCACCGAGCCGGCGGCGACCAGCGCCCAGCGTCCGACGGTCACCGGCGCGACGCACACGGAGCGGGCGCCGACGGCCGCGCCGTCGCCGATCACCACCGCGACCGGCTCCCAGTCGCCGCCCCGCTTGAGCCTCCCCTCCGGATCCACGGCGCGCGGGTTGTGGTCGTTGGTGAGCACCGCGGACGGTCCGACGAAGACGCCGTCGCCGAGCACCGCGGGCTCGTAGACCAGGGCGTAGTTCTGCAGCTTGCAGTTGTCGCCGAGGGTCACGCCGGGGCCGACGTAGGCGCCCCGGCCGATCACGCAGTTCTCGCCCAGGCGGGCGTCCTCGCGGATCTGGGCGAGCTCCCACACGCTGCTGCCGGCACCGACGACGGCCTTCTCGTCGACCTGCGCGGTGGGCTGGACCCGGTAGTTCACGTTGCTGCCTTTCCTCGGTGTACGGGGTGGGGAGATCAGATGCCGCGGCGCTTCCAGGACCGCCACCACAGCCACTCGCGGGCCCGCTCGGCCACGGCGGACAGGATCAGCGGCTGGAGGTACGGCATGGTCCGGGCGCCGATCCGGCGGCGCAGCCGCAGGGCCCGCCACTCGGGCAGCGTCTCGGCGTCCGGGCGGCACTCGCGGGCGAAGGCCACGAGCTCCTCGACGGGGACGACGTCGGTGCGGCCCCGGTCGTAGGCCCGGTAGGCCCGGCGCAGCGCCTGGCGGGCCAGGCGCGTGTCGACGAGCCCGGCGAGCCGGCGGGCCTGCGGCAGCTGGTCGGCGCACTTGTCGAGGACGGCGGTGAACGCGGCGCGGCGCTGCCGGATGTCGTCGAGCTGGCCGCCGAAGTCGGTGGTGGACATGTTGCTGCCGTGCACCCGGTAGAAGGCCTGGTCGGCCCCGCGGACATAGCCCACGTCGGCGTGCGAGGCGAGCCGCATCCACATCTCGATGTCGCCGGCGTGCGGAAGCTCGGGGTCGTAGCCGCCGACCTTCCGCTGGAGGCTGGTGCGGACCACGACCTCGGGCGAGGTGATGCAGCCGGTGCCCTCGCGGAAGCGCCGCTCAAGCCACCAGTGGCCGGGGTAGACCACGGAGCCGGTGGAGTGCGTGCGGGCCGCCGGGAGCGGCCCGCCGTGCTGGAACCGAAGCGGCCGGCCGTAGCAGAAGCCGGCCTCCGGGTGGGCGTCGAGCAGGGCCACGGCCCGCACGAGCGCCCCGGGGACCAGCCGGTCGTCGGCGGACAGGAGCACGACGTAGTCGCCGTCCGCCCACTCGAGCAGGCCCTCGTTGTAGGTGGCGATATGGCCCTTGTTGCGCTCGTGGACCCGCACCTCGATCCTCGGGTCGGAGGCGGCCAGCTTCCTGGCCGCCTCCGCCGAGTCGTCGGGGGACGCGTCGTCGATGATCAGCACCCGCACGTCGAGGCCGGGCTGTTCGTCGAGCACGCTGCGTACGCAGTCGGCCAGGAAGTGGCCGTACTTGTAGCAGGGGATCACGACGCTGACAGAGCTCATGTGGTGCGTTCCCCGGTTTCGGTCGGTCTCGTCGGTCTTGTCGGTCGGTCTGTGGGTCAGTCGGTCGTGAAGACCGGAGCGACCCAGTAGTTGGTGGAGTTGTAGGAGCTGTTCGGGAAGGCGGATGAAGCACCGTACTTGTACAGGCCGTTGGCGGTGCCGCTGCCGTCCGCGAGGGCGGACAGCGGGTAGTTGAGACGGGCGCCCGTGAAGTACTGCGGATCGGAGGCGTAGTTGCCGTTCGGCGCGTGGTACGACACCACGTAGGTGGTGTCCGCGGTGATGTCCACCGGGGTGCCGAAGGTCATCGTCTGCCAGCCGGTGGCCGTCTCGCCGGTGAAGGTGCCGGTGGAGAGCAGGGTGCCGTCGTCCGTCCACAGGCTGCCGGTGTGGGTGCCGGTGTTGGTCGCGCCCTTGTAGAAGGTGACTCCCGTGACCTTGCCGTTCAGCGCCGACCGGAAGCGGGTGCCCAGTTCCAGGGAGTTCCCGTCACCGGTCTCCGCGGCCTTCGCGGGCACGGTGTCCGGCGTCCACAGGGTGCAGGGGCAGTTCGCCGGCGGCGGGGTGGCGCTGGTGGTGAAGGTCCAGGTCACCGGGTCGGGCATGGCGTTGCCCCACAGGTCGGCGGCCTGCACCGACACCGTGTACGTCGTGCCGAGCGCGAGCTGGCTGCCGAGCGTGAAGGCGGCGGTCTTCCCGTCTCCGTCGAGGGCGGCGCTGCCGGGGACGGCGGTGCCGCCGGGGCCCTTCACCGTGAACACCAGGGTGCTCGCGTCGATGCTCTGGTTGAAGGTCGCCGACAGCGGGCTGGTGATCGCCACCCCGGTCGCGCCGGCCGCGGGGGTGCGGGCGGTGACGACCGGGGGCGCGGTGGAGGCCGAGCCGGTCTCCAGGATCGCGTCCACCCAGTAGTTGCTGCCCGCCGACTGCTGCGACGGGAAACCGCTCGTGGAGCCGTACTTGAAGACGCCGTTCCCGCCGTCCGTGCCGGACTGCAGCGCGGTCAGCGGCGCCAGGCCCGCGCCCTTGCCGGTGAAGTAGCCCGCGTCGTAGGAGTATCCGCCGTTCGGCGCGAAGTACGAGGCGACATAGGTGGTGTTGGCCTTCACCGGCACCGGGTCGGCGAACTTGAGCTCCTGCCAGCCCGAGGCGGTCTCGCCGCTGAAGGTGCCGGTGGCGAGCAGCTGCCCGGTGGACGACCAGAGGCTGCCCTTGTGGGTGCCGGTGTTGGCGGCCGACTTGTAGAAGCGGACGCCGGTGATGGTGCCGGGCACCGAGCTGCGGACCTTCACGCCCAGCTCGACGGAGCTGCCGTCGCCGCCGTTGACCATGTCCGGTGCGGCCGAGGCGGGCCACACCGTGCACGGGCACTCCTGCTCCGACACGGTCAGCGGCACGGTGGTGACGGCGCCGATGTTGACGCTGTCGTCCACGGCGCGGACCTTCAGCTGCACCGGGCCCTGGGCGATCGGGGTCCACTTGTAGCTCCAGGAGCCCGTGCCCTGGGCCGCCTTCCAGGTGGTGCCGCCGTCGGTGGAGACCTCGACGCGGGCCACGACGCCGCCGCCGGTGTCGGCCGCGGTGCCGGTCACGGTGATCTGCCGCAGGGCGGGGACGGAGGCGTTCGGCGCGGGGCTGGTGACCGTGACCGCCGGGCCGGTGGTGTCGGTGGAGGCGGTGGCCGCGACCAGGCCGGACTGGAGGGTCTTCGGCTGGATGCCCATGTCGGCGAGGATGTTCACGGTGGCCTGCTGCATCCGCTTGTCCTCGGTGACCACGCCGCCGCCCGGGTCGGCCGTCGGCACGTTGGTCAGGCCCCAGGACCACTGCACGGTGCCGGTGCCGAAGACCAGCGCGTTGGACGTCTGGTCGCGGAAGGCGACCAGGCTGTGGGTGGCGGTGCCGTTGCCGTAGGTGTTGCCCCAGTCCATCAGGTACTTGCCGTCGGCGATGTCGACGGTGGTCGAGGAGAGCCGGATCTCACCGGCCGGCCGGCTGGCGTTCTCCACGTCGCTGTCCCACTCGTAGCCGAGGGTGCCGGCCGGGAAGGTCGCGACCTGTCCGCCGGTGAGCCCGGCGACCGAGGTGTTGCGCCACAGCCGCATCTTGCCGTACGCGGCCGGGACGGTGATGGCGTCGTTGCGCGAGCCGTTCACCTGGAACATCGAGCCGGTGAGGATGTTCATCGGCCGGTACGGCTCGCCCTCCTTGGTGCTGTCCGGGTCCATCCAGGTCCCGGTCCACACCGTGCTCGGGTCCGGAACGCCGTTCGGCACCGGGAACTTGAGCTTGGTCTCCTTGTAGCAGACCAGGGTCCGGTCGGGCGTGTTGCTGCCGTCGATGCTCGGTTCGAGACGCGTCTTCCAGAAGATCTCGTTGCCCGCGAAGTACGTCTGGTGCTGGCCCGCCTTGCGGGCGTTGAGCGCGTTGGTGAACTGCTCCTGCGTCCAGTACTCGTCATGTCCCGAGGACATGAACATCGCGTGGTTCCCGAGAAGTTGGGCGCCCCTGGTCGCGGTGTCCAGGCCGGCGACGTAGCTGAGGTCGTAGCCGTTGCGCTCCAGCCACGCGATCATCTCGTATTCGGAGCCGTAGATGCCGTTCTCGCCGCCGATGTCCATCGGGCGGTTGTAACTGACCTTGTACGCACGCCCGTCGGGCGCCGGGCCCTGTCCGTCGTAGAGGTTGGTGCCGCCCCAGTCGTTGTACGCCTGCCAGGTCTGGTCGGAGGTCTGCACCAGGATCTGGGAGTGGCTGGCGTCGTTGCGCACCACGAACGGGTAGGGCATGAGGCCGTTGCCGTCCGCCTGGTCGAAGTTGGCGACGTACAGTCCGGACACGGCGTCGGCCGGCACCGTCCAGCTCGCGTTGGCGGCCCAGTTGCCGCAGTCCATCAGGCCGGTCGGGGCGTCCTTCAGACAGCTCGGACGGTTCGTCGTGTACGTGGCCGGGTAGGTCTGCGCGGACTGCGCAGGCGTCGACACCAGGCGGGCTCCGTCACCGCCGTACCAGCCGAGCCGGTAGATCTTCACATGGAACGCGGACGGCGACTGCACCTTGAACTGCAGCGTCTCACCGGCCTGCAGGCTCGCCTTCACCGGGAAGCCGGCGATGTCGCCCCAGGAGCTGCCGGCGAACCAGTCGGACATCGGCGTGCCCGGCTTGGAGTTCTCGCAGACGATCGGGTTGCTGCCCGTGCCGCACGGGTCGGCGACGGCGCTCGCCTGTCCGCTCGCCGGCAGGAAGATCGCCGTCAGGGCCGCGGCCAGGGCGCACACGGCGCCTCTGGCCCGGCGGAATGGGTTCTGCATCGCTGTACCTTTCACGGGCAGTGCAGGTCCCGGCCTGCGGCCGGGCGGTGGGGGAGCGGGCCCCTGGGGCTGGTCCTCGGGGACGGACCGGCCCGGCAGTGGCGGACACGCCCTGACGTCAGTCCAGGGCATTCACCAGCGCGTCCACGACCCGCTGCTGCTGGTCGTGGGTGATCTGCGGGAAGAGGGGCAGCGAGAGGATCTCGTCGGCCGCCCGTTCCGCGTGCGGGAAGTCCCCGCGTGAGTAGCCGAGATGGCGGTACGCGGGCGTGAGGTGCACCGGCTGCGGATAGTGCACGCCCGCCCCGATGCCGCTCGCGTTCAGCTTGCCCACCACCGCGTCCCGGTCGGAGCCCGGCACCCGCAGCACATACAGGTGCCAGACATGGGTGTTGCCCTCGGCGGTCACCGGCAGGACCACCCGTCCGGCCTCGGCGAGCGGGGCGAGCAGCTCGTCGTAGCGGGCGGCCGCCGCCCGCCGGGCCTCGTCGCCGGCCGCGAGCCGGCGCAGCTTGGCCCGCAGCACCACGGCCTGCAGACCGTCGAGCCGGCTGTTGAACCCGGGCACGTCGTGCCGGTACTTCGCCACCCCGCCGTGATTGGCGATCGCCCGCACCAGGGCCGCGGCCTCCGGGTCGTCGGTGAGCACCGCGCCCGCGTCGCCGTAGGCGCCGAGGTTCTTGCCCGGGTAGAAGCTGGTCGCGGCGATGCCGCCGCTGCCCGGGGTGCGTCCGGCGCGGCTCGCGCCCTGGCTCTGCGCCGCGTCCTCCACGATCCGCACCCGCTCCGGCAGGGCGGCGGCGAGTGCGGCGACGTCCGCGCACTGCCCGTACAGATGCACCGGCACCACGGCCCGGGTGGCGGCGCCGACCGTGGCGAGCGCCGCTCCGGTGTCGATCAGGAACGTGTCGGGGGCGCAGTCGACCAGGACCGGGCGCGCGCCGGTGCGGGCCACGGCCCCGGCGGTGGCGATGAAGGTGTTGGCGGGAAGGACCACCTCGTCGCCCGCGCCGACCCCGCTCGCCCGCAGCGCCAGCTCCAACGCGTCGGTGCCGTTGGCGACGCCGACCACCTGCGCGATCCCGCCGAACTCCGCGTACTCGCGCTCGAAGGCGGCGACCTCCTCGCCGCCGATGAACGCGGTGCCGGCGAGCACCCGGTCGAAGCCGGCGCGTATCTCCGCCTCGACCTCCGCGTGGGCCGCCTTCAGGTCGACCAGGGGTATCTGGTTCATCAGCCGTTCGCTCCTCGTGCCGGGACCAGCCGGTCCCCCTGGACGGTGGTGCCGTGGGTGGTGTCGTGTGCGAGCCGGTCGAGCGCGGTGGGACCGGCGGCGCGCAGCCGGCGGGCCGGCGACCCAGCCCACACCTCGCCGGGCGGTACGTCGGCGAGGACCACGGAGCCCATACCGACGAGCGACCAGGGGCCGACGCTCGTGCCCTCGCGGACCAGCGCGCCCGCGCCGAGATAGGCGCCGCGGCCGATCCGGACGCCGCCTCCGAGTCGTACGCCCGAGGCGAGGGTGACGAAGTCGCCGAGCACGTCGTCGTGGGTGAGCACGGTCTGCGGCATCACCGCCACGTGCCGTCCCACCGTCACCGCGGCCGTCAGGACGGTGTGCGCGAGCAGCACCGTGCCCGGACCGAGCACCGAGCTCGCCGAGACGGCGGCGGTCGGGTGCACGACCGTGGTGTAGCGGTCCTCGGGCAGGCCGAGGCGGGCGACGATCCGGGCGCGCGAGGCGTAGTCGCGCGGGCTGCCCACGCACACCACGAACGAGGCGTCCTTCAGCTTGCGGATCCGCTCGGTGCCGCCGAGCACGGGCACGCCGTCGACCACACAGCCGTGCAGCGCGGGGTCGTCGTCCAGATGGCCCGCGAGCGGCAGGCCGGCGGCGCGGGCGGCCTGCGCGGTCTCCCGCGCGAAGCCGCCCGCCCCGATGATCACGAGCCGTGCGGTCACCGACCCGCCGCCGCTTCCCGCAGCGCCGTGACCACCCGGTCCTGCTGCTCCTCGGTCATGGTGTGGAACAGCGGCAGGATCAGCGAGTCGCGGCTGATCCGCTCGGTGACCGGAAGCGGCCCGGCCGGGTGGCCGGCGTAGGCCGGTTCGAGGTGGCTCGCCATGATGCCGCGCCGCGCCGAGATCCCCGACTCCGCGAGCCGGGCGAGGAGTTCGTCGCGGCCGACCGGGAAGTCCGTGTCGACCAGCACCCAGTACGACTGGAAGTTGCCCGTCCCGTGCTCCGGGTCCCGCACCGGCCGAAGCCCCGGCAGATCGGCGAGCGACTCGGTGTAGCGGGCGGCGAGTTCGCGGCGCCGGGCGACCAGCGCGTCCAGCTTCTCCAGCTGGGCGAGACCGACCGCCGCCTGGATGTCGGTCATCCGGTAGTTGAACCCGGTCTCCAGATAGCTCTCCAGGACGGGCTTGCCGCTCGCGTGCCGGTCGGCCGCCGACACGTTCATCCCGTGCTCGCGCAGCCGCCGCAGCCGCGCCGCCCACTCCGCGTCGTCGGTGGTGACCATGCCGCCCTCGCCGGTGGTGAGCAGCTTGCGCGGGTGGAAGGACCAGGCGGCGAGCAGCGCGCCGCGGCCGACGGACCCGCCGTCGACGGTGGATCCGATCGCACAGGCCGCGTCCTCGATCAGGGGCAGCCCCCAGCCCTCACAGGCCGTCCGGAGCGCCGTGACGTCGGCCGGCACGCCGGCCTGGTGGACGACGAGCACCGCCTTGGTGCGCGCGGTGCGGACCGCGTCGACGGTCGCCGCCGTGAGGTTGCCGCTGGCCAGGTCGACGTCGGCGAAGACCGGCTCGGCGCCCACGTACCGTACGGCGTTGGCGGTGGCGATGAAGGACAGCGACGGCACGATCACCTCGTCGCCCGGGCCCAGGCCCAGGGCGACGAGCGCCAGGTGCAGGGCGGTGGTGCAGGAGCTGACGGCCACGCCGTGCGCGGCGCCGACCCGCTCGGCGAAGGCCTGCTCGAAGGCGGCGACCCGCGGCCCCTGCGCGACCCAGCCCGAGCGGACCGCCGCGGCGGCCGCGTCGGCCTCCTCGTCGCCCAGCCACGGCACCATCACCGGGATCCGCACCGGCTGCGCGGCCGCCCGGTCGGCGTCCGTGGCGGTCGCGCCCTTCTCGGCCCGCCACCAGTCCACCAGGTCCTTCAGACCCGTCCGCAGGTCGATCTCGGCCTTGAAGCCGAGCCGCTCCTCGGCCAGCGTGGTGTCCGCGAGCCGCCGGGTCACGCCGTTGACCGCACGCGCCGGGCCGTGCACCGGCTCCAGGTCCGAGCCCATCACGTCGAGCAGCGCGTCCGCGAGCTCCCGCAGCGAGGTCTCCGTCGCCGAGGCCACGTTGAACACCTCGTCGGTCAACCCGGGCCGCGCGGCGAGGATGTTGGCGCGCGCGATGTCGCGGACGTCCACGAAGTCCATCGTCTGGGTGCCGTCGCCGAGGATCAGCGGCGGCTCGCCCGCCTGGATCCGCTCCATCCAGCGGATCAGCACCTCGGTGTAGAGGCCGTGGATGTCCATCCGCGGCCCGTACACGTTGAAGTAGCGCAGCACCACGTAGTCCAGGCCGTACATCGCGTGGAAGCTGCGCAGCATGCCCTCGTTGAAGGCCTTGGCCGCCCCGTAGAAGGTGTCGTTGTTGTACGGGTGGTGGCGCTCGGTGGTCGGGAAGGACTCGGCCAGACCGTAGACGGAGGCCGAGGACGAGGCGATCACCTTGCCCACGCCGGCCGCCGCCGCGGCCTCGAGCACGTTGAACGTGCCGTCCACCATCACCTCGTTGGCGAGCCGCGGCTCCTCCGCGCACTGGGTGATCCGGATCGCCGCCAGGTGGTACACCAGATCGGCGCCCTCGGTCACCCGGCGCACCGTCGCCGCGTCCCGGATGTCGCCCTCGACCAGCTCCACCCGACCGCTCGCCATCGCCCGGGCCAGATTGGCCCGCCGGCCGCGCACGAAGTTGTCGAGCACGACCACCTCGCGCGCACCTCCCTCGACGAGCAGGTCCGTCACATGCGAGCCGATCGTCCCGGCACCGCCGGTGACCAGGATGCGCTTGCCCTCGAAGTCGCTCAACGCCGTTCTCCCGTTGCCTCGTTCACAGTCTTCGCAGACCCGTTCTGCTGGGACGGCAGCGACCGGTCGCCACCGGTCCGCAGGCCGACGACCGCACCGCGGAACTCCAGGCTCCGCGAGGCCGCCTCCAGAATGTCCAGGACCCTGAGGCCCGCCCGCCCGTCGGTGACCGGCGCCCGGCCCTCGGTGATCGCCGCCGCGAACTCGTCGACCATGCTGCGCAGCGCCTCCTTCTCACCGATCGCCGGCGCGACCATGTCACCGCTGCGGTACGAGATCAGGGCCTCCCGGCGCTCGTCCGCGCCCAGGTCCTGCGGCGTCGCCAGGTCCACGCCCCGGTCGAAGACCGCCAGCCGCTGCGCCGGGTTCAGGTCGTCCCAGATCAGGGTGCGCTTGGCCCCGCCGACCATGGTGGTGCGCACCTTGGTGGGGGACAGCCAGTTCACGTGCACATGCGCGATGGCCCCGGTGTTGAGCTGGAGCGTGAGGTACGTGATGCAGTCCCGGCCCGCGCCGATCGGATCGGCGCCGTGCGCGGCGACCGCCACCGGCTCCACGTGCTCGGGCAGGATGAAGTCCAGGATCGACAGGTCGTGCGGGGCCAGGTCCCACAGCACGTCGATGTCCTTCTGCACGAGACCCAGGTTGATCCGCACCGAGTCCACGTAGTGGATCTCGCCCAGCGCGCCCTCGTGCACCAGCTCGCGGATCTTCGCCACGGCCGGGGTGTAGCAGTAGGTGTGGTCGCACATCAGGGTCAGCCCGCGCTCCTCGGCCTCGGCGACCAGGCGCGCCCCGTCGGCGTAGGTGGTGGCCAGCGGCTTCTCGACCAGCACGTGCTTCCCGGCGCGCAGTGCGGCGAGCGCCACGTCCAGATGGGTGCCGGCCGGGGTGGCGACGGCGACCGCGGCGACCTCCGGGTCGGCGAGCACCGTCGCGTAGTCGGCGGTGGCCCGCACCGTGGAGTACCCGCCGAGGACCCGCTCGGCGCGCGCGACGTCGAGGTCGCACAGCCAGCGCAGCCGGAACCGGTCGCTGGCCTGGAAGTTGCGCACCAGATTGGGTCCCCAGTAGCCGGCGCCTATGACGGCGACTCCCAGCCGCTCGTCGGGTCGGTCGGCGTCGTTCAATGTGTTCCCCTCCATACAGGGACAGGGTGGGCGGATCGGGGTGGGCGGGACTTCGGGAGAGGTCTTTCGGGGCGGGTCGGGGGCGGCGGGAGTGCGGCGGGGCGCGCGGGGGTCAGTAGGCGCCGGTGCCGCGGACCACGGCCGGGCCGGTGCGCAGCAGGATCTCGGCGTCCAGGCCGAGCGACCAGTTGTCCACGTACGCCAGGTCGAGCCGGACGGCCTCCTCCCACGGCAGGTCGGAGCGCCCGCTGACCTGCCACAGGCCGGTGAGTCCGGGCTTCACGAGCAGCCGGCGGCGCACCTCGTGGGTGTAGCCCGCGACCTCCTCGGGCAGCGGCGGCCGCGGACCGATCAGCGACATGCGACCGCTCAACACGTTGAACAGCTGCGGCAGTTCGTCGAGCGAGTAGCGGCGCAGGGTGGCCCCGATCCGGGTCACCCGCGGATCGTCACGGACCTTGAACAGCAGGCCGTCGCTGTTGTGGTTGGCGTGCGCCAGTTCGGCCCGGCGGGCCTCCGCGTCCGGCCGCATGGTCCGGAACTTCAG
>NZ_JBFAYA010000041.1:0-31629 GCF_040681095.1 Streptomyces sp. NPDC051909 | reverse complement strand
GGCAGCCGAGAGAGCCGGGACATGCGCGGGGCCCGGACGTGGATCAGCGGCACCCCGCCGACCGACCGCACCTCAAGGCGCGAGGCGGCCACGTCTCCTTCCTGGCCGTTCCGGAGTCGGCGCGCGCCGCCGGCGGCCGGCTCGACTGGCCGGGCGCGGTGCTCCTGAGCGTGACGATGGTGCTGCTGCTGTCCGGCGTCTCCGCGGCGCGGGACGCCGGCGGGCTGTCCGCCGGGGTGCTCGGCCCGCTGCTCCTGGCGGTGGTGCTGGGAGCGGTGTGGACGGTGGTCGAGCTGCGGACGGCCGAGCCGCTGGTGGACGTACGGGCGCTCGCCGACCGCGGCGTGGCCCCGTTCTTCCTGGGCGCCCTGGCCTTCGGCGTCGTCTACTTCGGCAGTCAGTCGCCCGACGCCACGTTCCTGGCCGCCGATCCGGACCGTACCGGGTACGGGTTCGGGCTCTCGGCCCTGACGATCTCCCTGGTGGCCCTGCCCGCGGCGGTGACGGCGGTGGTCACCTCCTCGCTCACCGCGCGCGTCGCGGGCCGTCTGGGCTACGTGCGGACGCTGTGCCTCGCCTTCGTCCTCATCGGCGCGGGCTTCCTCGTCACGGCCGTCCTGCACACGGCGGTCTGGCAGCTGGTCGCGGCGAAGGTGCTCGCGGGACTCGGTATGGGCGTGGCGCTCGGCGCGATGCCGACGGTGATCGCGGAGGGCAGCGCCCCGTCCCGTACCGGCGTGACCACGGCCCTCTACAACAACGTCAAGACGCTCGGCGGCGCGGTCGCGGGTGGCGTGATCGCCTCCCTGCTGGGCGCCTCGGCCGCTCGGGGCCCGGGCGGCGGCACGGGTGACGGGACACCGGCGGAGTCGGGGTACGTGACGGTCTGGCTGGTGTGCGCGGTCCTCGCCTTCGGCGCGGCGGCGGTGATGGCGACGGCGACGGGCAAAGAGGTGTGGCGGCTCCGATCCAGGGGTTGATCGGAGCCGCCACTGTGCACCCGCCTGGAGAAGCGGTGCATGCCGTTCAAACACGAGGGCCGTCTGAGGAGGAGGGGGCGACCCTTCGGTGTTCTGTTCGGGCCCGTGGGGGCTCCCACAGTAAATATTCTTACGGTCGAGAAAGCAAGAGAATGAAAATTTTCATGCATGGATCTGTACAGAGCGCACTCAGTCGTCCAGGAAGAAGGCGTGCTGCTCCGCCGCCTGCTCGTACTTCTCCAGGCGGGTCTGGGTACGCTCCGGGTCCGCGTCCGCCATGGCCTGGAGGATGGCCGCGGACAGCACTCCGGGCGCCGCGTAGGAGTCGAAGACGAGCCGGGCCCCGGTGCCCGCGGTGAACACCACATCGGCCTCGTCGACGAGCGGCCCGAGCGTCAGGTCGGTGATCAGCGCGACGCGCAGCCCGACGCCGCGGGCGGCTCTGACGACGGCCAGCGTCTCGTTGGCGTGCCGGGGCATCGCGAAGGCGAGGACCCACTCCCCGCCCGCCTCGCGCGCCTGGAGCAGCCCGTCGTAGGCGACGCTGCCGCCGCGCGTCACCACCCGTACGTCCGGGTGGATGCGGCGCGCGGCATAGGCGAAGTACTCCGCGAGGGAGACCGAGATCCGCAGGCCGAGGACGGTCAGCGGTACGGACCGGGCCAGCGCACGGCCGATGTCGAGGATCCGGTCGGGGTCGGCGAACACCCGCCGCAGGGACGTCAGGTTCTCGATCTCGGCGTCGACCGCCGACTGGAGCTCGTTGCGGAGCCGCCCCTCCCCCTCCTCCGGCGCGCCGGCGATCGCGCTGAGCGCGATGGGCTGGAGGGCGTCCCGGAGGGCGGGGTACCCGCTGAATCCCAGCGACGAGGCGAACCGGGTCACCGAGGGCTGACTGACGCCGACCCGCTCCGCGAGCTCGGTGATCGACAGGAACGCGGCCTCGGTGAGGTGGTCCGTCAGGAACTGGGCGATGCGCCGCTGCGCCGGGGACAGCCGGTGTCCGCCGAACAGCACCTGCAGCCGCTCGGCGGGAGAGGCCGTCTCCGTCTCCGCCTCCGACGAGCGCCTGCCCGGCGTGATCGCGGCCGCCTGTGCGCGCGCTTGCTGCTCGGATGGCACGGGCCCAGATGACACGGGGTGGCTCCTTCTCGTCTCGCTGCCGCCCAAGATAGTTCAACGGGCCGGAGTTCCCGCGCCGCGAGGGGACGGCCGCCCAACTGCGCCGCGTCCGAGCCCGCTTCGGCGGCTGCGGACCGCCGCGTACGGGCGCCTCAGCGAGGGGTGCGGTCCGCTCCTCCGAAGGAGGGGCGCGCCGACCTTCTGCGGTACGCCACCACTCCCCCGACCGCGAGGAGGAGGACGGCCACCGCGGCCACTCCGAGGACCGTCCGCTCGGCGAACAGCGTGGTCAGCAGGTCGAGCGCCCCGACGCCCACGGTCGCGTAGAGCAGCGCCCAGGCGGCTCCTCCCACGAAGAGTGCGGGAAGGTAGCGCGACAAGGGCATGCGCATGCTGCCCGCGACGAAGTTGGCGGCGGTCTGGAAGCCGACGGTCAGGAAGGACACGGCCACCACCGGGGCGCCCCACCGCTGGATGGCCCGCTCGACGCGCCGGAAACGGTCCGAGGAGACCCGCGCGACGAACCTGGTGCGCCGGACACCGGCGGCGGTGAGCCACCCGACGGCGAACGTCCCGCCCGCCCGGAGCAGAACGATGGCGTACAGAGCGGCAGCGGTGAGCGCGATCCTATCCACGACGCCTCATCTCCCGCTCCGCCCTGCCCGTCCGGTCCCCGCCGGCACCTTGGTAAGGCAAGACTAACCGAACCTCTTTGCGACCCGGCCGTGGGTCCCGGGGCGGGGCGCCCCGGGACCCACGCGGCGGCGGAACGGTCAGACGCCGAGGCGGCGGGTGAGCGGGCGGCGCAGGAGCAGCAGGACCGTGCCCGTCACGAGGGCCGCGGCGGCGAGGCCGAGGAAGAAGCCGGGGCCGGGAACCTCGTCGCCGGAGGCCTTCAGGGCGTTGGCGCCGATACCGCCGCCGAGCGCGCCGGAGAGCCAGAACAGGCCCACCATCTGACTGACGAAGGTCGCCGGGGCGATGGCCGTGGAGGCGCTCATGCCGACCGGGCCGAAGGAGACCTCGCCGGCGGCGAGCAGCAGGAAGGCGACGAGCAGCCAGAGCGGCGACACCTGGGCGCCACCCGCGGCGAGGCCGGCGGCGGACGCCATCACCAGATAGGCGGCGGCCACGGCGCCCATGCCGACGGCGTACTTGGTGGCGGTCGAGAGGCGGTCGCCCGCCCTGGTCCACAGCCAGGCGAACACCGGGGCGAGGACCAGGACGAAGAGCGGGATCGCCGACTGGAACCAGCTGGCGGGCAGGGTGCGCCCGAACACCTCGCGGTCGGTGGCGTGCTTGGCGAACAGCGAGAAGGCGGATCCGGCCTGCAGGAACAGCGCCCAGAAGACCGCCGAGACCAGGAACAGCCAGATGTACGTACGGACCCGGACGCGCTCCACGGCCGTCAGGACCGGGTTGCGCAGCAGCCGCCAGAAGCAGATCGCCGGGGAGGCCACGGCCGACAGGCCGACCAGGATCATGACATGGGGCAGCCGGAAGGCGCCGAGGGCGATGTCGGTGCCGTACGCGAGGACGACGAGGGCGACGGCGGCGAGCGCGACCCGCAGCACCCGGGTGCGCTCGGCGGGCTTGGCGGCGCGTTCCGGCGCGCGGCCGACCTCCCCGAAGTGCCGGAGGCCGCGGGCGTACTGGAGCAGTCCGGCGCCCATGCCGAGGGCGGCGACGCCGAAGCCGAGGTGCCAGTTCACACCCTCGCCGAGCAGACCCACGACGATCGGCGAGATCAGGGCGCTGACCTGGACGCTCATGTAGAAGAGGGCGAAGCCGGCATCGCGCCCGGCGCGGTCCTCGCGGTCGTAGAACGCGCTGAGCAGACCGGCCATGTTGGGCTTGAGCAGTCCGGTGCCGCACGCGACGAGCAGCAGGCCGGGGTAGACGGAGCCGGTGACGGGGACGGCCATCGTCAGATGGCCGAGGGCGATGAGGATCCCGCCGTGCAGGACGGCTCGCTGGGCGCCGAGGATGCGGTCGCCGATCCAGCCGCCGGGCAGGGAGGACAGGAAGACGGCCGCCATGTACGCGCCGAAGAGGATGCCGGCGTCGCCCGCGGCGAGGCCGAGGCCGCCGCGCGCGGTGTCCTCCGTCGCGTACAGGACGAGGATCGCGGTCATCCCGTAGAAGCTGAACCGCTCCCAGACGTCGGTGAGGAAGAGCGTGGTGAACCAGCGCGGCCGGCCGGGCAGTACGGAGCGGCGGCCGGGGCGGTCCGCCGCCGGAACGGGGGCGGTGCGGGTCTCCTGTTCCCGCTCGCCGGCGGCGGGCGGTCTGATCGGGGCGGCCATGGGTTCCTCCCTGCGGACGCGGATGTCTCGGACGGTCGCCCGCCGAATCTGGCCGCGCCGGTTCGGGGACGGCTCGAGGATCGCTCGCGAGCCGGAGCAAGGCAGGAGAAGGAAGGGGGGAGAAGGAAGGGGGGAGAAGAGCGCGGCGCCCGGCCGGGGGAGGTACCGGGCGCCGCGGATCGAGGGGGCGGGCCGACGCGTCGCGGGTCGCGGGTTTCCGCGGCTCCGGGGGCCGGGCCGCACCCCGGCCCCCCTGGGAACCGGTCCTGCCTCGGGTGGGTTCCCCAGGGGCGCCCGGAGGAGCGCGTCCCTGCGAACTCGGCCCGAGGGCGCCCCGGCACGCGCGCCGGGAGCCGTTTCCCTCTCGACGGAAGGAAACCCGGCCGCCCTCGGACCTCGCTCGGGCCCGGCTGGGCCGGGAACATCGCAGCGCGGCCTCGCGCACGCGGGACGATGGCGACGCCGGTCACCGCGAGCGGGTACGGGGAGGCCGGCCGGACGGGCCGGCCTCCGCCCTGGGCTAGTCGGGTCGGTTGCCGTTCTTGCCGCCGACCGTGTACGGGGTGGTGACGTTCTCGTACGCGAGGTGCATGACCATGCCGAGCTGGGCGTGGGTGAAGTTGTGGCAGTGGTCCATCCAGATGCCCGGGTTGTCGGCCTTGAAGGCGACCTCCCAGGCCTCGCCCGGGCGGACCAGGACGGTGTCCTGCCAGAGCGGGCTGCCGGTCACCGGCTTGCCGTCCTTGCTGAGGACGAGGACGTGGTGGCCGTGCAGGTGCATCGGGTGGTCTTCCTGGCCGCGGTTGAGAAAGCGGACGCGGATCGTCTCGCCCTCCTTGACCATGAGCATCGGGGCGTCGGGGAAGACCCGGCCGTTGATGGTCATGCGGAGCGCGAAGCCGCCGTCGTAGAAGCCCAGCCACTCGTCGAGGGTCAGGTCGAAGGTGCGGTCGAAGCGGCTGTTCGCGTCGAACGGCGTGGCCGCCGGCTTGCCGTACGACGTCTTGTCGAACTCCGCGCCGTCGAAGCGCGGTTCGAGGCTGCCCTTGCCGTCGGCGGAGAAGGCGATGCCCGCCGTCGGGGCGTCCTCGGCGGCCAGCCGGACCGGGGTGTCCGGCATGGTGAACTCGACGTCGAGGCGGCCGGCGCCGGCGACCACGAGGCGGCGACCGGTCAGCTCACCGGGTTCGTTGATGTCCATGCCGTCGATCGACGTGACCTTGTACGGGACGCCGGTCAGGGTGAACGTCCTGGTCAGGATGTCGCTGTTGACGAGCCGGAGGCGCATCTTCTGCCCGGGGCGCGCGGCGCGGCGGTCCAGGGTGTCGGAGGTGCCGAGGGCGAGCGTGTCGCCCTGGGCGGTCTCCCAGGAGTGGGCCTGGACGGTGACGTCCTGGTCGACCGGGCGGGTCTGCTCGGCCGGGTCGATGATCATCGGGCCGAAGAGGCCGCGCTGCACCTGCTCGGAGGAGGACTGGTGCGAGTGGTACCAGAAGGTGCCGCGTTCCTTGACGCGGAACCGGTAGGTGTACGTGCCGCCGGGCTGCACGGCGTCCTGGGTGACACCGGCGACGCCGTCCTCGCCGTTGGGGACGTCGAGGCCGTGCCAGTGGGTGCTGACGGGGGTGTCCTTGAGCCTGTTGACCAGGGTGATCTCGACGAGTTCGCCCTGCTTCATGCGCAGTACGGGGCCGGGGATCTGGCCGTTGAACGTCCAGGCGTCGACCGTGCGGCCCGAGGCGAGCCTGAGCGTGGCCTCCTGCGCGGTGAGGGTGAAGCGGCGGTCCGGGGTGCCGGTCTCGGGGCCCTTGAGCGCGTCCACGCCGACGGGCTTGGTGGCGGGCGTGCCGGCCGCGTGGCCGGAGGCGTGGGTGCCCGTGCCCGTACCCGTGACGCCGAGGGCGTTGGTGGCGGTGGCGCCGTGGCCGGCGTGTCCGGCCTGCCCGCCGTCCCCGCCGTGACCCGCGTGGTCGGCGGCGAAGACGGTCCCGCCGCCGTAGTCCATCGTGCCCTTCATCATGGAGAAGGTGTCGGGGAAGCGGCTCCGCTGGGACTCGAGGGTGACCAGGGCGCCGAGCACGCCGAGGATCACGACGGTGGTGCCGAGGCGTACGGCGACCCGCCGGCCGCGGGTGCGCTGCGGGGCGGTGGTCCGGCCGGTCAGCCGGTCCGCGCGGCGGCGGTTGCGGAACACCAGCCAGCAGGCGAAGGCCACCAGGATCAGCCCGTAGACGGTGTAGTTGAGCGCGGCGGAACGATCCGGCGGCAGGAACTTCTCGAAGAAGCCGCCCGCGGCGCCGAAGGCCGCGAGTTGCGGCGGGACGGTGATCCGCGGCGCGGCCAGGGCGGCGGGCTCCTCGGGGCCGCCGCGGCGGGCCGCCGACCACACCCTCGGCAGGCTCAGGACCAGGGTGGCGAGCACTCCCGGCAGGAGCAGCAGCAGGGTGGTGATGACCCGGCGGTCACCGACCAGGGCCCAGTTGAGGCCGGCCATCTGGGAGAAGAGCAGGACCCGCCCGGCGGCGAGCAGGAAGCCGAGCAGGAGGAACGGGACGGCGATCCGGGCGCCGCGGCGCAGCCGGCGGGTGTCCGGGCGGGTGGCGAGCCGCCGGACGGTGAGCGCGGCCAACAGCCAGACCGGGAAGAGGATGAGGGAGACGAGAAAATCGAAGATGGCGAGGTTGGAATACATTCCTTGCTCCGATCAGTGAGACGTGCCCGGGGGGCTCACGGCCCCCGGGCAGTCCCTCGACGGGTGAGGTGGGATCAGGCCCGGTCGACGGTCAGGGCGCTGGCGCCGCCGAGCACCTCGATGTCGTAACGGTCCTCTGAGGTCTCGTAGGTCGGTCCGGCGAAGGTGGCCCCGCCGCCCGCGGCGCCGAGATGCTGGGCGTCGAAGGTGAGCTGGGAGACCCCGCCGCGGACGGCGATCCGGGCGGCGACGTCCTGGGGGCGGCGCAGGCTGACGTTGCTGACGCCGCCGGCGACCCGGATGTGCACGGTGCCGCGCGGCCGGGGCAGCGAGACGGAGACATGGCTGGCGCCGCTGCCGAGGTCGAGCCGGGTGAGGACCAGGCCGGAGAGGTCGGCGGTGAGCCGTCCGGTGCCGCCGTCGACCTCGATCGCCCAGGCCACGGTGGGGTGGAGGGTGAGGCTGCCGCTGTGGCGGCGGACGGAGAACGGGTGCAGCCGGCGCGGGTAGCGGACGGTGACGACGCCGCCGGTGGTGTCGATCTCCGGTACGAGACCGGAGAAGCTGCCCTGGTAGAGGTGGTCGCTGTCCTTGGGCTCGGCGGCGAGGGTCAGTTCGGACGCGCCGCCGACGAACTTGAGCAGTCCGGTGGTGGTCGCGCCGAGCGCGTCGCTGAAGGCCTTCTCCTGAGTGGTCATCGGTCGTTCCTTCCGTTCGTGCGGTTCATGCGGTTCGCGCGGTTCACGCATCTGGTGCTGGTGGTGCGGGTGGTGGTGCCGGTACGGCTCAGACGTGCGGGGCGCGGTCGAGGACCTGGGTCAGGACCTCTTCGAGCCGGGCCTGCGGCTCGTCGGCGGCGCCGGCCGAGCGCCAGGCGACGAATCCGTCGGGGCGCACGAGCACCGCGCCGTCGGCGTCCACCCCGTAACGCGAGGCCCAGTCCCCCGCCGGGTCGGCGACGGACTCCCCGCCGATCCGGTAGACGTCGAGGTCGACGCCGAGCCGCTGCGCGGCCGGTCCCGCGGCGTGCTCCCAGCCGATGCCCTCGGGGCCGGCGAGCAGCACCGGCGCCTCGCCGAACAGGTCGAGGGTGGACAGTTCCTTGCCGCGGCAGCTCACGGCGGTGTGCGGAGCGCGGGTGCCGGGCCTGCCGAGCACGCGCGGGTCGAGGGCGGGCGGCAGCTCCTCGGCGTCCGTGGTGTCCGCGCCCTCCGGGAGCAGGGCGCCGGCCGGGTAGAGCTGGCCGAGGATGGCCGCCGCGTAGCTGGGCCGGCCGTCGTCGTCCTGGTCGTGCGAGCGCTCCTGGAGCTCGGCGAGCGCGTAGTCGATGGTGAAGCGGGCCACCGGGCGGCGCTCGGCCTCGTACGAGTCGAGCAGTGCGGGTCCGGCCGTGCGCTGCAGGACGGCGGCGAGCTTCCAGGCGAGGTTGTCCGCGTCCTGGATGCCGGTCGCGGCGCCGAAGGCGCCGGTGGGCGGCATGGTGTGGGCGGCGTCGCCGGCCAGGAAGACCCGGCCCGCGCGGTAGCGCTCGGCGAGCCCGGCGGAGATGTCGAAGCCGAGGATCTTCTCGCCGGTCTTCTCGACCTGCACCTCCAGTCCGTCGACGGCGAGGCCGGGCACGCCGATGGCGGCGCGGATCGCCTCGATGCAGCGGGCCTCGTCGAAGTCCTCCAGGCGCTCGCCGCGCTCGGGGTGGAAGGGGGTGTAGAAGACCCAGCGGGAGCCGTCGAGCGGCATCAGCAGGGTGCCGGTGTCGGGCTGGTCGAAGTAGCCGAGGCCCAGGTCGCGGCCGCGCAGCGGCTCGGTGAGGTCGGCCTTGAAGACCACGCTGACGGTGTGGATCAGGGTGCCGGGGCCCTCGACGGCGATGCCGGCGGCCTCGCGGACGGCGCTGCGGACGCCGTCGGCGCCGATCAGGTACTGCGTCCGTACGGTCGACGCGGCGCCGGTGGCGGTGTCGCGGAGGGTCGCGGTGACGCCGTCCTCGTCCTGCTCGAAGCCGACGAGCTCGGTGGACCAGCGCAGCTCCGCGCCGAGTTCGGCGGCACGGCGGGCGACGATGCGCTCCAGTTTGTCCTGGTCGATGGAGCACCAGGTGCAGGGCGTGACCTCGGAGGTGAGCTCGGGGGCCTCGTCCTGCATGGGCGCGGAGAAGATCTCCGGGCCGGCCAGGGTCTCGGCGCGCACCATGAGCTTCTCGCTGAGCTCGGAGGTGAGGGAGCGGTCGGCGAAGATCTCCTCCTCCAGGCCGGCGGCCCGGAAGACCTCGACGGTGCGGGGGTTGATGACCCGGGCGCGCGGGTGGCCCAGGGCGCCCGGGTGGCGCTCGACGAGCAGCGGACGGATGCCCCGGCGGGCCAGGAACAGCGCGGTCGAAAGGCCGACCACGGCGCCGCCGACGATGAGAACGGGCGTCTGCTCGGTGGGAGCGGGTGTCATGGGTACCTCTCCGTTCGGGACGTTCGGTCAGGTGCGGGGCGGTGCTTCGGGGCGCCCGGCCCGGACGGCCGCCGCGTGCTCGCGGCCGCCCGGTCGGTGGTGGTGCTCGGGTCGTACGGGTGGTGGTGCTCAGGCGGTACGGGTCGGGCTCAGGCGGTACGGGGCTCCGCCACGCCGGGGGCGGCGGGCTCGGTGCCGGGCTCCGCGGTCTCCTCCCAGGCCTCGTCGTGGTGCCTGGCCTGCTTGGGCAGGAGCAGCACCAGGAGCAGGACCAGGGCGGTCAGGCCGATCTGGGCGAGGATCGTGCGCTGCAGGGCGGCGGAGAAGACCTCCCGGCGGGCGTCCTTGGCGGCGGCGCCGATGGCGGCACCGGCCTGCGGGTCGGTGACCTGGGTCAGCGGCGCGCAGCTGGCGGGCTCGACGGTCGGGTCCTTGGACTTGGTGCGCTCGGTGAAGCAGGTCTGGAAGGTCTCCGTGAGCCTGGCCTGCTGGTCCGGGGAGACATGGGTCTGGACGAGTGCGGTGCGCAGCTGCGTGCCGGCGTCCTTGGCGGCGGTGTCGGCGGAGCCGCCGAGGAAGCCGATGAAGAGGGCGCCGATGATCGCGATGCCGAGGGCGCCGCCGACCTGCTGGAAGGCGTTGACCACGCCGGATCCGGCGCCGGCGTGCTCCGGCGGGACGTCGGTCAGGATGAAGTCCAGGATCGGCGCGATGATCATGCCCATGCCGAGGCCGCCGACCAGAAGCGTCGGGAGCAGCGACCACGAGCCGATCTCGGCGCCGCGCAGCTGGATGGTGAGCGCGATCCCGGCGAGGCCGGTGGCGAGCAGGACGGCGCCGATGATCATGACCTTGCGGCCGAGCTTGGCGGTGAGGACGGTGGCGGAGAAGGCGGCGCCGAAGCTGACACCGAAGGACCAGGGCACTCCGGTCAGGCCGGCCCGCAGGGCGGAGAAGCCGAGGCCGTTCTGCAGGAAGAGGATGAAGATCAGGAAGTGCCCGATGGTGACCGCGAAGAACACCGTGTTGGCGACGATGCCGGCGGTGAAGGAGCGGCTGCGGAACATGGAGGGCACGATCAGGCCCGGGCGGCCCTGGTCGCCGAGGCGCCGCTGGTACGCCCAGAAGATCGCGAGCACCGGCACCGAGGCGATCATCGAGACGAAGGTCCACAGCGGCCAGTCGAGCTCGCGGCCCTGGACGAGCGGGACGAGCAGCAGCAGGAGCCCGACGGTGAGCAGCAGGGTGCCCACGACGTCCAGCTTGATCGACTCGGCGGAGCGCGACTCGCGGATGACGGCGGAGGCCGCGAGGAACAGCAGGATGCCGACCGGCAGGTTGATCAGGAAGACCATGCGCCAGCCCTGGCCGAACAGGTCGGCGTCGATGAGCAGGGCGCCGATGATCGGGCCGCCGACGGTGGCGAGGCCGGCCACGCCGCCGAAGGCGCCGAGGGCGGCGCCGCGCTCCTTGGGCGGGAAGGCGGCGGTGATGATCGACAGCACCTGCGGCACCATGAGGGCCGCCATGGCGCCCTGGAGCACCCGGGCGCCGACCAGCATCCCCGGGCTGCCGGCGAAGCCGCACAGCGCGGAGGCGACGGTGAAGCCCGCGACACCGGTCAGGAAGAGCTTCTTGCGGCCGTACATGTCACCGAGCCGGCCGCCGAGGATCAGCAGGACGGCGAAGGAGAGCAGGTAGCCCGCGACCACCCACTGCACGGTGGCGTAACCGGTGGTGAGGTCGGTCTGGATCGACGGGATGGCGACGTTGACGATCGTGGAGTCGAGCAGGTCCATGAACGCGGCGAAGAGCACCACGATCAGTGCGACCTTGCGCTTCGGGTCCCCCTCGACGGGCGGAGCCGCCGCGGACGGGTTCGACATGGTGCACCTCTCTTTGATCTAGACTGACCAAGACAATCAGCAACTCGGATGCTTACCAGGCAGGAGTCTCTTTGACTCGTTATCTTAGTTGCTGAGATAACGATGAGGCAAGGTAACTGGAAGGACGGGACGTATGTCAAGCGCGGAACGTGCGGAACGTGCACAACTGGCCGCGGCCGTGGATCAGGAGCTGCGTGGTCTGGTGAGCCAGTCGGTGCTCTTCCACCAGGCGGTCGCCGACCGCCTGGGGCTGAGCGTCCTCGACCTGAACTGTCTCGGGGCGCTGGTGGCCCGCGGCCCGATGGCGGCCGGGCAGCTGGCCGAGGAGAACGGGGTGACGACCGGCGCCATCACCGGGGTCATCGACCGACTGGAGGCGGCCGGCCACGTCCGTCGCGATCGGGATCCGAAGGACCGTCGACGTGTCCTCGTCACGCCGATGCCCAACCTGGAGGCGAAGGTCTTCCCACTGTTCGAATCGCTCGGCAGTTCCCTTGCCGAGCTGTGCGAGCGGTTCACCGAGAGCGAGCTGGAGACGGTCCTCGACTTCGTCCGGTCGGCCGCGCCGATCACCCACGAAGAGGCGGTGAAGCTCCGGGCCGGCAAGAGCGCCGCCAAGGGCTCCAAGCGGGCGGCCGCCGCCAAGTGAGCCTGGGGCGGGGGCGGTTGCGGGCTGGTGCGTAACGAGCGTACGCACCAGCCGCGGCCCCGTCACGCGGGTATTCGGCCGACCACCAGGCGCAGCGGCGTGCCGCTCGGCACCACCCCGGCGTACTCGAAGCCGGCGCGCTCGAACATCGCCCCGTACTCCTCGGCCGTACGCTCCCAACCGCCCATCACCAGCAGCATGTGAAGGTCCATCAGGGCGTCCCAGGGTGTCTCCGGCGGATCGGCCACCAGCTGCTCCAGGAGCACCACCCGGCCGCCCGGACGGCCCGCCTTGAGGCAGTTGGTCAGCACCGTGTGGCAGGCGTCGTCGTCCCACATGTGCAGCACCTGACGGATGACGTACACGTCCGCCTCCGGCACGGCCTCGAAGCAGTCGCCGGTCACCAGCCGGGTCCGGTCGCCCAGCGAGCCCCCCTCGCGCAGCTCGGGCAGCGCCGCCGAGATGGCGTGCGGCCGGTCGAACAGCACGCCCCTGACTCCCGGACTGCCTTCGAGCAGCGACTTCAGCAGGCTGCCGTGGCCGCCGCCGACATCGCACAGGGTGTCCACGCCCGCCAGGTCGAGGGCCGCGACCACACCCGGGTTCATGGCCCGGGACTGCGCCGCGTACCCCTTCAGACAGGTCTCGCCGGCCGCGTTGTCGTCCTCGTGGAAGTACGTGAACAGGTCCTTGCCGTACGTCTTCTGGAAGGCGCAGTCGCCCGAGCGGACGCTCTCCGCGAGCTTGCCCCACATCTCCCAGCCCCAGTGCGAGCCGGTCAGCATGATGTCCGTCACCGAGCCCGGCGCGTCCGAGCGCATCGCCCGCGACATCGGGGTGTGCGCGTAACTCCCGGGCGCCGCCTGCCGGAAGACGCGGAAGCCCACCAGGGCCCGCATCAGGCGCTTCAGCGCGGGGACGTCCGCGCCGACGGCGGCGGCGATCTCCTCCACCGTGGCCGGCTCGTCGCCCACCGCGTCCGCGAGCCTCAGCTGGGCCGCGGCCTGCACCACGGCGCTCGCCCACATGCCCCAGCCGAGCTCCGCCACCGCCTGCGCGGGCGGCAGGCCGATCACGGGCGCGCCCTCGCAGGCCTCCACCCGGTCGTCGAACCGGTCGTCGGACCGGTCCTGGGTCAGTTCACCCGACATCCTCAACCACCTTGATTCTCCGGGGCCCTGTCAGGCCCGGACGGATTCGATCAGTGCGATGGGGGCCCGCTCGTGGCCGGCCAGGGGCAGCCGGCGGCAGTCGTCGAAGCCCGCGGCGGCGAGCAGCCGCCGGTACTCCTCCTCGGTGCGCGCCCGGCCGCCGGTGAGCACCATGAACTCCACGTCGTTGGCGTGCACGTGGGAGGAGTGCTCGGTGTACTCCCAGTCGAGCAGCACGAGCCGGCTGCCCGGCTCCGCGGCCTTGGCGCAGTTGGCGAGCAGCTGTGCGGCGGCCTCGTCGTCGAGGTCGCACAGCACGTTCTTGAGCAGATAGAGGCTGCCGCCGGCCGGGACCTCGGCCCGGAAGTCGCCGGGCACCAGCTCCACCCGGCCGGTCAGGCCGGACCTCTCGAAGGTCTCGCGGGCGTAGCCGACCGCCCACGGCAGGTCGAGCAGCACGCCGTGCGCTCCGGAGACCTCCCGGAGCACCCGGGCGAGCACGGTGCCGGGGCTGCCGCCGACGTCCACGATCTCCCGCTCCCCCGCCAGGGAGACGCTGGCGACCAGGGCCTCGGCCGCCTCGACGGAGAGCGAGGCACAGGTCTCGGCGTAGCTGCGCGCCTCGTCGGGGTTGGCCGCGTAGTACTCCCAGTGGTCCATGCCCCACACCGTCCGGGTGGCCGGGCAGCCGGTGCGGACCACGTCGGCGACCAGTTCCCAGGGGCGGGTCATGCCGGGCGCGTTGACGGCGATGCTGAAGCCGCGCAGGGACGGCACGTCGGAGCGCAGCAGGTGCCCCGCCGGGGTGAGCTCCCACTCTCGTACGTCCCCGGATCCGTCGGCCGGTGCGACCAGGCGGTGCAGCTCGCACACCCGCAGGAAGCGCTCCAGGCTCGGCGCGTGCGCGCGGATCGCCTCCGCGATCTCCTCCGTGGTGCGCCGGCCGTCGCCGACCGCGTCGGCGATCCGCAGTTCGGCCATGCCGCGGGCCACCAGACCGGCCGACCACTGGAAGGGCGCCAGTTTCCCCAGCTCGCGCAGCGGACTGAAGACCGCTTCCCGGCTACCGGCCGTCATCAGTGCCCGCCGTCGACGTAGACCACGTTGCCGGTGATGTTGCCGTTGGCCGGGGAGGCCAGGAACAGCGTGGTGTTGACGACGTCGGCGACCGTGGAGAAGTGCAGGAAGGGCATCGCCTTGTTGAGCGCGGCGCGGGCTCCCTCGGCGTCCAGGCCGGCGACCCGGGCGCGTACCTCCTCCGGCAGCTTCTCAAGGAGGCCCTCCGTCACCACCGGGCCGGGAGCCACGCAGTTGGAGAGGATGCCGTGCTCGAAGAGCTCGGTGCCCAGGGTGCGGCTGAGTCCGTGGAGGGCGGACTTGCTCGCCGCGTACCCCTCCGCGCCCTTCAGTCCGCGCTGCACGATGGCCGCCGACATGAACACGATCCGGCCGCCGCCGCGCGGCTTCATCGCCGGCAGGGCCGCCTGCACGGTGTGGAAGGCGCCCTCGACCTCCGCGCGCAGCGGCGGCAGCCACCGCTCGGCCGGGATCTCCTCGAAGGCGGGCGCGTGCGGGCTGGGGCCGCCGGAGGCCGAGGCGTTGACCACCAGGGCGTCGACGCCGCCCCACGTGTCCCGTACCTCCGCGACCGCCGCCCGTACGGAGTCCGCGTCGGTCAGGTCGAGCCGGACCGGCAGCGCCTGGCCGCCGGCCGCCGCTATCTCCGCGGCCACGGCCCTGGCGTTCTCCACCCGGCTGAGATAGGTGAGCGCGACCCTGGCGCCCTCGTCGGCGAAGGCGCGGGCGAGCGGGCGGCCCAGGCCGCCGCTGCCGCCGGTGATCAGTACGACCTTGTCCTTCAGGCCGAGTTCCATGGCAACTCCCGTCCTTTCCGGCGGTGCGCCGGTGTCGACTCGTCAGGCCCGCCGCGCGCACACGCGGGCACCGCACCCCAGCTTGGAGATCACGGCTGGAGTGCCGCTCGAGCCGCCGGGCCGCTCGCTCGAACACCGGTCGCGAGACGCGGACCACGGCGCCGCGAGCGCCGGTCCATCGGGAATCCAGTTCGGATTGAGGTCCGGTCCGGATAGTTCACCGGGCGTGCTCACCAGACCGGGCGCGGCCTCGACCCACCGGAACCACCGGAAAGGAACCGGCGCATGACCAAGACCCGTGAAGAGCAGGGATCACTGGACCTGAACGGCATCATCCAGCTCGGCATGGCGTTCGGCAGCGCGAAGATCCTGCTCACCGCGAACGAGCTCGACCTGTTCACCGTGCTGAGCGACAGCGGGCCGGCCACCGAGGAGGAGATCCGCGGCAAGCTCGGTCTCCACGAGCGCGGGGCCCGCGAGTTCCTCAACGCGCTGGTCAAGCTCGGCCTGCTGGCGCGGGAGGACGGGCGTTACGGCAACACCAAGGCGGCCGACACCCACCTGGTCAAGGGCCGGCGCACGTACGTCGGGCGCTTCCTCAGCCGCTCGAACAGCGTGCTGTACGGCGCCTGGGGCGGCTTCACCGAGTCCCTGAAGACCGGTGAGTCCCAGATCGAGGGCCACGGCGACGACAACATGTTCAAGCACCTGTACCGCTCCGAGGAGCAGATGCGGGACTTCGTCGCCATGATGGACGCGCTCAACTGGGCCGTCGGCCCCGAGCTCGCCAAGGCCTACGACTGGAGCAAGGTCAAGACCGTCACGGACGTCGGCGGCGCCCGGGGCAACCTGGCCGCCACGCTGATCGACGCCCACCCGCACCTGAAGGCCACCGTCTTCGACCTGCCGGCCGTCGAGCCGGCGTATGAGGACCACATCGGCGGCCTCGGCCTCAAGGACAAGATCACCTTCCACGGCGGCGACTTCTTCGCCGACCCGGTCCCGGAGGCGGACGTCGTCATCATCGGGCACGTCCTGGAGGACTGGTCGCCCGAGCGCCGCAAGCAGCTCATCAAGTCGGCGTTCGACGCCCTGAAGCCGGGCGGCACCCTGCTCGTCTACGACCCCATGCTGGACGACGAGCTCAGCCCGCTGAACAACCTGCTGACCAGCCTCACCATGCTGGTCGTCACCCACGGCGGCTCCGAGTACCGGGTCGACGACTGCCGGGCCTGGATGACGGAGGCCGGCTTCGCGGAGACCTCCGCCGAGCTGCTCGACACCAACGACATCCTCGTGATCGGCCGCAAGAAGTAGGGCCGCTTCGCCCAGCTCTCGCGTCACGGGCGGCACCTCCGCGATCCCGCGGCGGAGGGGCTGCCCGCGCGTGCATCTCCCTGCACCTCACCCCGATCCACGCACCCACCCCGCCCCGTGCACCACCCCGATCCGTGCACCACCCCGAAGGGATACCGATGTCGATCGACGAGGCACCGCCGGCCTTCCCCTTCCCGGCGCCGGACACGTTCGAGCCGCCGGAGGAGTTCCGCCGGCTGCGCGAACAGGCTCCGGTGGCCCGGGTCACTCTTCCCACCGGCGACCGGGCCTGGCTCCTGACGCGTTACGCGGACGTGCGCGCCGCCCTGGTCGACCCCCGGCTCAGCCGGGCCGCCGCCGAGGCGCCGGACGCGCCCCGGATGGGCAACACCACCCCGGGGCCGAAGACCATCCTCGGCATGGACGCCCCGGACCACTCGCGGCTGCGCCGCCTGGTGACGCAGGCCTTCACCGCCCGCCGGGTCGAGGCGCTGCGCCCCCGGGTCGAGCAGCTGGCCGAGGAGCAGATCCGGCTCGTCCTGGTCGCCCCGCGGCCGGTCGACCTGATGTCCTGCTACGCGCTCAGCCTGCCCATCAAGGTGATCTTCGAGCTGCTCGGTGTGCCGTACGAGCACGTCGACCGGCTCCACGCCTGGAGCGAGGTCATCTTCAGCCTCGGCGGCCACAGCGTCGAGGAGGTCAAGGAGGCCCGCGGCGAGATCATCGGCTACCTCCGCGGACTGATCGAGCAGCGCCGCGAGGAGCCCGCCGACGACCTGCTGAGCGTGCTCGTGCACGCCAGGGACGAGGGACAGCGGCTGTCCGAGGACGAGCTGCTCGACTTCGCGATGATCATCATGACGGTCGGGCACCAGTCCACCGCCAACTCGCTGAGCACCGCGCTCTTCACCCTGCTCCACCACCCCGACCAGCTGGAGCTGCTGCGCAGGAAGCCTGAGCTGATCCCGGGCGCGGTCGAGGAGCTGCTGCGGTTCAACCCGTTCGTCTTCACCGGCACCCAGCTGCGGGTCGCCACCGAGGACCTGACGATCGGCGAGACCGAGATCAGGAAGGGCGAGGCGGTCATCGCCTCGCTGGGCTCCGCCAACCACGACGCCGAGGTCTTCGCCGACCCCGACCGCTTCGACGTCGAGCGCACCCCGAACGTGCACCTCTCCTTCGGCTACGGCATCCACCACTGCCTGGGCGCCCAGCTCGCCCGCCTGGAGATGCAGATCGCGCTGCGCACGCTGATCGAGCGAGTGCCGGACACGCTGAAGCTGGCGGTGCCGGCCGACTGGCTGACCTGGAAGACCGGGCTGACCGCCCGCGCGCTCGTCAATCTGCCGGCGACCTGGTGACCCGGGGGCGGCGATGAGCGAGCAGTGGCGGATCACCGTGCAGAAGACCTGCCGCCGCAGCGGGATCTGCGCCGCGGCGGCGCCCCGGTACTTCTCCGTGGGCGAGGACCACCGCACCCGGCCGGCGGCCGGACCGGTGGACCCCGACCCGGAGCTGATCGACGTCGCCGAGGCCTGCCCGGCCGAGGCGATCACCCTGACCGACCTGGCGACCGGCCGGCCGGTCGCCGCCGCCCCGGAGGCGGCCGTACGACCCGAACCGAGAGAGGTAAGACCATGAATCCCCAGCGCAGCACCCGCCGTTCCCTGCTCAGGAGGGCCGGCTTCCTCGGTTCGGCGCTCGCCGTCGGCGCCGCCGCCCCGGCCGCGGCGCACGACGAGGCCCGGGGCCACCACCGCAGGGACCGGCGGCCCTCGCCGGTCGGCAGCTGGTCGGTGGTCGTCACCATCGAGGGCGTGCCCGACGTCGAGCACGCGCACTACTCGTTCGGCGCCGACGGACAGCTGATCCTGCAGACCCACCGGCACACCCACACCGGCATCGGCACCTGGAAGTGGGCCGACGACGACATTTTCGTGTACGTGACCCGGGGCCTGCGCCCGGACGCCGACGGAGGTCTGCTGAGCGAGCTGCGGATCCGGCACACGGGGCGGTTCGGCGCGGACGGCACGTTCACCTCGACCGGCACGGGGCAGGCCCTCGACGCCGGCGGCAAGGTCCTGATGGAAGTTCAGTCCACGGCGGTCGGCACCCGGTTCGGTGTCGACGGCTGACCGGCCGCGGCCGGGACAGAGCAAAGGAGAGTGCTGGCATGTGTGGCATCGCCGGCTGGGTGGACTTCGCGACAGATCTGCGCCAGGAGGCCGCCGTCGTCCGGGAGATGACGGCGACCATGACCCTGCGCGGCCCCGACGCCGGCGACGTGTGGATCGCTCCGCACGCCGCACTGGGCCACCGCAGGCTCGCCATCATCGACCTGGAGGGCGGGGCGCAGCCCATGGTCGCCGAGGAGGACGGCCGGGTGCGGGCCGCCCTGACCTACGGGGGCGAGGTGTACAACTTCCGTGAGCTGCGGGAGGAGCTCGTCCTCAAGGGGCACCGCTTCCGCACCCGCAGCGACACCGAGGTGGTGCTGCGCTCCTATCTGGAGTGGGGCGAGGCGTTCGTCGACCGGCTCAACGGCATGTTCGCCTTCGCGATCTGGGACGCGCGCAGCGAGGAGCTGCTGCTCGTCCGCGACCGCGTCGGCATCAAGCCGCTGTACTACCAGCTGCTTCCGGACGGCGGGGTGCTCTTCGGCTCCGAGCCGAAGGCGATCCTGGCCCATCCGCGGGCGAGCCGCACCATCGACGCCGACGGGCTGCGCGAGCTGTTCGGCGGGGTGAAGGCGCCGGGCGCCGGGGTGATCTCCGGGATGCCGGAGCTGGCCCCCGGGCATGTGCTGCGGGTCTCCCGCGACGGACACCGGCTGCGCCGCTACTGGCAGCTGGAGGCGCACGAGCACACCGACGACCTGCCCACCACCGTCCGTACGGTGCGCGAGCTCCTGGAGGACATCGTCACCCGGCAGATGGTCTCCGACGTGCCGCTGTGCACGATGCTGTCGGGCGGGCTCGACTCGTCCACGCTGACCGCGCTCGCGGCGCTCGCCAAGCAGCGGGACGGCAGCGGCAAGGTGCGTTCGTTCGACGTCGACTTCGTCGGCTATCTCGACAACTTCGAGCCGGACCTGACCCACCCCACGGCGGACTCGCCGTACGTCCGGCAGGTCGTCGAGCACGTCGGCGCCGACCACCGGCACATCCTTCTCGGCAACACGGAGATGATCGACGCGCCGACCCGCCGGGCCGTGGTCCAGGCGCTCGACTGGCCGGTGCTCATCGCCGGGCCCGGCTCCATGGACATCTCGCTGTACCTCCTCTTCCGGGCGATCCGCGGGCAGTCCACGGTGGCGCTGACCGGCGAGTCGGCGGACGAGCTGTTCGGCGGCTACCCGTGGTTCCACCACCCCGAGTACGGGCAGCCGGGCACCCTGCCGTGGAGCCTGGCGCACAACCTCGGCATGCCGGCCCTGTTCGGCCCGGTCACCACCCGGGTCGACGTCCGCGGCCACCAGGCGGAGCAGTACCGGCAGGCCGCCGCCGCGGTGCCGCGCATGCCCGGAGAGAGCGGCCGGGCCCGGCAGTTCCGGGAGTCGACGTACTTCTTCCTGACCCGCTTCATGCGCACCCTGCTCGACCGCAAGGACCGGCTCAGCATGGCCGTCGGTCTGGAGGTGCGGGTGCCGTTCTGCGACCACCGGCTGCAGGACTACGTGTTCAACGCGCCGTTCGAGTTCAAGACCTTCGACGGGCAGTGGAAGAGCCTGCTGCGGGCGGCCGCGAAGGACCTGCTGCCGGAGGCGGTGCTGAACCGGCCCAAGACGGGCTATCCGATCTCCAACGACGCCGCCTACGACCGCTACGTCCAGGAGCGGTTCGCCAAGCTGGTGGCCGGCGGGGACTCGGCGGTCCTTCCACTGCTCAACCCGACGATCGTGCAGGACGTGCGCCGGGACGCGACGGCCGCCGCCGGCCTCACCCGGATCGAGATCGACATGGCGGTGCACCTCGACGAGTGGATCGCCTCGTACGGGCTCGACCTGGCGGTCTGAGGCTCGGCCGCACCACAACGAGGAAGCTCCCCCGTCCGGGCCGGGACGGGGGAGCTTCCTCGTGTCGTACGGGCGCTGCCGGCCGGTGTCACCAGGCGACCGGGAGCTCCGCCGGCCGGCGGAAGGCCATCCCGGACACCCAGCGCAGCTCGTCGGTCGGCACCGCGAGGCGCAGTCCGGGGAAGCGGTCGAGCAGGCCCTCCAGGGCCAGTTGGAGCTCCATCCGGCCGAGCTGGGCGCCCAGGCAGTGGTGCAGACCGTGGCCGAAGGTCAGGTGCGGGTTGCTCTGCCGCGCGAGGTCGACCCGCTCGGGCCGCTCGAAGACCTCCTCGTCCCGGTTGGCCGAGGTGATGGCCGGAAGGACCGCGTCGCCCTTGGGGATCACCGCCCCGCCGAGCTCGACGTCCTCGGTGGCGATGCGCATGGCTCCGGCGCCGCCGCCCGCCACCGAGAAGCGGAGCAGCTCCTCCACGGCGCCCGGCACCAGCGTGCGGTCGGCGACCAGGCTCGCCCAGAGTTCCGGGTCGCGCAGCAGCGTGATCAGCGCGCCGACCAGCTCGCCGGTGGTGGCGTGGTAGCCGGCGACGAGCAGGGTGTGGCCGAAGGCGAGCAGCTCCTCCTCGGAGAGCCGGTCGCCGTCCTCCTCGCGGGCCTCGATGAGATGGGTGAGCAGATCGTCGGCGGGCTCCTTCGCCTTGGCGGCGATCAGCTCGCCGAGATAGGCGTTGAGTCCGCGCCGGGCCTCCATCACCGCGTCCGGCGAGTGCGCCGAGATGGACAGCATCACGTCGGACCAGACCCGGAACCGGTCCTGGTCGGCGAGCGGCACCCCGAGCAGTTCGCAGATGACGGTGATCGGCAGCGGCTGTGCCAGGTGGGCGATCAGGTCGGCGGGCGCGCCGCCGGCGGCCATCGTGTCGAGCAGCCGGTCGGTGATCTCCTTGACGTGCGGGCGCATCCGCTCGGTGTGCCGGGCGGTGAAGGCGCGGGCGACCAGCTTGCGCAGGCGCGTGTGCTCGGGCGGGTCCATGGTGAACAGCGACTTGGAGCCCTTGGCGACGGGCAGCAGCCGGGGCGCGTCGGGCTCGGTCAGCGCGGCCTTGCTGAACCGCGGGTCGGCGAGCACCTGCCGTACGTGCTCGTAACGGGTCACCAGCCAGGCCCGGTGCCCGGTCGGCAGGGTCACCGGTGCGACGGGCTCGGTGCCGCGCAGCTCGGCGTAGGCGGGGGCGGGCTCCAGGGGGTCGGGCACGGGCAGCGGGAAGGTCCGCTCGGGGCACGTGGCGGAACCCTCGGCAGGGCACTCGGCAGGGCGCCCTGCGGTGCTCTCGGCGGTGCTCTCGGCGGTCATGAATCCTCCTTGGGAGCGTGGTCGGCACGACGGACGCCGCTCCGCGAGCGGAACGGCGTCCGGTGGGGCGAGTCGCCCGGGCGCAGGCCGGACACGGCCTACAGCACGGCGTCCGCGAGGCGGTCGAGCTGGTCGGGTCCGGCGTCGCAGGGCATGAAGACGATCTCGTCGCAGCCGGCGTCCTGATAGGCCGTCACCGCGGCCCGCAGCCGGGACGGTTCGGTGAGCGCCATGGTGACGATCGACTCGGCGCGGCCCGAGAAGGCGTAGTAGTCGGTCAGATAGCGCTCGGCCAGCGCCTCGGCGCGCGGGCCGAGCGAGAAGTAGAGCAGGGTCATCAGGTGCGGGCGTCCGGTGCGGCCGTGCCGGCGCCAGGCGGCCTCGACCCGGTCGGCGTTGGCCCGGTAGCCGCTGGGCGAGCTGCCGCCGGCGATCCAGCCCCGCCCGTACCGCGCGGCCCGGCGGAAGGCGGCGGCGGAGGTGCCGCCGAGGATCAGCGGCACCTCCCCCTGCGGTGCGGGGCCGAGCACGCTCGGTCCCGCACCGCCCCAGATGTCCCTCAGCTCGGCGAGCATCGTGTCGAGGAGCTTGCCGCGCGTGGCGGGGTCGACGCCCGAGACGGTGAAGTCGTCGTCGCGGTTGCCCGCGGCGAGTCCCAGGGTGAGGCGCCCGCCGGCGATCCGGTCGAGGGAGGCGAGCTGCTTGGCGAGCAGTGGGGTGTTGTTGCGGTACGGGGCGGTGAGCACCGTGGTGGCGAGGCCGATCCGGTGGGTGACGGCGGCGGCCGCGGTGAGGGCGACCAGCGGGTCGTAGTTGTCGTAGACGAGCCGGTCGAGCACGCCGAGGGTGGAGAAGCCGTGCCGCTCGGCCCGCCGGGCCCAGTCGGTGATCCGCTCTCCCGCCGTGCCGGGGACGGTGGCGGGCAGTCCGACGCCGATCAGCACGGCCGGCCTCCTTCGGCGGACTCCACCGGCTCCGCGAGCTGTTCGGCGACCCGCGCCGGGGTCGGCCGGCGGGCGTTGTCGTCCCGGATCTCCTCGGCGGCCTTGCGGTACGAGGGCTCGTCGAGGAGTACGCGGACGGCGGCCCGCAGGCCCTCCGGGTGGGCCTCGTCCCGGGTGAGCGAGAGTCCGGCGCCGGTGGCGGTGAACCGCTGCGCGTTGAAGCCGTGGTCGATCAGCTGCGGGACCACCAGCTGCGGCAGCCCGGCGGCGAGGCCGGTCAGGATGGTGCCGGCGCCGCCGTGGGCGACGACGAGGTCGCAGTGCGGCAGGACGCAGTGCAGCGGCACCGACTCCAGGACCTTGACCCGGGCGGGCAGCTCGCCGAGCAGCGGGCGCTGCTCGGCTGCGACCGCCACCAGGATCCCGACGTCGAGCGCGTCGAGGGCGGCCACGACGTCGCCGGCCAGGACCATCGAGGGGTCGAGGCGGCCGACCGTGGTGCCCCAGGTGACGCAGACCCGGGGCCGTCGGCGCTGCGCGGGAGGCAGCGGCACGGGGATCCGGCCGGCGCCGTTGTACGGCACGTAGCGCATCGGCAGCCTGTCGAGCGGGCCCGGCCGGGACTCCTCCGGCACCTGCATCGCGGGCGGGCAGAGGTCCACGGTGAGTGCCCCGGGCGCGGATGCCGGGCCGCAGAGGCCGAAGCGCGCGTACAGCGGGGCGAGCGCGTGCTGCTCGGCCTCCTGGGTGGCCTGCCGGTGCATCAGGTCGGCGCCCCAGGGCATCCGTACGGCACGGGCGCCGCAGGCCGCCGCCGCGAGCGGTCCGGCGTACGCGGTGGGCTCGTGCACCACCAGGTCGGGGCGCCAGGCCCGGGCGAACGTCACCAGGTCGTCCGCCATGGCCTCGGCGAGCTCGGTGAAGAGCGTCACCGCGCGCGGCCCGCGGCCCGCCGGGCCGGGGGTGCGGCCCGGGATGTAGTCGCGGATCCGGGCCACCGCGTCGAGGTCGCGGCCGACCCGCGCGTACGGCAGTCCGGCCGCGGTGACGTGCGCGGCGAGGCCGGGCGGGGCAGCCACCCGTACCTCGTGACCGGCCGCGCGGAGCGCCCAGGCGAGCGGCACCATGGGGTAGAAGTGGGTCGGCCAGGCCCAGCTGACGAACAGCACGCGCATCGGACGCCTCACCCCTCCCGTACCGGTGAACCGGCCCGCGGACCGGATGACAGTCCGGCCTCGCGGTGCGCCCGGGCCACGGTCTCCATGACGGCGATCCGCGCCTCGGTGGTGTCGGCGTACGGCGAGATGCCGAGGGTCGTGACCCCGGCGGCCGCGTACTCGGTGAGCTTGCGGGCGATCCGGGCGGGCGGGCCGAGGAGCGAGGTGGAGTCGATGAACTCCAGCGGCACGGCCGCCGCCGCACCGGCCGCGTCGCCGGACACGAACCGGTCCTGCACCTCCTCGGCGGCCCTGCCGTACCCGAGCCGGGTGGCGAGCCGGAAGTAGAAGTTGCTCTCCCGGTCGCCGAGGCTCATGAAGCGGGCGACGTACGGCCGGATCGGCGCGGCGGCGGCCGGCACGTCGTCGCCGACCGCCGCCGGGGCGGACAGGAAGGCGTCGAAGCCCTCCAGGTCCCTGCGCGCCCGGCGGCGGCCGGTGCCGATCGCGTCGAGCGCGCGCTTGGCGTGGTCGGGCGTGCAGAACACGCCCACCCAGCCGTCGGCGATCTCCCCGGTCAGCTCCAGGCTGCGGGTGCCGACCGCGGCCAGATAGACCGGCAGGTCGGCCCGGACCGGGCCCGGGTGCCGGAACGGGCCGGCGTCGCTGCCCGGCAGGGGCAGCGCGAAGTGCCGTCCCTCGTACGTCACCGGTTGCTGCGCCAGGGTGCGGCGCACGACCTCCACGTACTCCCGGGTCCTGGCGAGCGGCCGGGCGAACGGGGTGCCGTGCCAGCCCTCGGTGACATGGCTGTTGGAGATGCCGAGGCCCAGCCGGAACCGGCCGCCGGACAGGCCGTCGAGGGTCGCCGCCGCGAGCGCCATGGCGACCGGGGTCCGCGCCGGGATCTGGATGACCGTGGACAGCAGACCGATCCGGCTGGTCCGCGCGGCCACCCAGCCGAGCACCGAGATCGCGTCGGAGCGGAAGCCTTCGGGTGCCGCGGCGACGTCGAAGCCGAGCCGCTCGGCCTCCTGCGCGGTGCGGGCGCAGTCCTCGGGAACGAGGTTGATCCCCAGTCGCATGGCGGGCTCACCCTTCCTTGTGGCCGATGACCAGCGAGTCGGTGTTGCTGAGCACCTTCGCCTCGGTGCGGGCGAAGCCGACCTCGGTCATCCAGCCGCGGCACTCCTCGACGGAGTACTCGGAGCCGCCGTGGGTGACGAGCAGCATGTCGAGGCTGATCAGCAGGTTGACCAGGTCGGCGGGCCGCTCGTCGACCATCCGGTCGTAGACGAGCAGCGCGCCGCCCGGCTCGACCGCCTCGTAGGCCTTGCGGATCAGGCCGAGGCGCTGCTCGGCGGACCAGTTGTGCAGGACGTGGCCCATGACGAGGACCTGGCCGGAGGGCATCGGGTCGGCGAAGAAGTCGCCGCCGGTGAACGAGATCCGGTCCCGGGTGCCGAGGCGCTTCATGTGGTCGTCGAAGGCGGGCGCGACATGAGGCAGGTCGAAGACCCGGGCGGTCAGGTGCGGGTGCTGAGCGATGAGCAGCGCGGACAGGTTGCCGCGGGCGCCGCCGACGTCCACGAAGTCCGTGCGGCCGGCCCAGTCGAAGGCGGCGGCCAGCTTGGGCGCCACCTGGCTGTTGAGGGAGTCCATCATGGTGAGGAACTGGTCGAGGTGCTCGCGGCTGTCGGCCATCTGCGCGACGATGTCGCCGTCCTTGCCCTTCACCTGCGGCTCGCCGGTGCGCAGCGCGTCGGTGAGGTGGGTCCAGGCCGGGTAGAGCATCGAGTTGGCGCGCTCCAGGAAGCCGCCGGCGTACGAGTTCTTGCCGCGGTCCAGGAAGCGGTCGGCGGCCGGACTGTTGCGGTAGCGCTCGCCGTCCGCCTCCAGCACGCCGAGCGTGACGAGCGCCGTCACGAAGTCGCGGGCGCCGCGCGGGTGCAGACCGATCGCGTCGGAGAGCTCCGGAAGCGTGCGGGGCTGCCCGGCGAGCGTCGAGAAGAGGTCCAGCTCCAGCGCGCTGAGCAGGATCTTTGCGTCGCAGAAGGCGGTACCGAGCCGGATGAGACCCTCGGGGCTGGACGCATCCGAAAGGGAAGTGTGAGTCGTCACCGACGAAGTCCTTTCTTCTGATGACGGGACGCGTGGATGGTTCAGCACCCGCCTCGAAGCCCACTGGAGCCCGGGGCGCTCCCTGGACCGACTCCCCTGGCACCAGCGGCAGTCGAGCCCCGGGCGACAGCATCCCCGGAGATTCCGTGAGTGGAGGGGAGAGTCGTGATGACGGATCGGCGCGTGGCACTCGTCACCGGGGCCAACCGCGGGCTCGGCCGGGCGGTGGCCGCCGAACTGCTCGGCCGGGGGCTGCGGGTGGTGGTGACCGCCCGCGACGCCCGCGCCGCGGCCGGCACCGCCCGTGAGCTCGGCCGGGGCGCGCGGGGCTGCGCACTCGACGTGACGGACCCGGAGGGCATCGCGCGGGCCAGGGAATCCGTCGGCCCGGTGGACGTCCTGGTCGGCAACGCCGGTGTGCTCCTGGAGGACGGCGCCGGCGATCCGCTGTCGGTGCCGGTGGAGGTGGTGGAGCGGACCCTTGAGGTGAATCTGCTCGGCTCGTGGCGGGTGGCTCAGGCCTTCGTGCCCGCGATGGTCGAACGGGGCTGGGGCCGGGTGGTGTTCGTGTCCAGCGGCACCGGCTCGTTCAGCAACGGTCTGTTCACCGGAAGTCCCGGCTACGCGGTGTCCAAGGCGGGCCTCAACGGGCTCACCCAGCTGCTCGCCACCGCCACGGAGGGCACGGGCGTGCTGGTCAACGCCGTCAACCCGGGCCCGACCCGGACCCGGATGATGCCGGGCGGGCGGCGCAGCGCCGAGGAGGCCGCGGTGGACGTCGCGGACGCCGCGCTGCTGCCGGACGGCGGCCCGAGCGGCACGTTCCGCCGGGGCGACCAGGTGCTCGGCTGGTGACGGACGGGGGCGCCCGGAGGGGTACGGCTCGGGGTGCGGACTGGCTCGGGTCTTGAGCCTTCCTCGATGCGGTGTTGGAACGGTGCCCGGACCACGTCAACCGTACCGAGCGAGGAGTTCGCCATGGCCGACCACGGCGCCGGGCCGCGCCCGCCCTTCCGGGTGCTGCTCAGGATGGAGATCCGCCCCGGCACGGAGCGGGAGTTCGAGAGCACCTGGCTCGACATCGGACGTCGTATCGCCGCCGAGCCCGCCAACCTCGGCCAGACCCTGATCCGGGACGTCGAGGACACCGGGGTCTACTGGGTCATCACCGACTGGACCGACGAGCCCGCCTTCCGCGCCTTCGAGACGAGCGCCGCGCACGTCGACAACCGCCGCCGCCTCCAGCCGTACCGCACCGGCGGCGAGATGCGCCTCACGCAGGTCGTCCACCGCCTCCGGCCGGCCGGCGTCCCCGCTCACTGATCCCGAGAATCCCGGGATTCCCGACACCCAAGGAGCATCTGCCGTGACACGTCGTCTGTTCACCTCGGAGTCGGTCACCGAGGGCCACCCCGACAAGATCGCCGACCGGATCAGCGACACGATCCTCGACGCCCTGCTCGCCCAGGACCCCGCCTCGCGCGTCGCCGTGGAGACCCTGATCACCACCGGTCAGGTGCACGTCGCCGGCGAGGTCACCACCGCCGCGTACGCCGACATCGCGACCCTGGTCCGCGAGACCGTCCTGGACATCGGTTACGACTCCTCCGCGAAGGGCTTCGACGGCGCCTCGTGCGGGGTGTCGGTGTCCATCGGCGCGCAGTCCCCCGACATCGCGCAGGGCGTCGACACCGCCTTCGAGACCCGGGTCGAGGGCGCCGCCGACGAGCTGGACGCCCAGGGCGCCGGCGACCAGGGCCTGATGTTCGGCTACGCCTGCGACGACACGCCCGAGCTGATGCCGCTGCCGATCTCCCTCGCGCACCGGCTCTCCCGCCGCCTCGCCGAGGTGCGGCACGACGGCTCGCTGCCGTACCTGCGCCCGGACGGGAAGACACAGGTGACGATCGAGTACGACGGCGACCGCGCCGTGCGCCTCGACACGGTCGTGGTGTCCTCCCAGCACGCCCCGGGCATCGGCCTGGACTCGCTGCTCGCCCCCGACATCCGGGAGCTGGTGGTGGAGCCGGTGCTCCAGGATCTGGCGATCGAGACGGAGGGCTACCGCCTTCTGGTGAACCCGACCGGGCGCTTCGAGATCGGCGGCCCGATGGGCGACGCCGGCCTCACCGGCCGGAAGATCATCGTCGACACGTACGGCGGCATGGCGCGGCACGGCGGCGGCGCGTTCTCCGGCAAGGACCCGTCGAAGGTGGACCGTTCTGCTGCCTACGCGATGCGCTGGGTGGCCAAGAACGTCGTCGCGGCCGGGCTCGCCAAGCGCTGCGAGGTGCAGGTCGCGTACGCCATCGGCAAGGCCGAGCCGGTCGGCCTCTTCGTCGAGACCTTCGGCACCGAGAGCGTGCCGCTGAGGCGGATCCAGCGGGCCGTCCTGGAGGTCTTCGACCTCCGCCCGGCCGCGATCATCCGCGATCTGGACCTGAAGCGGCCGATCTACGCGAAGACCGCCGCGTACGGGCACTTCGGCCGCGAACTGCCGGAATTCACCTGGGAGCGCACCGACCGCGCCCAGAAGCTGGCCGCCGCGGCGCGCGCCGTCTGACCGCCCGCCCCGCCCGACTCCCCAGACTTCCCCTGGACTTGAGGAGGTAGCCCGGTGCGTATCGCTGTCACCGGCTCGATCGCCACCGACCATCTGCTGACCTTCCCCGGCCGGTTCGCCGACCAGTTGCTCGCCGACCGCCTGGAGAACGTCTCGCTGTCCTTCCTCGCCGACGCCATGGAGGTACGGCGGGGCGGGGTCGCGGCCAACATCGCCTTCGGCCTGGCCCGGCTCGGGCTCGCGCCCGTTCTGGTCGGGGCGGCCGGCCTCGACTTCGCCGACTACCAGGTGTGGCTGAAGCAGCACGGCGTGGTCGTCGACCACGTACGGATCAGCGACACCCTGCACACCGCCCGGTTCGTCTGCACCACCGACCTGGACCAGAACCAGATCGCCACCTTCTACGCCGGGGCGATGGCCGAGGCCCGCGAGATCGACCTGCGCCACGTCCTCGCCAGGACCGGGCCGCTCGACCTGGTCCTCGTCTCGCCCGACGACCCCGAGGCGATGCTGCGGCACGCGCGGGTGTGCCGCGAGCTCGGGGTGCCGTTCGCCGCCGACCCCTCCCAGCAGCTCGCCCGCCTGGACGGCGAGCAGGTGCGCCAACTGGTCGACGGGGCGCGCTTCCTGTTCACCAACGAGTACGAGACCGCACTGCTCCTGGAGAAGACCGGCTGGACGGAGGCGGAGGTCCTGGCCCGGGTCGGGACCTGGGTCACCACGCTCGCCGCCGACGGCGTCGCCATCGGCAGCGCCGGGCAGCCCGTGATCGGCGTGCCGGCCGTCCCGGCGGCCACGGTCGCCGACCCGACCGGCGTCGGCGACGCCTTCCGGGCCGGCTTCCTCGCCGGGATCGCCCGCGACTGGCCGCTCGAACGCTCCGCGCGCCTCGGCTGCGCCCTGGCCACCACGGTCCTGGAGTCGGTCGGCACGCAGGAGTACCCGCTGTCGGCGCAGGCCCTGCTCGACCGCCTCGCCGCCGCGTACGGCACCGGTTCGGCCGACGAGATCGCCCCGGGTGTCACGGGCATCGGCGGCGGCGTCGCGGAGGTGGGCGGCTGATGGGACGCGCACCGGAGGCGCTGCGCGAGGCGCTGGCCACCCGGGTCGTGGTGGCCGACGGGGCGATGGGCACCATGCTCCAGGCGCAGGACCCGAGTCCGGCGGACTTCCAGCACCTGGAGGGCTGCAACGAGATCCTGAACGTCACACGGCCGGACATCGTCCGCTCGGTCCACGAGGCCTACTTCGCCGTCGGTGTCGACTGTGTGGAGACCAACACCTTCGGCGCCAACCACGCGGCGCTCGGCGAGTACGGGATCACGGAGCGGATCGCCGAACTGTCCGAGGCCGGCGCCCGGATCGCCCGCGAGGCCGCCGACGCGTGCGCGGCGCGGGACGGGCGGACCCGCTGGGTGCTCGGCTCGATCGGCCCCGGCACCAAACTGCCGACCCTCGGCCACACCACGTACGACGTCATCCGCGAGGGCTATCGGCAGAACGCGGCCGGCCTGATCGCGGGCGGCGCGGACGCGCTGCTCGTGGAGACCAGCCAGGACCTGCTCCAGGCCAAGGCCGCGGTTCTCGGCTGCAAGCGGGCGCTGGCCGAGGCCGGTGTCGATCTGCCGGTCTTCGCCCAGGTGACGGTGGAGGCGACGGGCACGATGCTGCTCGGTTCCGAGATCGGGGCGGCGCTCACTGCCCTGGAGCCGCTGGGCATCGACTTCATCGGTCTGAACTGCGCGACCGGGCCCGCGGAGATGAGCGAGCATCTGCGCCACCTCGCCCGGCACGCCACGGTCGGCCTGTCCTGCATGCCGAACGCCGGCCTTCCGGTGCTCGGCAGGGACGGCGCCCACTACCCCCTGTCGCCGGAGGAGCTCGCCGACGCCCACGACACCTTCACCCGCGCGTACGGGCTCTCGCTCGTGGGCGGCTGCTGCGGGACGACCCCGGAGCATCTGCGCGCGGTGGTGGAGCGGGTACGGGGCCGGGCCCTGGCCCCGCGTGCGCCGCGCCCGGAAGCGGCGGCCGGGTCGCTGTACCAGGCGGTGCCGTTCCGGCAGGACACCTCGTATCTCGCCATCGGCGAGCGGACGAACGCCAACGGTTCGAAGAGGTTCCGCGAGGCCATGCTCGCCGGCGACTGGCAGGCGTGCGTGGAGATCGCCCGGGACCAGATCCGCGACGGCTCCCACCTGCTCGACCTGTGCGTGGACTACGTGGGGCGTGACGGTGTCGCCGACATGCGGGAGATCGCGGGCCGCCTCGCCACCGCCTCCACGCTGCCGATCGTGCTCGACTCCACCGAGCCGGAGGTGCTGCGGGCGGGTCTGGAGATGCTGGGCGGCCGGGCGGTGCTCAACTCGGTCAACTACGAGGACGGGGACGGGCCCGACACCCGCTTCGGGCGGATCGCGTCCCTGGCCCGTGAGCACGGCGCCGCGCTGATCGCGCTGACCATCGACGAGGAGGGCCAGGCGCGGACGGCGGAGAAGAAGGTCGCGATCGCGGAGCGGCTCATCTCCGATCTGACGGGCGCGTACGGGATCGAGGAGTCCTCGATCCTGGTGGACTGCCTGACGTTCACCCTGGGGACGGGTCAGGAGGAGTCGCGGGGCGACGGCGTCGCCACGATCGAGGCGATCCGCGAGCTCAAGCGGCGGCATCCGGACGTCCAGACCACGTTGGGGCTCTCCAACATCTCGTTCGGCCTGAACCCGGCCGCACGGATCGTCCTGAACTCGGTGTTCCTGGACGAGTGCGTGAAGGCGGGTCTGGACTCGGCGATCGTGCACGCGTCGAAGATCCTGCCGGTGGCACGGATCCCGGAGGAGCAGCGCGAGGTCGCGCTCGATCTGATCCACGACCGGCGGCGTGAGGGCTACGACCCCTTGGAGCGGCTGCTCGCCCTCTTCGACGGCGTGAGCTCCGCCTCGGCGAAGGCGTCGAGGGCGGAGGAGCTGTTTGCGCTTCCGTTGGAGGAGCGGCTGAAGCGACGGATCGTCGATGGTGAGAAGAACGGTCTGGAGGCCGATCTGGACGCGGCGCTGGTCGAGCGG
>NZ_JBFAYA010000040.1:0-37098 GCF_040681095.1 Streptomyces sp. NPDC051909 | reverse complement strand
GTCGAACGCATGATGCGCGACGCCAAGATCACCCAGATCTACGAAGGCACCAACCAGGTCCAGCGCATCGTCATGGCCCGCAACCTCCCGTAATCCCCCCACGGGAAACCGACGGCCCCCGGCACGACGGTGCCGGGGGCCGTCGTGCGTTCGGCACTAGTCGACCTTGTCGCCCTCCGGGACCTGGTAGCAGCCGGAGACGAGGAACACGTTCAGCTTCGGCGGGTTCTCGTTGGCCCAGTGGGCGATCTTGACGCTGTGCTTCCTGGCGTCGTTGTCGGCGGTGATCGTGACGCTCTTGCTCTGACTGGTGTCGGGCCCGAAATCGACGATCTTCCAGCCGTGCTTCGGCATCTCCGCCTTGAGCCGCTCCATCACGCCGGCGAGCTGCTCGGGCGACGCGGGGGTGAAGGTCCACGCGTGGAACGTGGTGAAGTACTTCTCCGGGTCCTTGCCGGAGCACTCGTTGACACCGGGGCCCGGCTGGGTCGCCTTCCCCTTGAGGCCGATCAGGTCGTAGAGCTCGCTGGAGACCTTCTCCGCCGCGTCCAGCGCGTCGGACGTGGTGGAAACGCCCGCGGACGGAAGGCTGTCGGAATCCTTGGCATCGGTCATGCTGCATCCAGAGAGGGTCGTGAGGGCGAGGGACACGAGGAGCGCGGTTGCGCCCGCCTTGATCTTCATCTGACTAGCGCACTCCGGGAGTGGGGTTCGGTGGCGGCTTCAGCTTGACGTGCTCCGGCTCTCCGGCGACGACCAGCGCCTGGTTCTCCAGGCTCGTGGAGCCCTCGTTCCAGTAGTCGCTGTGACCCGAGCCGTCCGTGGTCATCTGGTTGGCGCCGAAGGTCGGGTCACTGGGGATCTGGAACGGACCGTCCCAGTCGGTCCCGCCGTGTCCGAACCGGCCGATGTCCGGGACCGGGTCCCCGTCGGCCTCCTCGTTCCAGACGTGCCCCTTGGGGACGTCCAGCTGCTCCGCCTTCGGCACCTGCACGCCGGGGCTGCCCGCGAGGATCACGTCGTCGGCGTTCAGGTCTCCCTGCCGGGCCGCCGAGCCGATGAGGGTCGTGCCGTACGAGTGGCCGATCGCCGTGCGGTGCGGGTCCGAGTCGACCGCACGTGACGCGTCGAGGCCGTCGAGGAAGCGGTTGTAGGCCGGGGCGCCGTCATTCGCGTAATGACTGAACGGCGAGTCCTTGACGATGTCCTGAGGGGCGTCGTAGCCGAGCCAGGTGACCGTGGAGACCGAGCCGTTGTCGGCACCGTTGGCCACGCTCCAGAGCCGTTCCATCCGCTTGATGTCGCCGTCGATGCCGCTCAGGTTCGCCGTCGTACCCGGCACGTAGACCGCCTGGTGGTCGGCCGTGTCCGGGTTCCCGTTGGCGACGATCGCCCGGCCGTTGCCCTCGGGGCTGAAGCCGAGCAGGTAGGCCTCCGGCGTGCCCTTGATCCCCGTCCGGTCGAAGCGTCCCTGGATGGCGTCCATGCCCTTCAGGGCGCCCGTGAGTTCCCTGTACCGGTCCCCGTGCTGCCTGTCCCACGCCATCCACTCGTCGGTGTGCACCTTCGCCGGGTACATACCGGCGGTGATCCACGTCCACTCGTTGGCGGGCGGCTTCGGTATGGAATTCAGCTCCGTCTGGTACTGGCCGTGCTTCTCCGCGAGGACCACCCGGTTCGCCTCGTCGCGCACCGTGGAGGGCAGCCCGTCGAGCGCGCCCACCGCCTCGGGCCGCAGGGACAGCCAGGCCGCCTGCTGCTCCGCGTCCAGCCCCTTCCACCAGTTCGCGTTGTCCTTCGGACTGCCGTCCCTGGGCGGCTGCGGCAGGGAGTCGAGGTAGCTCTTGCCCGCCTCCTTCACCCCGCCCATGTCCGACTGCGCGTCCGACCAGTCCCGGTCCGAGACCGTCAGGTCGTCGTCCGCCTTCAGGGCCCGCAGCTTCGGCGCCCACTTGGCGTCCGCTTCCGTGGCTTCCTTCAGGGCGTCGGCGATCCTGTTCGCGAACTCGATGGCCTTGCCGTAGTGCGGGTTCGGGTGGATGTTGATGGCCTGGCGCTCGATGGCGTTCGCCGTGGGGTCGGTCATCCCGGCGCTCCCGGTCACCGTTCCGCCGTCGGCGGTCTTGTCCGCGCCGGGCTTCGTGCCGGGCGGGAAGCCGACCGAACCGTTCGGGTTCACGGTGCAGTTGGCCGCCTGGGCGTCGGCGATCGCCGCGTCCAGCTTCCGCTTGGCCGCCCCCAGGTCGAAGGCGAAACCGTTCAGCGCGGTGCTGACGAGACCGCACTCGGTCTGCGCGTAGTGGAAGTTCTTCGACAGTTCCTTGAGCTCGCCCAGGGCGGCTTCGGCGGCCTTGCCCTCCAGCTCGCCGCGGATGCCGCCGGAGATCTTGGTGTCGATCGTGTCCTTGGCCGCCATGGCCATGTCGCCGACGGCCCGGTAGCCGTCCGCGGCCTCCTCGTACTCGGCCTGCTTGAAGGCCCGCAAGGTCTCCAGGTCCATGGCCGCTGTCACTTCTCCTTCGCCTGGCCGCCGACGGCCTCGGTGTCCGTGTAGTGCGCCTTGAGACCGTTGAGCTCACCGAGGAGGGTCTCGTCGGGCTTCGCCAGATCGTGCCCCGAGGAGGTCAGCAGTCCGCCCAGGGCGCCGCAACGGCCGTTCACGTCACCGACGTACTTCTTCCAGCTCTCGTAGAGCTCCTTCTGGGCGGCCGCGCTCTGGATCCCCTGACCGTCACCCAGTCCCGCCTGGCCCGAGTCGAGCTTCGTCAGCGCCGTGGCGACCTCGGTCTTCAGGCCCGAGACGCCCTCGCCGGCCTTCGCCCAGGCCCGCTTGTCGGTCTTCAGGTCCTCCGAGTACCCGCCGCCGCCCGGGTCCGGCGCGACCTGGTTCAGGCGCATCGACGACGACTGGCGTGCCGCCGTCTCCGCTTTGAGCTGCTCCCACTCGTCCCACGCCATGCGTGAACCTCCCCGTTCTCCCCGCTGTCCCCGTGCTGTCGCCCGAGGCGATCCGCCATGATTCCCGGCTTTGCTCGATGAAATCAAACGGTCGACGCCCGAACAGGGCGCCGACCGGGAGGACTCGACATCAGAGGTTCGACGTCAGCGGTTCGACGTGACCGTCACCGGCTCGTCGTTCTGGATCTCCTTGACCAGCTGCTTCACCTTCGGCATGTCCCACTTCAGGGAGTTCTGCGGGGCCGTGCCGTTGATCGGGATGTTCATCGACCTGCCGTCGCCGCCGCTGATGCCCTTCATCGCGAAGAACATCTGGCCCAGGTCGTACAGCGACATGTCCTTGTCCACGATCAGGGTGTCCAGGCCCGCGCCCAGGGTCGGGTAGAGCCTGAACGGGTTGAGGATCGTGCCGGGGGTCGCCGCCTGGTTGGCCAGGGCCGACAGGAACTTCTGCTGGTTCTTCGTGCGCTGCAGGTCCGACTCGGCGAACGCGTAGCGGGTACGCACGAAGGCCAGGGCCTGCTCGCCGTCGAGGGTCTGGGTGCCGGCCTGGAAGTCGGCGCCGGACTTCTTGTCCTTGAAGCCCTTCTCGATGTTCAGCTCGACACCGCCGAGCGCGTCCACGATGTTCGCGAAGCCGGCGAAGCCGATCTCCGCGTAGTGGTCGATGCGCAGGCCGGTGTTGTACTCGACCGTGCGGACGAGCAGCTCCGGGCCGTCCATCGCGTAGGCCGCGTTCAGCTTGGAGCCGCCGCGCGCCGCGTACTTCTTGCCGGACTCCGAGCCCACGAAGGACGGGATCGTCACCCAGGAGTCACGGGGGAGCGAGATCATCGTGTTCCCGCTCGAGCAGGCCGCGAGGATCATCATCGAGTCGGTCCGCTTGCCCTCGGCGGAGCCGGTGTGCAGCTTCTTCTTCTCCTCGGCGGACATGCCCTCGCGGCTGTCCGAGCCGACGATCAGATACGTGGTGCAGTCGCCCTCGGCCGGCCGCTCGATGACCTTGGCCAGATCGACCTCGTTGCGCATCTGTGAGCTCGCCCACGCGTAGGTGCCGACGCCCCATGCCAGGAGGCCCACGACCACCACGATCGAGCCGATCTTGACGCGCTTGCCCCAGTTCGGCGCGGGCCGCGCGGGCACGGGACCCCCGGCGCCGCCGCCCGGCGCGTACTGCGGCGGCACGCCGCCCCGGCCACCGCCGCCCTGCGGGCCGCCGTACACCTGGCCGGAGCTGTACCCGGAGTCGTAACCGGTCGCCTGGGCCTGGGTGAAGTTCGGGTTGTAGCCCTGGCCCTGGTCGTACCCCTGGCCCTGGTCGTAGCCCTGGCCCTGGTCGTACCCCTGATTCTGCTGGTACGGCTGCTGTGGGGGGACCTGCGGGCGCTGCACATGGCGCATCCGGCGAGGTCCCTCGGGCTGGGCGTCGGGCCAGTCATTCATGCGGAACAGTGTGCCGGTCCGCGCCTCCGCCCCGACAGGGCGGGTGGGGAATCGGACCGGCGCTGTTGCCAAGCTGATGCAAACCGGACGGGGCCGAGACCGGCCACAAGGGCGGGCATAAGGTAGAGGGCATGACAGATCAGGGCGCTATCCCGGGCAAGCCCACCTCCGCCTCCCGCACCACTCTCAGCCACATCATGACGAGCCACGACACCAACCTCCTCGGCACGGTGCACGGCGGCGTGATCATGAAGCTGGTGGACGACGCCGCGGGCGCGGTCGCGGGCCGGCACTCGGGCGGCCCAGCCGTCACCGCGTCCATGGACGAGATGGCCTTCCTGGAGCCGGTCCGGGTCGGCGACCTGGTGCATGTGAAGGCCCAGGTCAACTGGACCGGCCGGTCCTCCATGGAGGTCGGCGTGCGGGTCATGGCCGAACGCTGGAACGAGTCCACCCCGGCCACCCAGGTCGGCTCCGCCTACCTCGTCTTCGCCGCCGTCGACGCCGACGGCAAGCCGCGCCCCGTCCCCCCGGTCCTCCCGGAGACCGAGCGCGACAAGCGCCGCTACCAGGAGGCCCAGATCCGCCGCACCCACCGCCTGGCCCGCCGCCGCGCGATCAAGGAACTCCGCGAACAGCGGAAGGCGGAGGGGTACGAGGACTAGGGCCCCGGTGCCCTGGGCGAGTGAGCCGAAGGGGCGCGCCGGGGGAACAGGTCCGAGCGCGCGCAGCCTCCCGAGGTACGAGGGAGGCGAGCACGTGCGGGCCTGTGAGTCCGGCTGAAAGCGCCCCGGAGGTGAACCGAGCCCCGAAAAACTACGGGCACACCACCTGGTCCCCTCGCACCGCCTCGAACTGTCCCGTCTGCCGCTCCCGCTCCCGCACCGGCGTCACGCCCTTGTAGTCCGCGCCCACCGTCACCTTCAGCGTCGCGCCCTGGCCCTTGACCGGGCGGAGCTCGGCGCCCGGCAGGGCCGTGGCCAGGGACTTCGCCGAGCGGTCCCAGCCCGGGTCGTACTCGACGAGGGTGCGGGCGTGCTCCCGGCCGCCGGGGGCGGTCCGCGGCGCGCGGGTGGTGTCGAAGCCGGTGGCGCGCAGCGCCGTGTCGACCCGGCCGCCGAGCCCGTCCGTGGGGGTTCCGTTGTAGACCTGGACCCGGATCGTCTTCGGCGCGACGTCCACGTCGGCGGGCCGCGGCCCCTTGGGCGCGGTCGGCCGGGCCGGGGCGAGCGGCCGGTCGTCGCGCAGCGACTGGAACAGCTTCTGCGCCTTCGCCGCGTCCCACTTCACCGTGGAGCCGATCCCCTTCACCGGGAAGCTCATGTCGCCGATCGGCACGGACACGAACTCCGACGAGGCCGGCGTGAAGCCGTTCATCGCCTTCGCCAGGGTCAGCATCTGCTGGGTGCCGAAGCCCTGGTCGGCCCGGACCGAGCTCAGCATGGTGGACGCGACCTCGCGGAAGCGCACCGGGTTGAGCAGCACCCCGCCGCCGGTCACCCGGTCGATCAGGGCTGCCAGGAACTTCTGCTGCCGCTGCATGCGCCCGATGTCGGCGGCGCCGTCGACGTGCCGGGCGCGCACATACTGGAGGGCCTGTCCGCCGTCGAGCTCGTGCGGCCCGGCGGGCAGGTCGAGCCCGGTGTAGGAGTCCTTCAGCGGCTTGACGGTGCAGATCTGCACCCCGCCGACCGCGTCCACGGTGCGCATGAAGCTGGTGAAGTCGACCTCCAGGTAGTGGTCGATCTTCACCCCGGTCATCGACTCCACGGTCCGCACGGTGAGCCCGGGCCCGCCCTCCGCGTACGCCGCGTTCAGCTTCACCGGGTGCGCGTGGTGGTGCTTGCCGGTGGTGAGATCGGTGTGCTCGGGCATCTCGGCGTACGAGTCACGGGGGAGCGAGACCACGCTCGCCCGCTCCCGGTCCTCCGAGATGTGCACGAGCATCACGGTGTCCGTGCAGTGGCAGGGGGCGCCGCCGAGCCGGTACTTCCGGCGCTCCTCCTCGGTGATCCGGTCGCGGCCGTCGGTGCCGACGACCAGGACGTTCATGCCGTGCCCGGGCTGCGGGCGGTTCTTCATGTCCTTGAAGGGGTCGATCCGGTTGATGCCGGTGTCGAGGCTGGTCACCACGGCATGCCCGATGCCCCCCGCGGCGAGCACCACCACGGACAGCGTCGTCGCCATCCGCATGCCCCACCGCGGCCGGCTCGGCCGGCGCCCGCGCCTGCCGGCCGCCGCCGGGCGGACCGGTGCGCGGTGAGCCGGTGCGGTGCGGGCCGGGGGCCGAGGCGGACGAGGCGGCGTGCGGGGCGGTGTGGGCACCGGGGGGACACCTCCGCTGGTACGACAGGGGGACCGTGAGCACCGTAGGCCCATACGATCAGCGCCACCGTGCTGCGACCCGGCGGCACGCGCCCGTGTCCCCCGTTCGCGGTAACGTGGGCGGACCATGAACGCCACTCCGCCTGTCTCCGTGATCATGCCGGTCCTCAACGAGGAGCGGCATCTGCGCAACTCCGTCCGTCACATCCTGGAGCAGGAGTACGACGGCGAGATGGAGGTGGTGATCGCGCTCGGGCCGTCCACGGACCGCACCGACGAGATCGCCGCCGAGCTCGTACGTGAAGACCCCCGGGTCCACACCGTGCCGAACCCCACCGGCCGTACCCCCGCCGCCCTGAACGCGGCGATCAAGGCCTCCCGTCACCCGATCGTGGTCCGCGTCGATGGCCACGGCATGCTGTCGCCCAGCTACATCGCGACCGCCGTCCGCCTCCTGGAGGAGACGGGCGCGATGAACGTCGGCGGCATCATGCACGCCGAGGGCGAGAACGCCTGGGAGGACGCGGTCGCCGCCGCGATGACCTCCAAGATCGGCGTGGGCAACGCGGCCTTCCACACGGGCGGCGCAGCCGGCCCGGCGGAGACCGTCTACCTGGGCGTGTTCCGCCGCGAGGCGCTGGAGCAGCAGGGCGGCTACAACGTGGAGTTCATCCGCGCCCAGGACTGGGAGCTGAACTTCCGCATCCGCGAGGCCGGCGGCCTGATCTGGTTCTCGCCGGAGCTGCGCGTGCAGTACCGGCCGCGGCCGAGCGTGCGCGCCCTCGCCAAGCAGTACAAGGACTACGGCCGCTGGCGCCATGTCGTCGCCCGCTACCACGAGGGCTCGATCAATCTGCGCTACCTCGCCCCGCCGGCCGCGGTCTGCGCGATCGCCGCGGGCCTCGTGGTGGGCGCGGCCCTCACCCCGCTCGGCTTCGTGATCCCGGCCGGCTATCTGGCGGCGATCACCGCGGGCTCGGTCCCGGCCGGCAAGGGCCTGTCCCTGAAGGCCCGCCTCCAGATCCCGGTGGCCCTGGCGACCATGCACATGTCCTGGGGCTTCGGCTTCCTGACCAGCCCGCGCGCGCTGGCGCGGAAGGTCATCGCGAGCAGGCGCCCGGCGGTGAAGGCCGGCGAGACCGTCTGACCTGCTGCTCACGGCGAAGGCCGGGCCCCTTACGAGGGTGCCCGGCCTTCGCCGTATGGATAGTGCGGGTTCCTAGGACTTCCCGTCCCACTCGTAGATCTTGGGGTTGACGGTCATGCAGTCCGTCTTGTCGTCCGCGCCCTCCGGCAGGTCGCCCGCGGCCACCGTCGGCTTCTTGTAGGTGCTGCCCTCGCGCCAGTCGGCGCCGACGACCAGGGTGAGGCCGGTGACCTTGGCGTCCGCGCGGACCGCCGTGGCCGGCAGGCCGAGGGCCTTGGCCACGGAGGCGGCGTCGGCCTTGCCCTGCTCGCCGTCGCCCTTCGGGTAGAACACCACGGTGTCCTTGCGCGGCTGGGCGTCCCGGGAGTGCTGGGCCTGGCTGAAGCCCTTGCCGCGCAGCTCCTTGGCCACGTCGCCGGCCCGGCCCTCCTGGGCCGCCTCGCCGTCGCCCGCGGTGCCGTTGATCACGGTGACGGAGAGGGAGCCGGGGGCCCCGGCGATGGCCGCCGGCTGCGTGGACGCGGACGGCTTGGGCTTGCCCTTGCCGTCGGCCGGGTCGCCGTTCTTGTCCATGGCCACGTCGTCGCGGAGCATCGACCACATCTTCTCGGCGGCCGCCTGGCGCGGCTGGAGCCAGGCGTCCGGGTTGCCCGGGTACGCGTCCGTCGGGACGGTGGCCGTGGTCAGCCGGTCCAGCTTCACGTTCTTCAGCTGCATCGACAGGTCGAACAGCTTCTTCACCGTCTTGATCTCGTCGGAGACCTTGAAGGCCTTCGTGGCGGTCTCGGCGAGCCCCATCAGCCGCGGGGTGTCGGTCCAGGCGTCCTGGTCCTGGAGCTTCTTCATCAGCCCGTTCATGTACATGTGCTGGGCCTGGGCACGGCCTTGGTCACTGCCCCAGGCATGCCGGGTGCGCAGCCACTGGAGGGCCTGCTCGCCCTGGATGTCGTGGGTGCCCTCGGTGAGCTTGAGGTTGGAGCCGCCGGGGACCCGGGGCGTCGACTTGTCCCAGACGCCGGTCTTCACACAGACCGGGACGCCGCCGACCTCGTCGGCCATGGCCACCACACCCCAGAACTCGATCATCATCCAGTGGTCGATGTAGACCCCGGTGAGCTTCTCCCAGGTGGTGAGGGTGCAGCCGGGACCGCCGCGCTGCAGCGACTCGTTGATCGGCCGGTTGTTGGTCTCGGGGTACTTCTGGCCGTCCTCGCCGGTGCACTCCGGGATCTTGACGACGGTGTCGCGCGGGATGGAGATGATCGAGGCGTTCTTGCGGTCCGCGGAGACGTGCAGCAGCATCTGCACGTCGGCGAGCGCCGGCCGGTCGCGGTCCTTCTTGCCGCCGCCCAGCGCCACGTTCTTGGGGTCGTTGCGGTTGTCGGAGCCGATGAGGAGGATGTTCAGCGGGGTGTCGCCGAGCGCGTTCGGCGAGGCCTTCTTCACACCGCTCTCGCCGCCCGCGCGGCCACCGCTGCGGATGTTGCCGTTGAGGTGCTCGTAGTACAGGTATCCGGCGCCGGCCGTGCCGGTTATCAGCAGGGCCAGCGTGATGGCGGTCCAGCGCAGCACCTTGCGCTTGCCGGTCTTCTTGGTCCGGGCACGCCGGCGCGAGCCGCCGCGCCGGTGGCCCGAACCCGTACGGCTGGTGTCGTCGCCGGTGTCACCGCCGTCGCCGGGGCGCCGGGCATGGGGCACCCGGCCGCCCGCGCCCGCGCCCGGACCGCCGTGGCCGCCGCTGTCGCCGTTCCCCTCCTCGTAGAGGCTGTCGTCCCAGCCCACCTCTTGGGCGCGCGAGGCACGCTCCCGCGCCCCCTCCCTACGCACGCTGCTCTGTCCCACCCCAGGTCTCCTTGTTCACTCAGGCGTTCACTCAGGCGTGGCACAGGGCCGGACCGGTGGTCCGGCTCACTTGGCGCACACCTGCTTGTCGGCCGTCTGCGCACCCTCCGGCGCCTTCGCCGGACCGGTGAGGGGCACCCCCGCCCCCTTGTAGTCGGCGCCGAGTACGAGCGTCATGGGCTCACGCTCCCCGGCGTCCTGTGTGCCCGGCTTGAGAGCCGTGGCCGGCAGGCCCATCAGGTCCGCGAGCTTGCGGGCCTGGTCGGCCTGGTTGGGCGCGTACGTGAGCGTGGTCTTCGCCGCCGGCTCCGGGGCGTTGCTCTTGTTGCTCGACCGCGTCACGCCGTGCTCGTTCTGGAGCCATTCGATCGTCTTCTGCGCCGCGCCCGTCTTGCCGCTGCCGTTGTAGACATCGACACGGACCTCGCGCGCGGTGGAACGGGCGCCCTGGAGAAGCTTCGCCTGGGCCGCGGCCTGGGCGTTCTTGGCGTCCGTCTCCTTCTTCTTCACCTCGGTGAGCGAGGTGTCGGACTGCATCATCTCGAAGAGCCGCGGGGCCTCGACAGGGTCGGGGACCACCGTGACCGGCCTGGGCTCGCTCGGGTTGTCGATGACCGGCATGGTCAGGAACGTGATGTTCTTGGTGTCGATCTTGGCGAGTTCCAGGGCCAGGGACTTGAGCTTGGAGATGCTTCCTATGCCCGTGTCGACGGTGAGCGCCTTGGTGGCGGCGTCGGCGAGGCCGTACAGCTTGGTCGGGGACGTGAGCGTGTCGTCCGACTTCATCTGACGGATCATCGAGCTGAGGAACTGCTGCTGGACCTTCATGCGGTCCAGGTCGCTCTCGTTGCCGAAGCTGTGCCGGGTACGGACGAAGGCCAGGGCCTGCTCGCCCTGGATGGTGGACTCGCCGGCCGGCAGCTTGAGGTGCGACTTGGGGTCGTTCACGGGCTTCGCCACACAGACCTTCACGCCGCCGACGGCCGTCGTCATCTCCTTGACGGCGTTGAAGTCGGCCATCATGAAGTGGTCGACGGTGAGCCCGGTGATCTCCTTGACGGTGCGCATGGTGCAGCCGGGGTCGCGGTCGGACTGGCCGAGGCTGATGTTGAAGCGCTCGTCGGTCTGGCCGGGGATCTTCTTGACGGAGCCGTCGGACTGCTTCGTCTCGCACTCGGGGATGTCGATGACCAGGTCGCGGGGGATGGACATCGCCGTGGCGTTCGTCCGGTCCTTGGAGACGTGGAAGAGGATCGTGGTGTCGGCGTGGCCGGGGCTGTTCTTGTCCCCGTAGCCGGCGTTGCCCTCACCGGTCCGCTTGTCGGTGCCGATGAGCAGGACGTTGAAGGCCTCGTCCTTCTTGAAGCCCTCGCTGCCGCCCGCGACCTCGATGGTGTTGATGTTGTTGTCGAAGTGGTTGTAGAGCGCGTACGCCCCGGCGGCGCCCGCCACGACCACGAAGGCCATGGTGCCGCCCGTCCACATCATGACCTTCTTCTTGCGCGACTTCTCCGGCCTGCGCTTGCGGCGCCCCGCGGGCCCGCGCTGGTCACCGGGCTCGGGGGCACGGCGACGGCGCTGCCCGGGAACGGGCGGCGCGGCCTCCGTGGTGCGTGAGGCGCTGTGGTCGCCGCGCTCGGCGCGGTCGTGCGTTCTCTGTCCGGGCGGCGTGGCACCCCGGGCGCTACGGGTGGTGCGGGGGCGCGGTTGGGACGGGGCGGCCTGCGACGACTGCTCAGCGGAGCGGTCCAGTCGCAGTTCGTAGTGGCCCGTCTGCGGGTTGAGCACCCACTGGTCGGCGGGGTCGATCTCGTCCGCCCGTCCACGGCTGTGCGCGTCCACGGTTACTTGAGTCCTCCGTCGGTGCCACGCGAGGCGCCTCCCCCTCGGGCGCTCGGTCTTCGATCCATCGAGTGCGCGACCACATGGCCTGGTGCACCGGATCGCGTCACACTATCCGCCCAGTTCAGCGTGGGGCGACGTCCGTGACAAATTCCACGCCCCTTACAACCGGGCAATTTGCTCAAACCTCATCGGGCTCCTCCCATCCCTTGGCCCTCGCTTTGCAAATCGCGTCGCTCCAGCGGTCGGCGCCGGTGGCCGCGGGCAGGCCGCCCTCGTCAGCCCTGGCACGCGCCCTCCGCCGCGTTGCGTCCCGCGAAGGTGGGCGTCGCGGAGGTGCCCGGCCCGTCGCCGGCCTGCTCCTTCGTGCCGTCAGCGCCCGGATGCACGGTGACCGGCTGGTCGGCGCGCAGCCGCGCGAAGAGCTGATCGGCGGCGGGTTGCACCAGTTCGTCCCGGTTCGCGTTGTACGAGTACGGGCGCCGCGGCACCGTGAGGAACTGCACCTTCTCCGTCGGGACCGCCCGCATCGACCGCGCCAGGTCGTACAGGTCGCGCAGCGAGTCGAGCCCCGGGTCGGTGGTGATGGACCTCGTGGCGGCGTCCAGGACCGGGTAGAGCTTCGTCGGGTTGAGGAGGACGCCGTCGCTCTGCACCTTGTTGACGAGCGCCCCGAGGAACTGCTGCTGCCGGTCCATCCGATCGGTGTCACTGCCGTTGCCGATCGACTTGCGGGCCCGTACGAAACCGAGCGCCTGCTCGCCGTGCAGCGTCTGGCGTCCGGCCGGCAGCTTCAGATGCGCGTCGCGGTCGTCGATCGGCTCCTTCAGGCAGACCTCGACCCCGTCCACGGCGTCCACCATCTTCTTGAAGCCTCGGAAGTCGATCACCATGTGGTGGTCGATCCGGATCTTGGTCAGCTTCTCCAGGGTGCGGATGGTGCAGGCGGTGCCGCCGAACTCGAAGGCCCAGTTGAACTGGGCGAATTGCTCGGTGGTGCGGGTTTTGTCCGCCTTCGTGCAGGCGGGGATCCGCACCATCAGATCGCGCGGGATCGACACCGCCGTCGCGCCCGCGCCCTCCGCCGAGATGTGCAGCAGGATCGTGGTGTCCGAGCGCTGAGTGCCCTCGTCCTTCCCGTACTTGCCGTTTCCCGCGCCGGTCCGGGTGTCCGAACCGATCAGCAGGATGTTCCGCGCCGCGTTCACGGCCGGCGAGGGGCGCTCCTTCTCGTACTTGCGCAGCTCGGCCTCGGCGGTGGTGTCCGTGGTGATGTTCCCGTCCAGCTTCCGGTACGCCCACCAGCCGGCCCCCGCCGCGGCGAGCACCACGGCCGCCGCCCCGAGCGCCGCCCACCGCAGCCACCGCCGCCGCTTCCGCCCGGCCCCGGCCTCGCCCCCGGCCTCGTCCTCGGTGGCGGGCGTGTCCGCGCTGTCCGTCACGTCTGAACCGTCCGTCCTCACTGGCGCCTGCGGCACACCGTCCGGCCGTCCCCCACCGAGGTGGACGCCCGTTCCCGGCGCGCGGTTGTGCGGAAGGCATCGGATACCCCCCCGTCGATCATGTACCGGAGAGGCGCGGGGCAGCGGCGTACGCGGCGCGTCGATGGGCCGTACGGGTGGGGCGCCCGCCGCGAGGGCCTGTCCGCGGCGGGCCGCCCCGCACTCAGCCGGCCCGCACCACCGTGACCCGCTCGCTCTCCACCCGCTTGGCCACCCCGTCCGCCCCCGACTCCTCCAGGTGCCGGCACAGCACCACCGACCCGCCCGCCACCGCCAGCGGCGCGTACAGCCCGGCCGAGACGCCGGCCCAGGTGTCGTACGACCGCCCCGACAGGATCCGGCCCCCGTCCGCGAGCCCCAGCTCACCCGCGTCCGCCCGCGCCCGCTCCACGATCTGCGCGCCCGTCAGCTCCGTACCGTCGACGACGAGGGCGACCTCGTCCGGGTCCACCGGGACGAACGGGGCGAACCGGTCGCCCTGGCTCGGGACCTCCACCGCGTAGTCCGCGTAACCCGCGGGCGGCGTGGGGAAGCGGCGCCCCAGCGGCGCGAGGGAGAGGGCGATCCGGTCGCCGGAGCAGGCGAGGCCCGCCTCGAGGCCGTCCGGCCCCGCCACCACGTGATCCGCGTCGGCCGGATCTCCGCCGATCTCCGCCGTCACCCCCACCGACGCGCACGCGAGCAGCCATACCGCGGTCTGCCAGTGCGCGGGCAGCAGCAGCGCGAGCCGGTCGCCGGGCGCGGCGGACAGTTCGCCCTGAAGCAGATTCGCGGTCTTGGCCACCCAATTGGCGAAGGTGGCCACCGACAATTCCACGCGTTCACCGGTGGCGTCGTCGTAGAAAGTGACCAAGGGGCGGGCCGGGTCCGCGGCGAGCGCGGATCGCAGCAGGTCGGCAGGGGTGCGGTCGCTGGCGTTCACGCGGGCAAGGGTACGCGCGGGGTGCGGCGCCGTCCGCCGTACCGGTGACGCCGTCCTCCGGTCGGCCCGACGGTTCGTCAGTCTCCGTGCCGCCTCCCGCCGCGCGGAACCGCCGCACGGTGCGGACGATCGCTCCATGCGTGCCTACCTCGCCTCCTCGATCGCCGTCACGTGCGCGGCGGCACTCGCCCTGCCGCTCGCCCTCACGACCCCGGCCGGCGCGGCAGCAGCCCCAGCCGCCCCTCCGGCGCTCCCAGCCGCGGAGCCGGCGGGCGACCTCGCCGGGTCGACCCAGTCGCTCCCCCTCGAACCCCTCGCCGCCCCCGAGGGCCGGCCGCGCGGCCACGCCTTCGGGCGTCCCGAGGGCGCGGCGGGGGAGCGGGGCCTGACCCGACGGGAGGTCAGACCCTTCTCCCTGGTGGGTGTCGTGTGGAACGACGCCCGGACCCACCTGCACGGCACCGTCCAGGTCCGTACCCGCGCCACCGCCGACGGCGCCTGGTCCGACTGGCAGGACGTGGAGACCCACAACGAAGAGCACGGCGCGGACCCGGGCACGGCCGAAGGCCGTTCGGGCGTGCTGCGCGGGGCGACCGCCCCGCTGTGGGTCGGCGACTCGGACGGCGTGGAGGTCCGCGTACGCCCGGAGTCCGCCGAGGAGCGCGTGCCCACCGCCCTCCCGGCGGGCCTGCGCCTCGAACTCGTCGACCCCGGCCCCGACCCGGCGGCGTCCGAGGCCGGGCGTACGAGGGCCGCGGCCGCCGCCGAGCCCGCCGTCCCGGCAGCCGAGTCCGCCGCCGCGCCGAGCGTCGAACGAGCCTCCGCCGAGGCGGCCGCCGCGAGCGTGAACGCCGAGCAGGCCGCGTTCGGCGCCACCGTCATCCCCGCCCTCACCCGGGAGGAGACGCTCGCCACACTGTCCCCCGCGGCGAACCCCGCGAACCCCGCGGCGAACCGCGGCGCGAACCGCGCCGCCCTCGCGGCGAAGCCGTACATCGGCCCGCGCCCGAAGATCATCACCCGCAAGGGGTGGGGCGCCGACGAGAAGATGCGGGAGAAGGCCTTCGGCTACACGAAGACGATCAAGGCGGCGTTCGTGCACCACAGCGCCACCGGCAACAACTACGCCTGCAAGCAGGCGCCCTCCGTGCTGCGCAGCATCTACCGCTACCACGTGAAGAGCCTGGGCTGGCGCGACTTCGGCTACAACTTCGCCGTCGACAGGTGCGGAAACATCTACGAGGGGCGGGCCGGCGGCGTCGCCAAGCCGGTGCTCGGCGCCCACACCCTCGGCTTCAACACCAACAGCATGGGCGTCGTGGTGCTCGGCACCTTCGGCAGCGCCACCCCGCCGGCCGCCGTCGTGACGTCCGTCGCCAAGCTGACGGCGTGGAAGCTTGGGCTGCACGGGGTGAATCCGAAGGGAAAGGTGACACTCACCTCAGGAGGCGGAAACCTCTACAAAAAGGGCAGGAAGGTGAAGTTCAACGCCATCTCCGGCCACCGCGACGGCTTCGCCACCGAGTGCCCGGGCGGACGGCTCTACAGCAAGCTCGGCACCGCCCGGTCCAGCTCGGCGAAGTACCAGGGAAGATGAGGGCCGAAGGAGCCGAAGGGGTCGCCGGTGGGGTCATGGACTCAACCATCTGCATAAACTGACCGGTCATATCGTACGGGCGGCCGAAAAGCGGCCGCCCGTGGCGATGAGACCGGACCGACAGGAAGCAGAGACGACAGGTGACCGAAGCGATTCTTCTGGTCGGTGGCAAGGGCACCCGGCTGCGTCCCCTGACCGTCAACACGCCCAAGCCGATGGTCCCGGCGGCCGGCGTTCCCTTCCTGACGCACCAGCTGGCCCGGGCCCGGGCCGCCGGCGTGGACCACATCGTCCTCGCCACCTCCTATCTGGCGGAGGTCTTCGAACCGTACTTCGGTGACGGTTCGGCGCTCGGTCTGAGCATCGAGTACGTCACCGAGGAGGAGCCCCTCGGGACCGGCGGCGCCATCCGCAACGTCGCCTCCAGGCTCCACTCGGCCCCCGAGGACCCCGTCCTGATCTTCAACGGCGACATCCTCACCGGCCTCGACATCGGCGCGCTCGTCGCCACCCACGAGACCTCCGGCGCGGACGTCTCCCTGCACCTCACCCGGGTCGAGGACCCGCGCGCCTTCGGCCTCGTGCCGACGGACGCCACAGGGCGCGTCACGGCCTTCCTGGAGAAGCCGCAGACGCCGGAGGAGATCGTCACCGACCAGATCAACGCGGGCGCGTACGTCTTCCGCCGCTCGGTCATCGACACCATCCCGGCGGGCCGCCCGGTCTCCGTCGAACGCGAGACCTTCCCCGACCTGCTGGCCTCCGGCGCCCACCTCCAGGGCATGGTCGACTCCACCTACTGGCTCGACCTCGGCACCCCGCAGGCCTTCGTCCGCGGCTCTGCCGACCTCGTCCTCGGCCGCGCCCCGTCCCCGGCCGTGCCGGGCCGCTGCGGCGATCGCCTGGTCCTCGACACCGCCACCGTCGCCCCCGACGCCAAGCTCACCGGCGGTACGGTCGTCGGCCACGGCGCGGTCATCGGCGCCGGCGCGCGCGTCAACGGCTCGACCGTCCTCGACGGCGCCGTCGTCGAACCCGGCGCCGTCATCACCGACTCCCTCATCGGCACGCACGCCCGCATCGGCGCCCGCACGATCCTCACCGGCGCGGTCATCGGCGACGGCGCGGTCATCGGCCCGGACAACGAACTCCGCGACGGCGTCCGCGTCTGGTGCGACGCGAAGCTCCCGGCGGCCTCGGTCCGCTTCTCGTCGGACCAGTAGCCGGCAGGGGGTGCGGGCCTCGGACGGCGCTTCGGACGGCGCTTCGGACGGCGCCCCTTCGCGCCCGCCCGCCCCGCTACGCTCGTACCCATGGCAGGCCGCTTCGCTCCCCGACCCACGCGCACCACGGCGCGCGGCGGCCACGTCCCCGTACCCGCCCCGGCCCCGCGTTCCGAGGACGCCTTGCCCGACCTCGACCTCGGCCTCACCCTCGGCCCCCTCCGCCGCGGCCCCGCCGACCCCACCTTCCGGACGACGGCCGACGGCTCCGTCTGGCGGGCCAGCCGGACGCCCGACGGGGCCGGGACGATCCGCGTCCGGGCGGACGGACGGGCCGAGGCGTGGGGCCCGGGAGGCGGGTGGCTCATGGCGCGGCTGCCCGCGCTGCTCGGCGCCGAGGACGACCCCACCGCCTTCGTGCCCCGGCACAAGCTGCTCGCGCTCACCCACCGCGCCCGCCGCGGCCTGCGGCTCACCCGGACCGGTCTGGTCATGGAGTCGCTGATCCCGTCGATCCTGGAGCAGAAGGTCACGACGGACGAGGCCTACCGCTCGTGGCGGCTGCTCGTCCGGAAGTACGGGGAGCCGGCGCCCGGGCCCGCGCCCGAGGGGATGTACGCGATGCCCGACGCCCGCGCCTGGGCGATGATCCCGTCCTGGGAGTGGCACCGCGCGAACGTCGACGGCAAGCGCTCCGCGGCCGTCGTCCGCGCCGCGCGGGTCGCGCACCGCATGGAGGAGGCGGCGCAGATGCCGCCCGCCGAGGCCCGCAAGCGCCTCGAACTCATCCCCGGCATCGGCCCGTGGACCTCCGCCGAGACGATCCAGCGCAGCAACGGCGCCCCGGACGAGGTCACCACCGGCGACCTGCACCTGCCGGGCATCGTGGGCTGGGCCCTCGCGGGGGACCGGACGGCCGACGACGCGGCGATGCTGGAGCTGCTCGCCCCGTACGCCGGCCAGCGTCACCGCGCCGCCCGCCTGATCCTGCTCAGCGGCCGGGTCCCCCCGCGCCGGTCACCCCGGATGACGCCGGGCAACATCACGGGCATCTGAGCGAGCGCCGGGCGCGAGCTCACGGCTCGGGCGACCCCCTGCCGTACTCCCCGAGTGCACGGACTCGGGCCGCCGCGCCGACGGCCCCACCGCACTTCCCGGGCACCCCGCCCCGCTCACCGCAGCCCGCTCACCGCACCTCGACGAACGCCCCCGCCTCCCGTACCGGCCGCTCCTTCGGAGCCGCCGCCGGTCGGCCGACCGCGACCGCGCCCATCGGGTCCCAGTCGGCCGGCAGGCCGAGCACGTCCCGTACGACATCGCGGCAGAACATCGTCGAGGACACCCACGCCGAGCCCAGCCGCTCGCCCGCGAGCGCCACCAGCAGGTTCTGCACGCCCGCGCCCGCCGCGACCACGAACATCTCGCGCTCGGCGGCGTCCCGGCGCGGGTCGCCGTAGTGGTGGGCGCCGTCCATGACCAGGCAGGGGACGATCAGATACGGCGCGCCGCGCAGCACGTCGCCGCGGCGGACGCGCCGTGCGATGGAGTCCTCGGACCTGCCGTCGCGCCGCAGGTCCGCGATCCACGCGTCCCGCATCGCGTCGAGCAGGCGCACGCGCGAGTCCTCGGACTCCAGGAGGACGAAGCGCCACGGGGTGGTGTGGTGCGGGGCGGGCGCGGTGACGGCGGCGGCGACGGCCCGCCGTACGGCGCCGGGGTCGACCGGGTCGTCGGTAAACTCCCGCACGGTACGGCGCAGGGTCACCGCCTCCCGTACGGCCTCCGAGGTGCCGAGCCGGAACATGTCGTCGGCGGCGTCCCGGACCAGGGCCCGCGCGCCCGGCTGCTGCTCGTCGCCCACCACGTGGGACAGCCCGCGGACGACGGCCACCGGCCGCCCCGCCGCCTTGCCCTTCACCAGGTCACCGGCGGCGGCCAGTTCGTCCGCGGTGGCGGTGACGGTCACGTTGAGCTCGTTGCCGTGGGAGTCGGTGGCGCCCCGCAGGTCGTCGAGGACCCGCACGCCTGCCGCGCCGATGGCCACGTCGGTGAGCCCGTTGCGCCAGGGCCGCCCGAAGGTGTCGGTGAGGATCACGCCGACGTCGACGCCGAGCGTCTCGCGCAGGCCGACGCGGATCCGCGCGGCGGAGGCGTCCGGGTCCTCGGGCAGCAGGAGCACGGTCCCGGCGGGGGTGTTGGAGGCGTCGACCCCGGCGGCGGCCATCACCAGACCCTGCCGGTTCTCGACGATGCGCAGGGCGCCGCGCCGCGCCACCACCCGTACCGTCTCGGCGTCGATCGCCGCCTCCCGGTCGGTGGCGGCGATCACCCGCCCCTCCGCCTTGCTGACGATCTTCGAGGTGACGAGCAGCACGTCGCCGTCGACGAGTCCCGGCGTCGTGGACGCGATCAGCTTGGCGAGGTCGTCGCCGGGCAGAACCTCGGGCAGCCCGTCGAGCGCCCACACCTCGAACCGGGCCGGGGGCTCCTCGACGGGGCCTCCGGCAGCGGCCGTACGGGCCACCAGGGCCGTATCCGTCGTGCCCGCCGTGCCGGTCGTGTCGGCCGTGCCGGTCGTGCCGGTGGCACCCGTCGTACCCGCCGTACCCGCACCGCCCGTCGCACGCGCCGCGCCGTCGGCGCCCGGGCCTCGGAGTGCCACCTCGCCGGACCCCGGTGGCGTCACCCCGCCCGTCATGCGCCGGCTCCGCCGGCCTCCGCCGCGAGCGCCAGCGCCTCGCGCGCCATCGCCGCCGTCGCGTCCAGGTCGGTCATCATCAGCGGCACCGCGCGGCAGCGGATGCCCGCCGCCTCGACGTCGGCGACCGTGCCCGCGTCGACGGTGTCGACCAGCCAGCCGTCGAGCAGCCCGGCGCCGTAGTGCAGGGCCACGGCCGCCGCCGTGGACTCCACGCCGACCGCCGCGAGCACCTTGTCGGCCATGCCGCGCACGGGCGCGTCGCCGACGATGGGGGAGAGGCCGACGACCGGCGCGTCCGCGGCGGCGACCGCCTCGCGGATGCCGGGCACGGCCAGGATCGTGCCGACGGACACGACCGGGTTGGACGGCGGGAAGACGATGACGTCGGCGGCCGCGATGGCCTCCAGGACACCCGGTGCCGGCTTCGCCTGCTCGGCGCCGACCGGCACGACGGCCAGCGCGTCGACGGAGGCGCGCAGCTTCACCCAGTACTCCTGGAAGTGCACGGCCCGCTGCTCGCCCTCGACCTCGATGGCCACGTGCGTCTCGACCCGGTCGTCCGACATCGGAAGCAGCCGGACGCCGGGCTGCCAGCGGGCGCACAGCGCCTCGGTGACGGCGCTGAGCGGATAGCCGGCGCCCAGCATCTGGGTGCGGACGATGTGGGTGGCGAAGTCGCGGTCGCCGAGGCCGAACCACTCGGGCCCGACCCCGTACGCCGCGAGTTCCTCCTTGACCGTGAAGGACTCGTCCTCGCGGCCCCAGCCCTGTTCCTCGTTGATGCCACCGCCGAGGGTGTACATCACGGTGTCGAGGTCGGGGCAGACCTTGAGACCGAAGAGATGGATGTCGTCACCGGTGTTGCCGACGACCGTGATCTCCGCGTCGGGCGCGGCCTGCTTGAGGCCGCGAAGGAAGCGGGCACCACCGATGCCACCGGCCAGAACCACAATGCGCATGCAGTGCAGTTTGTCAGGCGGTGACGACTCCCGGGGCCGTCGGGGCAGAGCTGCACTGTGAGGCCGGCGACTCGTGCATCGAGACGGGCGTCGACTCGGGCGTCGACTCGGGCATCGACTCGTGCATCGGCATCTCGGTCAGGCCCGGGTAGTAGACGTGCAGGCTGACGGCGGGTTCGAGGGAGTCGTTGACCACCTCGTGCACATAGCCGGGCGCGAACACGCGCTGCGCGCCCGCGTCCAGGCTCCGCCCGCCCCGCTCGGTGCGCTCCGTCAGCTCGCCTTCGAGGACGGTGAGCACGCCGGAGGACGGGCCGTGGTCGTGCCGGCCGCTGGCCTGGCCGGGCAGCCAGGACAGCAGCCAGATCTCGTAACCCGGGCCGGTGCGCAGCCGGTGGTACCAGCGGGTGGTGGCGTCGTACTCGACGTAGGGGGCCCACAGGGCGCGGTCGGCGGCGATCTCGCGGGCGAGACCGGCGAACTCGGCCACGGTGGCGGGGTGCTCGCGGGCGGGCTGCAGGAGGTGCGGGACCTCAAGGATGTCGCCGGCGATCTGAAGGTCGCTGTCCATGTTCATGGGATGCGGTGGTTCCTCGGCAGAAGTGCGGGGTGTCGCAGAGCAGGGGGTGAGGCGGCAGCGGCGGGACGGCCGCGTGAAGAAGCTGGAGCGCTATGGGAAGAAGGCGCGCGTCAACAGCTGGGACAGCAACAGCAACAGCGGTCCTGGACAGCGCGGCGGAACCCACGGGCGTGGGTCGCGAAGGGCGCTGTGGTCGCTGGCATGCCACCAAGGTGGCGGGAGGGACACCCGACTGTCAACTCAATGCCCGATTTGGCGGCAATGTTTCACCTCATCCGGTTACTGTGCGCGGAGAAAGGTTTGTGCAGCGTGTGACCAGGACACATGGCGCAGCAACCGTGGCCGTAAACGTGGCGGGGGTCCTGTGATCAGACTGTGATCCGGATCGCTTCCGTGGCCGAATCGCAACAGGATTCGAGTTTCGGACGTCCTTCTGTGCAGGGCGTGACGGTGCGGGCAGGCCCGTGGCATGTGTCAGGTTTTTGGTGATTTGAACACTTTCCGCATAGGCTTGGTTCCGCAGAGTGAATACGGGGCCCAATAGCAGATCTCGGCTTGACTCGCACAGAGCACGAACTTGTAATTTCACTCGTGTCGTTCGGCCGGATCGATCCGGGATCTCCGGGATCGAAGACGGCCGCATCACGGGGACGCAATGCACGGGGACGCAATGACGGACGAGGGGCGCACATGACCGAGTTGTTCGAGGAACTGCTGGTCGAGGACGCGGACGAGGAACTCGGCTGGCAGGAGCGCGCACTGTGCGCCCAGACCGATCCCGAGTCCTTCTTCCCCGAGAAGGGCGGCTCGACCCGGGAGGCGAAGAAGGTCTGCCTCGCCTGCGAGGTCCGCTCCGAATGCCTCGAATACGCGCTGCAGAACGACGAGCGCTTCGGCATCTGGGGCGGTCTGTCCGAGCGCGAACGCCGCCGCCTGAAGAAGGCCGCCGTCTGAGCCGCCGCCCGGCCGCCGTCCGCGGGACGACGCCATCCGGCCACCCGCCCATGGGACCGCCCTTGGGGCCGCCCACGGGACGGTGTTCGCCGGGACACGAAGACATACGCGAAGACGTACGTGAAGACGTACGTGAAGACATACACAACGAACGGTCCGCACCCCGTGGTTGTCCACAGGCGGCGGACCGTTGTCGTGCCAGCTACTAGTGTGGGCCTCCGTCCGAGACGCATCCACGCCCTTCACCGGGCGACCCCCGGCCGGAGGGGCCGTAGCTCGATGTCCTCAACTCCTGAGTTCCCACGACACGTCGTCACCGCCGTGCTCGTCGCCCACGACGGCGCCCGCTGGCTGCCGGACGCCCTCGCCGGGCTGCTCGCCCAGGAGCGCCCCGTCCAGAACGTGGTCGCCGCCGACACCGGCAGCGCCGACGACTCCGCGCGGCTGCTCGCCGACTCGCTCGGCCCCGACCGTGTGCTCCACCTCGCCCGCCGCACCGGATTCGGCGCCGCCGTCGAGGAGGCCGCGCGCACCGCGCCCGTCCTCGGCCCCGAGGAGCTGCCGTATCTCAAGCGCCCCAGCGGCTGGGACCCGGTCACCCGCAGCTGGCGCGACGACGCCTACGACCTGCCCGAACTCCCGTACGGCGAGCCCGTGCAGTGGCTCTGGCTGCTCCACGACGACTGCGCGCCCGAACCCGGCGCGCTCACCGAACTCCTACGCGTCGCCGACTCCGACGGCGACATCGCCGTCGTCGGCCCCAAGCTGCGCGGCTGGTACGACAAGAAGCAGCTCCTCGAAGCCGGCGTCTCCATCGCCCGCAGCGGCCGCCGCTGGACCGGCCTCGACCGCCGCGAGCAGGACCAGGGCCAGCACGACCAGGTCCGCTCCGTGCTCTCCGTCTCCAGCGCCGGCATGCTCGTCCGCCGCGACGTCTTCGAGGAGCTCGGCGGCTTCGACCGCCGGCTGCCCCTCATGCGCGACGACGTCGACCTGTGCTGGCGCGCCCACGCCGCCGGCCACCGCGTCCTCGTCGCCCCCGACGCCGTGTTCCGCCACGCCGAGGCCTCCGCCCGCGAGCGCCGCACCGTCGACTGCGCCGGCCGCTCCGCCGCCAACCCGCACCGCGTCGACAAGGCCGGCGCCGTCTACACCCTGCTCGCCAACACCCGCGGCGCCGCCCTTCCCTACGTCTTCCTCCGCCTCGTCCTCGGCACCCTGCTGCGCACCCTCGGCTATCTCGTCGGCAAGGCGCCCGGCCAGGCCGTCGACGAGATCATGGGCCTGCTCGCCACCCTGCTGCGGCCCGAGAAGATCCTCGCCGCGCGCGGCCGGCGCAAGCGCCCCGCCGTGCCCGCGAGCGAACTGCGTCCGCTGTTCCCGCCGCCCGGCGCCACCATCCGCGCCGCCGCCGAACAGCTCGCCTCCCACTTCGGCGGCTCCGACGCCGACTCCGGCGGCTCCCGGCACGGCGTCGTCGAGTCCGGCCCCGGCGGTGACGACGCCGACTACCTGGAGATCGAGCAGTTCGCCCGCCTGAAGAAGATCGCCCGCAAGCCCGGACCGGTCCTCTTCGCCCTCCTCCTCGTCGTCTCCCTCGTCGCCTGCCGCAACCTCTTCGGCGGCGGCTCGCTGGCCGGCGGCGCCCTGCTGCCCGCCCCCGACACCGTCTCCGGCCTCTGGTCGCGCTACGCCGACGGCTGGCACGCCATCGGCACCGGCGGCACCCAGACCGCCCCGCCCTACCTCGCCGTGCTGGCCGCGCTCTCGGCGCTGTTCCTCGGCTCGACCTCCTTCGCGCTGACCGTGCTGCTGGTCTGCTCGGTCCCGCTGGCCGGCTTCACCGCCTACTTCGCCTCCCGCGGCATCGTCGAGTCCCGCCTCCTGCGCGCCTGGGCCGCCATCGCCTACGCCTTCCTGCCCGCCGCCACCGGCGCCCTCGCCACCGGCCGGCTCGGCACCGCCGTCCTCGCGATCCTGCTCCCGCTGATCGCCCGCGCCGCCGTCGCCGCCCACGGCCTCAGGTCCTGTCTGGAGTTCCCCCGCGGCGAGCGCGGCAGCTGGCGCGCCACCTGGGCGTACACCTTCCTGCTGACCTTCGCGACGGCGTTCACGCCGGTCGTCTGGCCGCTCGCCGTCCTCCTCGGCCTGGGCGTGCTCGCCCTGCGCCGCAACGACATCACGGCGTACGGACTGCGCTTCCTCGCCGCCGTCGGCACCCCGATCCTGCTCCTGGCCCCCTGGTCGCTCACCCTGCTGACCAGCCCCTCCGCCTTCCTGCGCGAGGCCGGCCTCGACATCCGCACCGGCAGCGCCGCCGCGCTCGACCTGCTCGGCGCCAGCCCCGGCGGCCCCGGCACCCTCGGCGGAATCCTGCTCCTCGGCCTCGTCGGCGCCGGCCTGGCCGCACTGCTCCGCGAGGACCGCACCCTCGCCGTCCGCGCCGCCTGGGCCGCCGCCCTCGCCGGTCTCCTCTTCGCCGTCCTCACCAACGGCGCGGGCGACGGCGAGACCGGCTGGTCCGGCCCCGCCACCCTCGTCTACGGCGCCGCGCTGCTCGCCGCCGGCACCATCGGCGCCGAGGGCGGCCGCACCCGCGTCGCCGCCCACGGCTTCGGCTGGCGCCAGCCCGTCGCCGCGCTCGTCGCCCTCGCCTGCGCCGCCGGCCCGCTGCTCTCCGCGGCCGGCTGGATGATCGGCGGCGCCGACGGCCCGCTCACCCGCCGCGACCCGGTCCAGGTGCCCGCGTTCGTCGCCGAGGAGAGCGGCCAGGAGGACCAGGCCCGCACGCTCGTCCTCGGCGGCAGCTCGGCCGGCGAGGTGTCGTACACCCTGGTCCGCGGCTCCGGCGGACGCCTCGGCGACGCCGAACTCACCGCGACCGGCGGCAGCGACCCGCGCCTCGACCAGGTCGTCTCCCACCTCGTGGCCGGCTCCGGCGCCGACCAGACCGAGGAGCTGAGCGGTTTCGCCATCCGCTTCGTCCTCGTACGGGACGGGGCCCCGCGCTCGATGAGCCGCGTCCTCGACGCCACCCCGGGCCTCTCCCGGCTCAGCCAGCTCGACGGCAGCGCGCTGTGGGAGGTGAGCCGCGACCACGCGGTCGCCCGCGTCATGATCGTCCCCAAGGACGGCGGAGCGGCCGCCGGCACGGCGACCGAGACCCCCGACGCGGCCCCGGCCGAGGCCGCGCGGCCGGTCGCCGTCGCCGCCGGCCCCGTCGAGGCCCACACCAAGATCCCCGCCGGACCCGCCGGCCGCGTGCTGCGGGTCGCCGACCGCGCCGACGCCGGCTGGACCGCCACCCTCGACGGCAAGGAGCTCAAGCCCGTCACCGTCGACGGCTGGGCCCAGGGCTTCGAGCTCCCCGCCGACGCCGGCCGCCTCGACCTCACCTTCGACGAGCCGGCCACCCACACCGCGTGGATCTGGACCCAGGCCTTCCTCGCCGTCGTCCTGCTCGTCCTCGCCCTGCCCGGCCGCCGCCGCGACATCGACGACGACCTGCCCGACGAGGAGCTCGCCCTGCCCGCCCAGGCCACCGCCGCCGACGGCCGCCGCGCCCGCCGACTGCGCGCCGCGGCCGAGGCCGAAGCCGCCGCGGAGGCCGCGGAGGCCGCAGAGGCCGGCGAGGCCGGCGAGGACTCGGTGCCCGAGCCGGAGCCCGTGCCCGCCCCCGTACCGGAACAGCCGGCGTACGAGCAGCAGCAGCCCGAGTGGGACGGCCAGTACGCGGAGGTTCCGCAGGCGGGCTACTACCAGGAGCAGTACGCGTACGACCCGTACGCGCAGCAACAGCAGACGTACGACCAGCAGCAGTACGAGCCGCAGCAGTACGACGCCCAGCAGTACGACGCTCAGCAGCAGTACGACCCGTACGCCCAGCAGAGCGGCTACGAGCAGAGCGGCGGCTTCGAGCAGCAGCAGTCCTACGACCCGTACGACCCCTACGGGTACGGGCAGCAGCAGCGTCCGGACGGGAGCAGCAACCAGTGAAGCGCACCACCCTCTCCCTGATCGCCGTCGCCGGCACCCTGGCGGCGGTGACCGGCGTCGCCGCGCTCACCGCCCCCGACGGCGCCGCGCCCGCGAACACCTCGCTGCCGGTCCGGCTGCCCGTCGAGCGCACCGCCCTGCTCTGCCCCGGCCCCAGCACCTCCGAGGTCGCGGAGACCGCCTACACCTCGTACACGCCCGAGGGTTCGGCGGCGGGGAAGACGGCCTCCGGGACCTCCGGGACCTCCGGGACCGCCGGTGCCAAGGCGGCGGGCACGGGCGAGCGGACCGCCGCCAAGGCCGAGCTGAAGCCCGCCCCCGTCGCCCCGCCCCCCGGCGAGCAGCCGGCCAAGAACACCAAGGGCCTCAAGGCCCCGGCCACCGTCACCAAGCCCGGCACGCCGGTCGGCGCCGAGGCGAAGGGCGCCGACGCGCCCGCCCTCACCGGCTCCGCGAGCGGCAGCCTCGCCCCCGGCTGGACCGTCCAGCAGACCACCGTCGTCCCGGCCGGCGGCGCCCGTGGCCTGCTCGGCGTCACCTGCACCGCCCCGGACACCGACTTCTGGTTCCCGGCCGCGTCCACCGCCAAGCAGCGCCAGGACTACGTCCACCTCACCAACCCGGACGACGGCACCGCGACCGCCGACATCGAGCTGTACGGCCCGGCCGGCCCGCTCAAGCTGCTGTCCACCGAGGGCATCCCGGTCCCGGCACACACCACCGTCCCCGTGCTGCTCTCGACCCTCACCAGCGACCCGGCCCAGCAGGACCTCACCGTCCACGTGACCACCCGCAGCGGCCGCGTCGGCGCCGTCGTCGGCGCCGCCGACGACAAGGCGGGCGCCGACTGGCTGCCGGCCTCCGCCGACCCGAGCGGCACCGTCGTGCTGCCCGGCATCCCGGCCGACGCCACCTCGGTCCGGCTCGTCGCCTACGCGCCCGGCGACGCCGACGCCGACCTGAAGATCCAGCTGGTCACGCCGACCGGCAAGATCGTCCCGGCGAGCGCCGACGCCGTGCACGTGAAGTCCGGCATGACCGCCGCCGTCGACCTGCCCGACCTCACCCGCGGCGAGCCCGGCTCCCTGCTCCTGACTCCCACCGACCCCAAGAAGGCCACGCCGGTCGTCGCCGCGCTCCGCGTGGCCCGTGGCAAGGGCGAGCAGCAGGAGATCGCGTTCATCCCGGCCGCCGCCCCCATCGAGGCCCGCGCCACCGTCGCCGACAACCGCGCCAAGGGCTCCACCCTCGCCCTGACCGCGCCCGTCGGCGGCGCCGAGGTGCGGATCACCGCCTCCGCGGGCACGCAGGGCGGCACACCCGTCAGCAAGACCGTCACCCTGAAGGCGGGGACCACGACCTCCCTCGCCGCGCCCGTCCCCGACGGCCTCAAGGGCTCCTACGCGATCACCGTCGAGCGTCTGTCGGGCGGCCCGGTGCACGCCTCGCGCCTGCTCGAGCTGCCGCAGGACGGCATCCCGATGTTCACGGTCCAGACGTTCGCGGACGACCGCGGCACGGTGGAGGTGCCCACGGCCCGCCAGGACCTGACGGTCCTGGACGACTGAGCGGCCGACTGAGCGGACGGCTGAGCGGACGGCTGAGCGCTTTCCCGCACCCCTTCAGGGGCCGGTTCCTTCGCCCGTACGGGTGGGACCGGCCCCTTTCGGGCTCAGTCCCCCAGTCCTCAGTCCTGCCCGTAGCGCGGGTCGACCGACTCGGGGGAGAGGCCGAGCAGGTCCGCGACCTGCTCCACGACCACCTCGTGCACCAGCAGGGCGCGCTCGTCGCGGTTCTTCGCGCGGATCTCGACCGGCCGCCGGTAGACGACCACCCGGGCCGGGTCGTTCTTCTCCGCGGGCGTCGAGCCGCCCAGCGGTACGACGGACTCGTTTGAGACCGTCGGAGGCACCTCCATCACCATGAACTCGACGTCCGCCAGCTGCGGCCAGTGCCGCTCAAGGCGTTCGACCGAATCCAGGACCAGATCGCGGAAGGTGTCCGCCCGGCTCGCGGACAGCGGCACCTGCGGCGGGGCGACCGGCCCCCGCATGCCGCGGCCGTGCCGGTCGCGGCGTCGCACGCGCGGCGCCGCGCTGTCCATGCTGTGGGTGCTGTCCGTCACTGACGCAGCGTAACTCTCCCCGGTGTTTCCGCACCGGTCCGGGACGGCCGTGGATGGCCGTGGACGGCCCGGGACGGTCCCGGATCGGTACGGGCCGGGACCGTCCCGACGGCCACTGCCAGCCACCGGTGTCGCCGTCCGCGCCGTGATCCGTGCCGCCGTCCGTGCTGTCGCCGGCGCCGTCGTCCATCTCGTCCCCTGTGTCGCAACCCGACCGATCCGGCCAAGCGCGGGCCCGTTTTCCGGGGCCTGGACGATCGGCCATCTGGCCGTGATTGACCGGTTTTCCCACGGTCGATGTCCGGATCGCATGCCGCCGACAGCCGCCCCGCACGTCGCTCCCGCAGGTCAGAGCGGCCGATCGGACCCGGTCCGTGGCGGACGTCACACCGCGACACGGTGGAGTGACCTGGGGGAGAGTCGTCGCGGCCCGCTCAAGAGTGCGGTACCGTCCAACGTCGTGAGCCCTGTACGTCGCTGTTCGCGCACCGCGTGCGGCCGCCCTGCCGTCGCGACACTGACGTACGTCTATGCCGACTCGACCGCGGTCCTCGGCCCGCTCGCCACCTACGCCGAGCCCCACTGCTATGACCTGTGCGCCGAGCACAGCGAGCGCCTCACCGCCCCGCGCGGCTGGGAGGTCGTGCGGCTCTCCGACGGCACCACCCCCACCCGCCCCAGCGGCGACGACCTCGAAGCCCTCGCCAACGCGGTACGGGAGGCGGCCCGCCCCCAGGAGCGCGCGGCCGAGGCCGGCGGCGGCAAGCCCGGCGGCCCGGGCGGCCGCGGCGCCGACCCCATGGAGGTCGGCCGGCGCGGGCACCTGAGGGTGCTGCGTTCACCCGAGAACTGATCAAGGTCCGTTCCCCGGTAGTTTGGGCGGTCCGTACGCGCGTCGCATCCGCGCGGACGACAGCCGAGACCTCAGGAGGAGTGATCCGTGACTGCTGATCTGTCGCAGATCGTGAAGGCGTACGACGTCCGCGGAGTGGTGCCGGATCAGTGGGACGAATCGCTCGCCGAGCTGTTCGGCGCCGCCTTCGTGCGGGTCGTCGACGCCGACGCGATCGTCATCGGCCACGACATGCGCCCCTCCTCGCCCGGTCTCGCCGCGGCCTTCGCGCGCGGCGCCGCCCGCCTCGGCGCCGACGTCACCCTGGTCGGCCTCTGCTCGACCGACCAGCTGTACTTCGCGTCCGGCGCGCTCGGCCTGCCCGGCGCGATGTTCACCGCCTCGCACAACCCGGCCCAGTACAACGGCATCAAGATGTGCCGCGCCGGCGCCGCCCCCGTCGGCCAGGACACCGGCCTCTCCGAGATCCGCGCGCTCGTCGAGCGGTGGACCGAGCAGGGCGCCCCCGAACCGGCCGCGACCGAGGGCACGGTCAGCGAGCGCGAGACCCTCAAGGACTACGCCGCCCACCTGCTCGGCCTCGTCGACCTGAGCGCCATCCGGCCGCTGAAGGTCGTCGTCGACGCCGGCAACGGCATGGGCGGCCACACCGTCCCCACCGTCTTCGCCGGCCTGCCGCTCGACGTCGTCCCGATGTACTTCGAGCTCGACGGCACCTTCCCGAACCACGAGGCCAACCCCCTCGACCCGAAGAACATCGTCGACCTCCAGGCCCGCGTCCGCGCCGAGGGCGCCGACCTCGGCCTCGCCTTCGACGGCGACGCCGACCGCTGCTTCGTCGTCGACGAGAACGGCGACCCGGTCCCCCCGTCCGCCATCACCGCCCTCGTCGCCGCCCGCGAGCTCGCCAAGAACCCCGGCGGCACCGTCATCCACAACCTGATCACCTCGTGGTCCGTCCCCGAGGTCGTCCGCGAGAACGGCGGCACCCCGGTGCGCACCCGGGTCGGCCACTCCTTCATCAAGGAGGAGATGGCGAAGAGCGGCGCCGTCTTCGGTGGCGAGCACTCCGCGCACTACTACTTCAAGGACTTCTGGAACGCGGACACCGGCATGCTCGCCGCGCTCCACGTCCTCGCCGCCCTCGGCGGCCAGGACGGCCCGCTGTCCGCCCTGGTCTCCGCCTACGACCGCTACGCCGCGTCCGGCGAGATCAACTCCACCGTCGCCGACCAGAGCGCCCGCCTGGCCGCCGTGAAGGCCGCCTACGCCGGCCGCGACGGCATCACCCTCGACGAGCTCGACGGCCTCACGGTCACCGCCGCCGACTGGTGGTTCAACCTCCGCGCCTCCAACACCGAGCCCCTCCTCCGCCTCAACGTCGAGGCCCGCGACACCCAGACGATGTCCTCCCTCCGCGACGAGGTCCTGGCCTTGGTCCGCGCGTAACCCACAGGCATGAAGCCGAGGCCCCGCCGACCGGCGGGGCCTTCGCGCCACCCCCGTGTGGGCGTTCGTCCCGCTGGGGCGGTTCGCTGTCCCGTTGTGGGCGTTCGTCCCGCTGGGGCGGGACGGGTGGGCACACGGGACGGCGCCTTTGCGGGCGCGTTCCGCACCTGCGCCTGGACCCGCGCCCCGAACGCGCCGCGCCTGCCAGGGCCCGCCGTCCGGCGTACCTCCGCGCCCCGAGCGCGCCGCGCTCACCAGGCCGCCCGCCCCGCGCCCCCGCCCCGCGCCCCCGCCCGGCGCCCCGCTCGGCGGCCCCCCGCCACGCCCAACCCGTCGCCCCCCGTTTCCCACCCCGTCCTCCCACCGCCGCCCCGCCGTCGCCCGCGCCCCGCAACGTAAGCCCGGCACCCCGCCCCACAGCAAGGGCGCCGCCTGCGCCCCAGCGGTAGGCTGACCCAGGTCCTGTCCGGCGGATCATGGCCGGGTCCGCGACACCTGGCACGGCACCGCGCTGGGGGCACCACCCAGGCGGAGCTCTGGGGGAGCCGCGGCCTGTCCGACCCTGATCCGCCGCACAGGCCCCAGCCCGTAGACCGCCCGTACGCCCACGCCCGTGTCGCCGTACCCGCCCCCCCGAAGGGACCACCATGCCGCTCGAAGCCGGCCTCCTGGAGATCCTGGCCTGCCCGGCCTGCCACGCCCCGCTGAACGACCGCACGGCGGAGGAGACCCCGGAGCTCGTCTGCACCTCCGCCGACTGCGGACTCGCGTACCCCGTGCGCGACGGCATCCCGGTCCTGCTGGTCGACGAGGCCCGCCGCCCCGAGTGACCCGCTCCGCCGCCCGCCCCGCGCCCCGGGAGGCCGCCCGGGGAAGCCGCCCTGGGGGGCCGGCGCGGGACGCCGGGCGCGCACGCGACGCGCACGCGTATGAGAGCGCGTTTAGAGGGCGCGTACGAGGCCGCGCCGACACACTGACACGCTGACGCGCACCCCTCAGGGGGACCCACCCACGCCGGCCGACCGCCGGCCCCGCTCCGCCGACCGACCGGAGGCCCGCCACATGCTCGACGAGACCCTCCTCGACGCACCGGACGCCCTCGCCCTCGCCGACCACCGCGGACTGCTCCGCGGGGCCGCCGAAGCGGGCGCACGGGTACGGACCGCAGCCCGGCACGCCGCCGAGGCGGGCATCGCGGCACTCCGCCCCGAGGGCCGCCCCCGCGCCGTCCTCGTCGCGGGCCCCGGCACCGCCGCCGCGGGCGTCGCCGACCTGGTCGGCGCCCTCGCGGGCGCCTCGGCCCCGGTGATCCGCCTCCAGCCGACCGGTGTCGCACCGGCCGCCGGAGCCCTGCGCTGGGCCCTGCCCGGCTGGGCCGGCTCGGTCGACCTGCTGCTCCTGCCGACGACGGACGGCGCCGAACCCGGACTCGCGCTCCTCGCCGAGCAGGCGTACCGCCGCGGCATCACCGTCGTCGCCGTCGCCCCCAAGGACGCCCCGCTGGCCGAGTCGGTGGGCGGCGGGGCGCGCGGCCTGCTCGTACCGATGGCGATGGCCCCGCACGAGACGGCCGAGGAGTACGGGGAGAAGCTCGCGGCGAGCCCCGGCGCGCTGTGGGCGCTGTTCACGCCGCTGCTCGCGCTGCTGGACCGGGTGGGCCTGGTGGAGGCCCCGCCGGAGGCCCTCGAACAGGTCGCCGACCGCCTGGACCGTACGGCCGAGCGCTGCGGCCCCGCCATCGCCACGTACAGCAACCCGGCCAAGACCCTCGCCGCCGAGCTCGCCGACTCCCTCCCGCTGGTGTGGACCGAGGGCGAGGCCGCCGGCCCGACCGGCCGCCGCTTCGCCGCGGTCCTCGCCGAACTCGCCGGGCTGCCCGCCCTCGCCGCCGAACTGCCCGAGGCGCTCCCCGCCCACGGCATGCTGCTCGCCGGCGACTACGCGGCCGGCGCCGACCCCGACGACTTCTTCCGCGACCGCGTCGAGGAGCAGCAGGCGCTGCGCGCCCGCGTCGTCCTCCTCCGCGACCGCCCGGCCGAGGGCAACGTGCTCAGCGCCGCCCCCGCCGCCCGCGAACTCGCCCTCAGCCACGGCACCGCGGTCAGCGAGCTGGAACCGGAGGAGGGCAGCCCGCTGGAGAACCTCGCCGAACTCCTCGCCGTCACCGACTTCGCCGCCGTCTACCTCTCCCTCGCCTCGGCGGGCCGCGTCCCGCGGTAGCGGCCGGCGCTGCCCCGGCGACCGGGCCCCGGGGCCGGCGGTCCCCCCCCGCACGTCCATCACCGCACCACCGCACTGAAAAGAGCTGGAAGCCCCATGGACCGCCTCGTCAACACCGTCCGCCCCTACGCCTGGGGATCCACGACGGCCATCCCGGAACTGCTCGGCGTCGCCCCCACCGGCGAGCCCCAGGCCGAGATGTGGATGGGAGCCCACCCCGGAGCCCCGTCCCGCACCGACCGCGGTCCCCTCAACGAGGTCATCGACGCCGATCCCGTACGCGAACTCGGCCCGGCCGCCGTCGAGAAGTTCGGCCCCCACCTGCCCTTCCTCCTCAAGGTGCTCGCCGCCGGCGCCCCGCTCTCCCTCCAGGTCCACCCCGACCTCGACCAGGCGCGCGCCGGATTCGCCGCCGAGGAGGCCGCCGGCGTCCCGCTCGACGCCCCGCACCGCAATTACAAGGACGCCAACCACAAGCCCGAACTCGTCTGCGCGCTCACGCCGTTCCACGGCCTGTGCGGCTTCCGCGACCCGGCCGACGCCGCCGACACCATGGCCGCCCTCGGCGTCGACTCCCTCAAGCCGTACGTCGACCTCCTCCACGCCCACCCCGAGGAGGACGCGCTGCGCGAGGTCCTCACCGCGCTGCTCACCGCCGACCGCGCCGAGATCGCGCACACCGTCGCCGAGGCCGCGCACGCCGCCGCCCGCCTGGGCGGCGCCCACGCCACGTACGCCCGGATCGCCCACCACTACCCCAACGACCCCGGAGTCCTGGCCGCGATGCTGCTCAACGAGGTCACCCTGCAGCCCGGCGAGGCGCTCTACCTCGGCGCCGGCGTCCCGCACGCCTACCTCGACGGCCTCGGCGTCGAGATCATGGCCAACTCCGACAACGTGCTGCGCTGCGGCCTCACCCCCAAGCACGTCGACGTCCCCGAACTCCTCCGGATCGTCCGCTTCGAGCCCAACGACCCCGGGATCCTGCGCCCCGAGGCCTCCTCGTCCGGCGAGGAGCTCTACGACACCCCGATCGACGAGTTCCGGCTCTCCCGCTTCGTACGCGCCGAGGGCGCCGTCCCCACCGACCTCACCGCCGGCACCCCGCAGATCCTGCTCGCCGTCGCCGGCCGCCCGGCCGTCGGCGGACTGACGCTCGCGCCCGGCGAATCGGCGTTCGTACCGGCGGGCGAAAAGACCGAACTGTCCGGGGCGGGAACGGTCTTCCGCGCCACCGTCGTGGCCTGATCCGGTCCCGACGCGGGCTTCAAACGGGTCTGACCCGCGCCTGACCCGCGCCTGACGCCGGGCTGATGCGACAATGACCGGCCGCACGACGGCAAAGGGATGGCAATAAGCTGCCCTCCGACAAGGCGGCCAGGGGCCAGGCCGGAGCATCGCCGGGCCAGAGCATCGCCGGGCCGGAGCATCGACGAAGGGAACAGACACACCCATGAGCGCGTCAGGCGGAACCAAGGCGATCGTGGCGGCGCTCGCCGCCAATCTCGCGATCGCGGCCTCGAAGTTCGTGGCGTTCCTCTTCAGCGGTTCGTCCTCGATGCTCGCCGAGGCCGTCCACTCGCTGGCCGACTCCGGCAACCAGGGCCTGCTGCTCCTCGGCGGCAAGCGTGCCCAGCGCGAGGCCACTCCGCAGCACCCCTTCGGCTACGGCCGCGAGCGCTACATCTACGCCTTCCTCGTCTCCATCGTGCTCTTCTCGGTCGGTGGCATGTTCGCCCTCTACGAGGGCTACGAGAAGATCAAGCACCCGCACCCGATCGAGGCCTGGTACTGGCCGGTCGGCGTCCTCGTCTTCGCGATCATCGCCGAGAGCTTCTCCTTCCGCACCGCGATCAAGGAGTCGAACGAGCTCCGCGGCAACCAGTCCTGGAAGGAGTTCGTCCGCCGCGCCAAGGCACCCGAGCTGCCTGTCGTCCTCCTGGAGGACTTCGGCGCCCTCATCGGTCTCGTCCTCGCCCTCGGCGGCGTCGGCCTGGCCCTGCTGACCGGCGACGGCGTCTGGGACGGCATCGGCACCCTCTGCATCGGCGTCCTGCTCATCGCCATCGCGCTCGTCCTCGCCGCCGAGACCAAGTCGCTGCTGCTCGGCGAGTCCGCCGGCATCGAAGACGTCAAGAAGATCGAAGACGCGATCGTCGACGGCGAGACCGTCACCCGCCTCATCCACATGCGCACGCTCCACCTCGGCCCGGAGGAGCTCCTCGTGGCCGCCAAGGTCGCCGTCGCTCACGACGAGACCGCCACCCAGGTCGCCCGCGCCATCGACGCGGCCGAGGAGCGCATCCGCGCCGCCGTCCCGATCGCCCGGGTGATCTACCTGGAGCCGGACATCTACAGCGAGCAGCGGGCTGCCGCGGACGCCGCGAAGGCCGAGACCAAGGACGCCTGACGCCGGCCGTCTGACGACGAGAGAGGCCCCGCCCCGGTGATCTGCTGACCGGGTGCGGGGCCTCCGTCATGTCGCGGCACGGCTCACAGCACGGCTTACGACACGGCGTACGGCGGAGGCGGCGGCACCGCGCGCCGCCGCGCCGACCGGCCGGTGAGCGAACCGGCGAGGCCGAGGCCGAACCCGATCAGGAGCACCACCGCGCCGACGAAGAAGCCGCCCAGCGCGGCGAGCGCCGGCCCGGGCCGGTCCGTGGCCCGCTCCCGTACCGCCGTCACCGGAGCCGTGCCGCCGGTACCGAGGTCCTGGTGGTAGCGCGAGTCGAGGGAGTTGCCCCGGTTGTCGCCGAGCAGGAACACCCGCCCCTCCGGCACCTTCACATCGAAGCCGGGCGCGCCCCCGATCGGATCGCCCCCGGCGACGTACGGCTCGCCGAGCGGCTTGCCGTTCACGTACAGCCGCCGGTCGTCCGCCGTCACCCGGTCGCCACCGACCCCGATCACCCGCTCCACGGTCAGGCGCTCGGTGATGCCCCACTCGGGCACGCGCACGAGGACGACATCCCCGCGCCGCACCTCGGACGGCTCGATCCGCTCGGCGTAGAGCGTGTCGCCGGGCCCGTAGGTGGGGTGCATCGCGTCGCTCTCGATCCGGTGCGCCGGATACGCGCTCCGCAGCACCAGCCCCGCGACGACCATCACCACCCCCAACGGCACCAGCACTGCCCAGCCCGCGATCCGCAGTCCCCGCCCCGGCCTCATACCCGCAACCCCTCCCAGCAGCAGTTCGGCCCGCACCCTATAGGCGCGCAGTGACACCGAGGGCTTCTGGCGAGCCCCGTCCCGGCCCCGTCCCGGCCCCGATCCGGCCGATTCCGTCACCAGGCGGACTGTGGGCCGCCGCGTCGATCGGTGTAGATTCGTGACCAGCCAGACGTCGCTGCTGATGGCGGTCGGGCGGTCCGCACGCGGGACCGGCCGAGGGAGAGAGGGCCTCCGACGACTGCACCGCGGAAGACGCGGGAGCACCGGGCATTCGTATGCCCGCGTCCTCCACAGCCGCGGTGCCAGGTGCCCACTCGAACCCTCGAACCCGATTGACGAGGAGCAGCTCCAGTCATGACGACTGTCGCCACGCAGGACTTCAAGGTCGCCGACCTGTCCCTGGCCACGTTCGGCCGCAAGGAGATCACCCTCGCCGAGCACGAGATGCCCGGCCTGATGTCCATCCGCCGCGAGTACGCCGAGCAGCAGCCGCTCGCCGGCGCCCGCATCACCGGCTCCCTGCACATGACCGTGCAGACCGCCGTCCTCATCGAGACCCTGGTCGCCCTCGGCGCCGAGGTCCGCTGGGCCTCCTGCAACATCTTCTCCACCCAGGACCACGCCGCCGCGGCCATCGCCGTCGGCCCGAACGGCACCCCGGAGAACCCGCAGGGCGTCCCGGTCTTCGCCTGGAAGGGTGAGACCCTGGAGGAGTACTGGTGGTGCACGGAGCAGGCGCTGACCTGGCCGAACACCCCCACCGGCGGCCCGAACATGATCCTGGACGACGGCGGTGACGCCACCCTCCTCGTCCACAAGGGCGTCGAGTTCGAGAAGGCCGGCTCGGCCCCGGACCCGGCCACGGCGGACAGCGAGGAGTACGGCCACATCCTCCGCCTCCTCAACCGCACCCTCACCGAGTCCCCGCAGAAGTGGACGCAGCTCGCGTCCGAGATCCGCGGCGTGACCGAGGAGACCACCACCGGTGTCCACCGTCTCTACGAGATGATGCAGGCCGGCACCCTCCTCTTCCCGGCGATCAACGTGAACGACGCCGTGACGAAGTCGAAGTTCGACAACAAGTACGGCTGCCGGCACTCGCTGATCGACGGCATCAACCGTGCCACCGACGTCCTGATCGGCGGCAAGACGGCCGTCGTCTGCGGTTACGGCGATGTCGGCAAGGGCTGTGCCGAGTCCCTGCGTGGCCAGGGCGCCCGCGTCATCGTCACGGAGATCGACCCGATCTGCGCGCTGCAGGCGGCGATGGACGGCTACCAGGTCAC
>NZ_JBFAYA010000039.1:0-42391 GCF_040681095.1 Streptomyces sp. NPDC051909 | reverse complement strand
GTCAGACATCCCGCTCAACCTCTCGAGAGCCTCGTCCGTCACGCCACCCCGCCACCACCCGATCAGCGCCCACACTGAACAGGCTCACGGTCTTCCAGCCGCTACCGGACCACGTCGCCATGCGCACCCAGCGCGAACACGCCGACTACCTCCTCGGCTCCGCAGGCAGCTTAGGTCCCTTCCCTTGAGAGACATCCAGCTTCAGGGCCGGACCAAGGGCACCTGCCACGGACGTTAGGGGACCGGGCGGACAAGGTCGCCACGGTGAACAATCTCCTCTTCCCCGGAGAGCGCCAGGCCGTCCAGATCAGGCGCCGGCGCACCGACCACAGGACCGGCAAGACCACGGTCAAGACGGTCTACGCGTCACCACCCTGACCGCCGGGCAGGCCACTCCTCCCCCCAGTGGCCCGACTCGGCCGCGATCACCGGGCGATCGAGACCCTGCACCATGTCCGTGGCACCACCTTCCCCGAGGACACCTCCCAACTGCGGACCGGCAACGCACCCCGCGCAATGGCCACCTGACGCAACCTCGCCATCAGAGCCCTCCAGGCAACCAGAGCAAAGAACATCAGAGCCAGTCCCCGCCGCAAACGCCCGTGACCCCCTCCATCCCCTCACACTCCTCGGCCCCAACCGATCACAAACCGAGTGTCACACGACTACACCGAAGCCCTGACCTGCAGGTCTACTCTGCACCTGCGGTGTTTTCTTGAATAATCTGCCCGGTCGCAAAGGAGAGGGCGCCGTCCAACAGGGGTGTAACGGACAGGCCCCGAACCCGGAGCAGTCCAGTCTGGGTATCGAGTACTCATCCAAAGCGGGACGGGCGCGACGCACTTTGGATGTCAATTCTCCGCGGTTAGGATACCCATGAAAGGCGCTCGCATGAAGAATATAACTATGCGTGCTCGCGTGATCTCAATCCTGTCGGCGGCGGCTGTGGTTGCTGGCGGGATCACTCTCGGTGGGGCAACGTCGGCTTCGGCTCTCGCTTGCGGGATGGACGAGTCTGGAAGTGCTGCCTACTACACCAACTGCTCTCATCAGTACGCCGAGCTTGTGCACACAACGGTTTACGTCCAGCAGGGGGGAAGCGGTTACACCACGTACATTGTGACTTGCGTCGCCGCACGCCAATCGAAGTATATTACCGGTATAGGAAATGTGGGCGATCAAACTCGGGAAATTGTCAACTACTACACCACTCAAACTGGGAGTGGGGGCACATATTGCTGACAATTCACGAGTGCTATTGATAAGAAATGGTTTTTCGTTGGTGGGATGTCAGCGATCTGGTGTGGGACGCGCGGCATCTGTCGCCGTCGGCACAGGAGGCCCTGCGGTTGCGGGCGGTGGCCGCGAGGTGGCGGGGCGGGACCGTGAGGACGTGGCGGCGGCATTCGGGGGCCCCTATGTGTTTGGTCAAGGTCCAAGGCCAGTAGGTTCGTGCGGTCAAGGGCGGGCCGAGCCGTAGGGGTGTGCATGAGTGATAGCCAGGTGACGATCAAGCTCACGAGTGACGAGGCACTGGTGCTGTCGCACTGGCTGGAGAAGCTTCAGATGACGGACCTCAGCCGCGTTGTCGACGATCCGGCGGTCTGGGCGCCGATCCATCGGATCGCCGGAACGCTCGACAAGGCGCTTCCTGAGCTGTTCGCGCCTAACTACGACCAGCGGCTTGAGGCCGCTCGTCAGCGGCTTCGGCCGGAGGACTGATCAAGCAGTCTGAACTCCTCACCGGGCTGCGGCGGGTTGGGGCTCGTAGAAGGTTCCGTCGCGGAGCATGGCGAAGAGGACGTCGGCCCGGCGTCTGGCGAGGCAGAGCAGGGCCTGGATGTGGTATTTGCCTTGGGCGATCTTCTTGTCGTAGTAGGTGCGGGAGGCCGGGTCGGCCAGGGCGGCGAACGCGGAGAGGAAGAAGGCCCGTTTGAGCTGCTTGTTTCCCCTCCGGGAGGGCTGTTCGCCGCGGATCGATGAGCCCAGGCGGAAGGAGAACAGGTAACAGGTGACCAGTTCGCCGGCCAGCCACACCTTGACGTCGCCGACCTCGGCTTCCATGCCGGGCTGGTGGGACTGAGGGACGAACGCCTCCGCCGACGCCTTCCCGGACGCCGCCAGGATCTCCGGCTTTCGGTCAGCGACGTAGCGGCGGACCATCTGGTAGGAGATGTCATGTCCTCGGCGCCGTTCTCCTCGACGAGCCGGTGGCAAATCCGCGTGACCGTGTGCGCCGGCTCCTTCCGCGACGGAGCCCAGACCGGTGCCCCTCAGGCCAGACAGGTCGCAGACGCCTGGCATCTTCTCAACAACCTGGCGCAAGCAGTCGAACGCGTCATCGGGCGGCACCGCGCTGACCTGCGACAGCCCCTCGCCACCCACGACGGCCGGTCCAACGACGACCCGGCTCCCGAAGGCCACGGCCGCACCGAGTTGGACATCCACGGACGCCCACGACCTCTGGTCGCCCGCACCCGCGAACGCCACCAGCAGATCCACGAACGCATCGCCCGGGGTGACAGCCTTCGCGCTATCGCACGCGATCTTCAGCTCAGCCGCAGCACAGTCAACCGCTTCGCACGCGCCGAGGAAGTCGACGAACTCCTCATCGCAGCCGTCAACCGGCCCACTCTGATCGACGACTACCGCACCTACCTGCACCAACGCTGGATGGAAGGCTGCACGAACGCCTCCGCGCTCCTTCCACGACGCCGCCGGCGAAGACCTCCACGCCGACGCCCTCCTGTCCGACCAGGACCTCACCGACGGCGCCCGCAAATGGCTCACCAGCAACAACCACACGGTCGGGGCCACGGACTGGGAGGTGCTGGAGGACTTCATGAAGCACGCGATCGAGCCCGGCCTGACCGCCCCGACCGTGCTGACCGGCTTCCCCTACGCCTTGCGGCACAACAGCCGGATCGACGAGGCCACCGGCCGGGCCGAGCGGTTCTCCCCCTCATCGCCGACGGCATCGAGTGCTGCGACGGCGGCCTCAAGCTACGCCGCGCCGCAGACTACCGGCCGATGGTGGAGGCCAACATCGCCCTGCGCACCGAGCTGCACGGCATCACCGGCGACCGAGGCCCGGTCGATTTCTTCGACGACCTCGACGCGAGCGGCCCGGCCGACGCGTTCACCTTCGGCCTCGGTGTCGACCGGCTCCTCGCCCTGTGCGCCGAGCGCAGCATCCACGGCGTCGTCCCCTTCCCTTTCCGCTGACCCCGCACGAGAGGCGACCCACCTTCGATGTCCGCAACGATGCGCGCGATCGTGATCACCGAGAGCCTGACCGGCGGGCAGCCGCCCCAGGTGCCGGGCGTGAGCGAGATCCGCCGCTATCAGCACCTGCTCGACGAGCGCACCCCGATCGAGATCGTCGAGCTCGCGGTGCCTGCCGACCAGGCTCCCGCGTACGCGCACCGGCTGGCCGATGCCCTGCTGGAGCGGCTGTACTACGCGTACCTGATCGACGAGCAGCAGACGCTCGTCGCCTTTCCCCGCACCGTCGTCTCGATCCGCCCCGGCGACGACCACGCGATCGCGCTCGCCCAGGCAGCCGGCGCGCTCGTCGGCATCCCCGCCGACCAGATGCGGTTCGCGGAGATGTGGGACACAGACCACCCCGACGCCCCCGACCGCACCCCGGACCGAGCGTCCGTGACCGCCACCGAGAACCCCGGCCCCGCGCCGCTGGCCGTCGTCACCGGCGCCAGCGGCGCGGTCGGCCGCGCGATTGCCACCCGGCTCACCGACTCCGGCTGGCACGGATCGCTACCTACCGCACCACCGCCCCCGACCCGCAGACACCGCGGACCACGTGGGTGCACTACGACACCGCCGCGCCGAGGACCGCCATCGCGCTGCAGAACGCGGTCGCCGGGTCGGCGGGGCCGCTGCGCGCGGTCTTCGCCTGCGTCGGGGCGCCGTCGTCCAAGAAGCCGGTCGCCGACACCCCGGCCGCGGAGTTCACGGCGGTCTACCAGGCCAACGTGATGAGCCTCGTGCACACCTGGCACGCACTCGCCGACCGCGCCCGTGCTGATCACGCCTCCGTCCTGGCCATCGGATCGGACGCCGGCCGCGCCGCCCGCGCGGGCAACGGGCCCTACAGCGCGGCGAAGGCCGCCCTGGAGAGCCTGGTGGTCACCCTCGCCAAGGAGGAACAGCCCCACGGCGTGAGGGCCAACCTGCTCGCCCCGTCCCTGATCGACTCGCGCCTCGCCCACCACGTCATGGCCCTCAAGGGCGTCACCGACCCCGACGCGTACTACGCCCAGCTCCCCTGTGGCCGGCCCCTCACCCTGGACGAAGTCGCCGCCGCGTGCATCGACCTGGCCACCGCCCCGCAGCGGGCCTGCACCACCGGCCACGTCTACCCGCTCGGGGCGGTCACCTGATGACCGTCAACGCCGTAGTGGCCCGTCAGCTGGGCATCGTGCACCTCCTCGCAGCCGCGCCAGCATGCCCGCCCAGGAACTCGCCAACCGCTACGGCGTCACCGAACGCACCATCTACCGCGACATGGCCACCCTCGCCGCCGCCGGCATCCCCGTCCAGGCCACGCCCGGCAAGACCGGCGGCTACCGCCTCGGCCCCGACACCGCCCTCGACCCGCTGACCATCGACTCCGACCACGCCCTGCGCCTGTACGTACTCGGCTTCGTCGAACCCGACACCGCCGGCCCCGACCGGGCCCGCGCCGCAGGGATAAGCGACACCGTCCAGGACGTCGTCCGCCGCCTCGCCCAGCGCATCCACTTCGACACCGCCGACTGGTACTGGCGCGACGAAGGCTCCGGCCACCTGCCCGTCCTGCGCACCGCGATGCTCACCGGCATCGTCCTGGACGCCACCTGGCGCACCAATACCGGCGAGCGCGCCACCGCCCTGCTCAAGCCCTATGGCGCCGTGTGGAAGGCGGGCGAGTGGCACATGGCCGCAGCCCCCGCCACCGGCGGCGCCCCCGAAGGTTCCGGCTCAACATCGTCGACCGACTCCAGCTCACCGACCTCGCCTTCGCCTACCCCGACGACTTCGCCGTCCGCACCTGGTGGGACACGGCGATGGAGGACTACGGCAAGGGCGACATCCGCGTCGCCCTCGCCGTCGCGCCCGCAGCACGGGACGAACTGCTGCGCCTGAGCTTGAAGTCCACCTCAGGTCCCTGCGGCCGACGGATGGTGATCTACCCGTCGACCAGACCCAGGTCCCCACCGCGCGATCCCGCCCCACGCTCTCCCAACGGTCCATTACCGTCCGGTACGTGTGGACCTGGTCGACGCCTACGCCGCCCAGGACGCCGACACGGTCGTGAGATCGGGACGACGTCATCAGCGACCTCGACTCCGACTACACCGCCTACGCCTACGTCTCCTCAGTCGGCATCGGGGTCTGTGACCCCCTCGCAGTCACAGCGGAGCGGCAGACAAGTCGGAACGGTTCACTGAGCCTCTTTCATCCTGAATAGCTGCAGGTCAGCAACGTGTGGACGGCCTGGATGATGGTGCTGATACGGCGGGTGGAGCATCGGGCCCGCCGGAGCATTCGCTAGGACTTGAGCTGAGCGAAGGCGCGTTCGCCGGGCGCTCGGAGCCTGGCGTGGTCGCGGTTGAACTCCTGGTAATGCGGAGGCTGTTCGCGGTGGTGGTAGTACGGGGTGCGGAAGGTGGCGCCGGCGCCCTGGTAGGCGCGGTCCGCGAGGACGAGGATCTGCCGGGTGAGGCAGGCCTGGACGATGCCATGGGCCCGGGCGGCGGTCAGATCGTGGGTGCGGGCCCGGTGTCGCGCGTGAGAACCAGAGTGGTGTGCCGTCGGGGCGAGCGATGACCTGCACGTTCATGCCGTGCCTGCGGTGCTTCATCGAGTAGTACGGCTCGTCCGCACGGATCCGGTCGATGGGGATCAGGGTGCCGTCAACGATGACGTGGTCGCCTTCACCGAGGCCGGTGAAGGCTTCGTGGAGGCCGGGCGCCCAGCCGGCCAGGACCTCCAAGGTCTCGTCGACGTACCGCCAGGCGGTGGCCTGGGATATCCCGAAACCCGCTCCGAGCTGCGAGAACGTCTCGTTCTTGCGTAGATGGACGAGGGTCAGCAGCGCCTGCTGGAAGCAGCCGAGCTTACGCCAGCGGGTGTTGCGGATCTGGCGATGCTCATGCAGCAGCCAGGCGACATGCTCGACGAGCTCATGCGGGACGTCGAGCGTGGCAGGATACGGAACCAACAGGGCCCCTTCGGTCGCTGGTGTGATGAGTGGAATCACCACGCCAACGACGAGGGGCCCTGCCTCGTCACCACACCCGCTGACCAGCCCATTTCACCCTCCAGCACAGGATGAAAGAGGCTCACTGAACAATGTGTTGCAACGACCCCTGGAATTCGCCAAAACCGACGGACCGTCACGAAAGACCGAGGTTAGTCACTCTGGCAGACGGCAGTCAATGCAACAGTCACCGGCTCGGATGATATGTTGCGCGCCCATCCGATAACGCCCGAAGTGGTCTCATGATAGTCCCACCAATCTATCGCGGTGCCTACCGTGCGGAGGGCATACCGGTAATTAGGGAAGGGCGTTGTGCAATTAGGGGCAAAGAGGCTCGTTGCGCTGGGGCCCAAATTCTTCATATCGGTGACGCCCCGGAAATGATTCGGCTCGGCCGGCTTCACATTCGAGCACTTGACGTTGAGGAAGAATGTTATGCTTGGGTGAGGGTTATCCATCAGGGTGTATGAGTTCTTGAGGTTAAACTCCGCCTGCTCCTGGTTGGCAGTTGACCCCGGGAGATTGCTCACAGTCGTAGCCGAAGGATTTACTCCGCGCATTACGGCGCTTACGCGAGTTTCCTTGACGTAGGGGGTTAGTCTGGGGCAGGGGATTTTCGGGGAGGCTTGCCGATCTGCGTCCAGGCTAAATACGTTGTTGACCTCAATCGTCTGCTCTGCCGGTTCTTCAGCGGAGGCAACTCCAGGGGCGAGGAAGAGGGGGATAGCGGCAATGGAAGCGGCTGCTATGGCGCATCTCGAAATATTCACGGTGTAATCACTCTCAGAGCTATTTTGTTTATTCGATAATCGCGGTTTCAAATTCGACGCCTCGACCTCTGTGGTGCAAATAACATCGCTCCCGAGCTGGCGGCATGACGGGATTTGCTCCACTTTCTTCCTATGTAGCCTAGGGTCTTTTGGCGGGCTGTAGCATGAGCTACCTGTACTCAATGAGGCTTTCTCGACGAAGCGATCTCCGCGAATCGGACTGATCGGCACAAGTTCGGTTGGATCAGGCTGGGTGGCCCCGGCTCTGGACAGACGTAAAGCCCCTGGGTAGGACAGGTCTCTCTCACAAGATCGTCCGCTGAATCAGAGGCTTCACGTTGGTCACCTATGTTGCGACGCTCGACGTTCCGCGCCATGTCGTGGAGTGCTTGTCCCGCCTGGCTCGCAGCACACCGACGACGCATCGGCGCGCCGAAAGGCTCACGGGCGCTCGGGTCGTTCCGTCAGGCGTGCTGGTCCTGCACTGGTTCCGCGAGCGCGGCTGCGTGCGCTGCCCGGCCCGCGACGCCGGCGTCTCCCAGGCCACCGGGTACCACTACCTGCACGAGGGTATCGACGTCTTCGCAGAGAAGGCCCCGACCTAAACGAAGTCGTGGCCCGCTGCCGACGCGAAGGCATGACGCACGTGATCCTGGACGCCACGGTCGTCGAGTGCGACCGCGTGGCCGGGGTCCGCGACAACGGCAACGACCTGTGATTCAGCATGATCTAGCGGGGAACCTCGGCCGTTTACGACTCCGTTGGGAAATGCGCAGATCGGGTGTCTTGGTCGGGTCATGCCGCGAGGGCGAGGCGGGCAAGTTGGGAGATGCGGGTCGTGCCGAGTGAGGTGCCGTTCAGCCAGGCGTCCACGCGGGTGACGTTCAGAGCGGTGGCGGAGAGAACATTCGCCAGGTGGGTCTTGCTCTGGCCTCGGTAAGGGGTGCGCCGCAGGCGGGTGCGGCGGACAGCCTGGGAGATGGTGCCTTCCACCCCTTGCGCGCGTCGTAGCGCTCTTTCCACGCATCGGTTTGCTGTTCCGCGCGTCGTTGTTCCAGGATCTGCTGCTGCTCACGCGGCAGCAAGGTCAGGCTGCGGCCCCACTTGCCGTTGGCTGCCTTGGTGCACCTCGATCTGAGTGGGCATGCGTCACAGTCGGCAAGAGCAAAGTGCACCCGGACGACCGGGGTGCCGCTGGCTTTGCGCTGCTCAGACCAGCTGGCACTGGCCGCTCCGCCGGGGCAGGTGACCTTCTTGGCGTCCCAGTCGGTCGTGAAGGCGGCCTGGGTCAGGTCCGGTTCCTGCGCGTCACGCCCCCTGTGGTGGGTGTCGATGCCGACCGGTCCGAGCAGGTCGATGCCGTGCTCACTGCGGGCGGCAAGGATGCGGGCGGCGGTGACGTATCCGACGTCCACCACGTGTTCGCGCGGTGTCAGTTCCCGGTCGGCCAGGTGCTGGTGGACGGTCATGGTGACCTCGGTGTCATTGACGGTGGCATCCGTGGTCTCCACATTCGTGATCACATGCGGGGCGTCCGGCTCGCAGGTCTCGCTCAGGTGGACCTTGTAGCCGCACCAGCCCGACCCGCGCTTGGTGCCGTAGTGGGCGTCGGAGTCATAGGGCGAGGACAGCGGGTCTCTGCCTGGCGGGAGGTCCTTGCCCTCCCGCCAGCGCACCCCCTCCCCGTCCCGGTGATACTGCTCTGCCCAGGCCCGGCGCAGGATGCGCGCTGCGGGGACCTCGCGCAGCCAGGCCGGAGCGGTCGGCCCATCGACGGCGTCCAGGAGCGTGAACCCGTCACAGCCGACCTGTTGGGCCCATTCCCGGCGGACGTTCTCTCCCTTCGGGAAGCGGTAGTTGTCGACTTTGGTCCCGTACCGCTCCACCCACGCAGAGCTGATCAACGGCGTCAGCCAGCCCGGGGCGGCCGCGGCCAGCGCCTCCAGCGCCGCCCGCAGTGTCTCGCCGACGAACTCCATCCGGTTCAGCGTGCGCACCGCGGCCAGCACGTGAGTGGAGTCGGTGCGCTGTCGGCCGCCGGCCCGCAGCAGTGCGGCATCCGAGAGCCGGGCCAGCACCGCCTCCAGGACCCGCTCCTCCAGCCCGTGCGCGATCAGACGGGAGCGGAAGTCTCCCAGGACGGTGAAGTCGAATCCCGGATCATCCAGCTCCAGCCCCAGCAGGAACTTCCAGTCCATCCTGGCCCGCACCTGGTCAGCGGCCTGCCGGTCGGACAGCCCCTCCGCATACTGCAACACCGACACCACAGCCAAGGCCCCTGGCGAGATCGCAGGTCGACCTTTATCAGGGAAAGCCGCAGCGAAGTCCTCATCCGTGAACAGCGGACCGAGTACCTCTCGGATCCGGATCGCCATAGTCCCCTTGGGGAACGAGGCCCGTACCACCCGAGCCGTCAGTTCAGGCACCCCGGCATCCGACCGCGACTCCAGCGACATCCGGCTCTCCCCACCCCGCCAACGACCACAGCCATCAGCAAGACGAACGACACAGCACCGCTCGAATCACGAGTTTCCCAACGGAGTCGTTTACGGCCGGGAGGAAGTGCTTCTCAAGGTGGGGGTGACCCGCACCGGAGTACAGGTCTGCATTGTTGACCTCAGCCAGGGCGCTTCTGGTTCTCGATGTACCCTTGATGATCGTCAACGGTGCACCGCCTCACGAGGCTGCAGTAGGACGGCGACCAGAAGTGATCGCCCCACAGGTACTTGCGGATGTGTCCGGGGAACTCCTGGCGGAGCCTGCGGGCTGAGAGGTCGCTTTCGTCAGATGTTTCATCCCGAGATGGGTTGTTTGGCGGAACTCTTCGGGCCGCGCCAGGAGATGGTGTTCTCGCTGGTGAGACCCGACATCGCAGACCAAACAGCCGATCTCGGAATAAAACAGCGGGATAAAACGACCTCTGAGAACGAGTTCTGATAGCCGATCCGGCTTCCGGGCCGCTGCCGCCGACCGCTATTGATCTTGCTCCGAGAAAGGTTCGTTTGGGAGAACTCCACCATGCGAGGAGGGGCGCTGGCCAGGCTGCTCCGTAGCCGGAAGCCTCCTGGGTATTGTTACGGGTTGCGATGATTGGTGGGCGGGGATGCGATATGGGTTATGACGTGTGGGCACGGATGGATCCGGGTGAGTTGCGCGGGTTTGTGGAGCGGGCGTGGGATAAGGGGCGGTTGGACGCGCTGCTGTCGGATCCGGAACTGCTGGTCGGCACGGATCCGGACGTGCTGCTCCCGCTGGTTGAGTACGCGGGCTATCACGACTCCCGGCCCGATGCCTTCTACGCTGATGTCTGCAGAGCACACCCGCATGTCTTCGCTGGGGCCGCCCCTGAGGTCCGCCGCTGGCTGCTCGCCGTCCATGCTGCCCGCTTGAAGACGCCGGATTTCGTTCCGGCACCTGGCCCCTGGCGTGTCCTGTGGGCTGGTCCTGTTCAGTGGAACCGGCATGTTATGGGCCTGTCGGAGGGCATGACAGGCAGGGCGGTTGTGGTTGCCACCGGTCGGTTGCGGGGCCGTGTCACGGCGGCGGTCGGCTATGAGGGCGGTGTCGTTCGGCTGTGGGATGCGGCCACAGGGACGACACCTGTGGAGCCTCCCTCCTCGTGGTCGGGGGGCAGTGCTCCTAGCGCCCTGGCGTTGGGTGAGGTAGATGGTCAGCCGGTCGTCGCGATGGGGTGCGGCTCAGGTGTGTGGCTGTGGGAGCCAGACTCCGGCCGGAACGAGCATCTGGGGCCATGGCACAGTGTGGCAGCGATGCAGACCACCGTGGTGAACCGGCGGCCGGTGCTGGTCATGGCCGCACCAGGGATGCTGCGTGTGTGGGACTTACGCCGGCGCCGTCCCGTGCACGGCATGCGCCTGGCCTGCGACGTCGACGGCCGGACTTTGGCGGTGGCGTCTGTGCGGGGGCGGCCGGTCGCTGCCGCGGGAGACGACCAGGGAGCCTTGCACGTATGGGACCTGCGGTCAGGAACCCCGCTGCGTAAGCTGCTTACCGGTCACGAAGGACCCGTGACTGCTCTCGTCACCGCATCGATGGACGGACGCCCCGTCGCGCTGTCAGGAGGCCAGGATGGCACGGTGCGCCTGTGGGACCTGGCGGACGCCCGGAAACCGGGCGGACCGCTGATCGGCCACAAGGGGACGGTTACCGCACTCGCCACCGCGCGGGTGGACGGCCGGGCCGCGATCGTCTCCGGAGGGTGGGACGGAACGGTGCGCCTGTGGGACCCGCGGTCCGGGCGCCAGCTTGGAACACCTCTGATGACCGCCTCCGGATCGCTGTGGGGGATAACGACCGTCTCGGCCGCCGGCCAGCCCCTGGCGTTCACCGGCGCCCACGGCCCCGCTGGACTTGAGCTATGGGACCTAGCCACCCGTGAGCCGAGGCACCCTGCCCCGGCTCGGCGCGATCCGGTGCTCTCCTTGGCAACCGCACGGGTGAACGGGGACGCCATCGTCGTCGGCTTCAACCGCTCCCGTCGAAGCCCTGGCTTCGGCTCACGTGACGCCGCCACAGGCGAGCCCGTTCAAGGGTTCGCCGTCGACCAGTGGCCGGGCGGCATACGGGCCGTCGCCACCGGGACCGTAGAAGGCCGGGCCGTCGCCGTCACCGGAGATGCGGAAGGCTCGGTGAGCATATGGGGCACCGACCCCGACAAGCCGCCTCTCGGCCCGTTGGCAGGTCATGTGGGGCGGGTGTGGGCGGTGGCGGTCGGCGAGGTGGGCGGTCGTGAGCTCGCAGCCTCGGCCGGCGATGACGGCACGGTGCGCTTGTGGGATCTCCAGGACGGCCGAGCGTGGGGACAGCCTATGACTGGGCACACCGGGCCGGTCACCGCCGTGCAACTGGGCCACGCAGACGGGCGCACGGTCGTGGCCTCCGGCGGCGAAGACGGCACCCTCCGCCTCTGGAACCCCGAAACAAGCGAGGCACACCGTCGGCCGCTGATGGGTCATGTGGGGCGGGTGTGGGCGGTGGCGGTCGGCGAGGTGGGTGGTCGTGAGGTCGCAGCCTCGGCCGGCGATGACGGCACGGTGCGCTTGTGGGATCTCCAGGACGGCCGAGCGTGGGGACAGCCTATGACTGGGCACACCGGGCCGGTCACCGCCGTGCAGCTGGGCCACGCAGGCGGGCGCACGGTCGTGGCCTCCGGCGGCGAAGACGGCACCCTCCGCCTCTGGAACCCCGAAACCGGCCAAGCTATCGGGCCCCCGGCAGCGCTTCCCTGGCCGATCGACACCCTCGCCTGGACCAGTGCAGATCAGATCGTTGCAGCCTCCGGCTCCGAGGCAGTAGCCCTGGCGATCACGGACTGAACCACCTGCCCAGGGACTTCAGCCACCAGGGGAATCGCAGGCAGGATTGTGCTTCCGCTGAACCGTCACAGCGTCAGCGGAGGACCCCGTCACGGCCCCCGGATCACGGCCTGTCAGAACTTCTGGCAGCAACACCGGTTTCCTGGTCCGTTCCAACTCGGACCCCAAGCTCAGCTGTCCCTGATCACCGCGGCGGACATCACGACCCGCACGGCGCGGATGCGCGAGGACGGCGTCACCTCGTGCTGGTTCAGCGACCGCCCCCGCCCGCCCTGGCTGGGCCACGGTGCCCTCATTACGGCTGGCCACGACGGACGACGGGCTGCTCGTCGCCGAGGGGCTGGTGAAGTTCGCCCAGGGTGGGTGGGCTGCGGCACCGCAGGTGCCCGTCGCCGACTTCCTGCGCTGGGTGTTCACCGGCAAGGTCGTCCCGCACGCCCCGCGCCGGTATCTGTTCTACCCGCAGCGGCAGCTCGCGCGCTGGAGGACGTCACGGTCGATGCGCTCGTATGCCGCCACCGAGGAGAACTCCTCGGTGAAGCCGGTGAGGAAGTCGGCGTTCTTCAGTGCGTCCAGGACATGGTCTCCTGTGTGTCCGGGCCGCGGTGCGGGACGAGCATCACGGCCCGCCCGGCCACCTGGTCGGGCGCCGGGGAGGCCTAGGTCCTGTCTCCTTGAAAGGTTATGGGCGCCATTCCTGGAGGTAGGCGGGGTGCTCGGAGTATGACTGGGCAAGGACTCGCAGCGCGTATGCCAGGCCGGCCGAGCGGGAGTCCGACGGGTCCATGGCCTTGTAGTCGTGCGCCAGTTGCTCGGTCAGGTCGAGCATGGGGAGATGGCTGTCGAGAAGAGCCTCGCCGCCCAGGGTGTCGGCCACGTAGGCGTAGGCGTGGTTGTCGTCCATGATGCGTGCGACGAGGAACTTCACAAGATCGTCCATGTGGCCATCTTCGCGGGCAAGGTGCTTCGGCGGTCAAGCGGCTGTCCAGATGAGGATGGCGGCGAGGTGGAGTGCGGCCTGGTAGGCGATGGCGAGCTTGTCCGTTCGCATTGCCAGGCCGCGCCACTGCTTGAGTCGGTTGATGCACCGCTCGACGGCATTGCGCTGCTTGTACGCCTCGGCGTCGAAAGCTGGTGGTCGACCGCCGGCGCGGCCTCGCCGCAGACGGTGGCCGACCTGGTCGGACGGCTGGGGGAATGACAGCGCGGATCCCGCGTCGGCGGAGGTGATTCCGGATCGCGCGGGATGAATACGCGCGGTCCGCCAGGACGGCCTCCGGCCGAGTCCTCGGTCTTCCGGGTCCGTTTCGCGGAACACGGATGCTTGCCATGACGGTCTCGAAGGCCGGGGCGTCGCCCGCCTGGCCTGCGGTGACGCGAAAGGCCAGGGGCCGTGCACGGCTGTCGCTGGCAAGGTGGACTTTCGTGCTCAGGCCGCCGCGAGAGCGTCCGAGGGCATGGTCGTCAGGTTCGGCCCGGCCCGGCGCCCCCTTTTCCTGGCACCGGCGGCGTGCTGGTGAGCCCGGCAGACGGTGGAGTCCACCGAGACGGTCCAGCCGATGTCGTCAGCGGCGTCGGCCGCTGCCAGGACCGCGGCGAGGATGCGTTCCCAGGTGCCGTCCACGGCCCATCTGATCAGGCGTTTGTGAGCGGTCTGGAACGAGCCGAGCTCGTCCGGCAGGTCCCGCCAGGGCGAGCAGGTGCGGTACTTCCACGCGATGGCCTCCAAGGTTCGGCGGTGATCGGCCCATCGCCGACCGCGGACCGGATCGGCTGGCATCAGCGGCTCGATCCGGTCCCACATCGCATCAGTGATCACTAATCGGATGGACACATCCGATCAACTGACCAACCGATCAAAGAGACACGCTCTAGGCGTTCCGGTTGCTGGTCAGGATCAGCGACCGGCCCTGCCGCTCGGAGACCGGTCCGTAGAGGTCGTCGGCCTGGGACGCGGTCAGCTGGCGCATCGCGAAGTCGTCCAGGATGAGCGCGTCGGGCCGTACCAACTCGCGCAGCCTCCGGTCTCAGGTGCGGTCCGCGTGGCCGCCGGCCAGGTCCGCCAGGAAGCGGCTGGTCTTGGCGAAGCGAACGTTCGCGCCCTGCCGGATCGCCAGGTGCCCGAGCGCCTGGGCGACGTGTGTCTTCCCCACGCCGACCCGCAGATGCAGAGATGCTCCTTGCGGGTGACCCACTCGAGCACCTTCAGCAAGTCCTGGGGTGGGCCTGGGAATCGAACGATGCGGTCTCGTCCCCAGTCGCCGAACGTCTTGCCAGCGGGGAACCCAGCCCGCTTGCGGCGAGTGCATCGTGTTCAAGTCCAGCATCTACCTACCTTGGTTACGCACCGATCCTCGAGGCCCTCATCAATTGGTAAGCGAGCTGTTGGCACGCGACCAGGACTGGGTGATCACTCGACACCACACCCTCAAGGATTGAAGCCGCATTACGACAGAGACTTACTGCAGTTTCAGACTCCCCGCGCTTTTCCTCGCAGCGAGCGAGATTATACATGGTTATAGCGAGGTCAGGGTGACGCCCCCCCAGCAGGCATGACTTCATCTCCATCGAATCACGCAAGGTGGAAGCGGCATCCACAAAATTCCCTTCTCGATATTGAAGAGATCCCAGATTATGCAAAGCGGTCGCCACCTCAATATGGCAATCTCCATAAATTTCCCGATATCTCCAAAGAATGGCGTCGGCTATAATTCGAGCTTCGCGAAAATTGTCAAGATCGATAAGAATAGCCACGAATGCAGCAAGGTCCTCGAGTAGAGATACAGAGTCCGCAGCTTCAACCTTCAGGCGTACGTCGATTCCCTGCAGGGCTATCTCCACCGCGCTTTCAGGTGCACCCCTGGCATGCTCTAGCCCTGCAAGGTTATGAAGTACCGAGGCAATGTTGGCAGATAAGGCCTCCCCGCGGCTTTCGTGAATGCAGAGTGCCTTCTGGTAGTACTCCTCCGCTTCCGAGAATTCCCCTGAGTATTTTCCAATGATTCCCAATTCATTCCAAAGTGCAGCCATTTCGAGGGAGTTTTCCCCGCACAGCGAAACAATACCCTCAATGGAGGCAAGGGCTAGCTCTTCAGCCTGCACAAACTCCCCCGCGTCGCGAAGATTGCGAATCTTGTCAATGACCTCGACCATCACGCTTTCCGCATCTAGATTCATTTGCACCCATCCGCTTGAATGGGCCGAGAATCGCCGCCGCCAAAATAGGCCGCTCGATTCCCGGCCGATTCATCAATTAGAGGAGCACTTGATTGTGCTGCTGACTTTGATATCCGTCACCTTCCGCCACTACCACCTGCTGGGTTTCGGACGATTCCCCGGGGACGACCGATGCGACCCCTCCTCCGATAACAGCGGCGGCAGCCAGCGCGGCAGCAAGAATTTTCCAGCTCAAGCTGGACTCCTGACCGGCAATGATGCTTGAATTGTTAACCACGACCCACTCCTTTCAAATTCCTCAATAGTAAGCAGGTTTGACAGCACCTTGCAGGGTGAAACCCTGACCTTCCAGACCATTTTTTATCTTTCATCTCCAATGTCTTGAGTAATTCATACTTAGACCGGGTCCTACGCGGTCAGTTTGAGGAGCCGTTTGTAGCAGCAGATGGCTGCGGCAAGGCTGAGAAAGGCCAGGTAGTTGCGGGATGTCGCTCGTAGCGGTGGTTGAGCTCGATAGCCGATCAGCCAGGACATGGTCCACTCGATGACCCACCTGCGGCGCCCGAGTCGTTCTGAGGACTCGATGCCCTTGCGGGCGATGCGGACGCCGATGCGCTTATCCCAGAGCAATTTCGTGGTCAGGGAGCTTCTTCAACCGGCCCACCTATCGGGTGACCGGTGTGGTCGGCAGTCGGCGTTGTCGTGGCTGATGAACAGGGAAGTCAGCGGACATCGGGTCGCCACTCGTGACGGTGACGGCTGAAGAAGCTCAGTGAGCTGTTTTCATCCGGTCTCTGTGGGGTGAAGGTGCAGGTCAGCGGGGTGGGGTGACGAGGCTCCTGGTCGTTGCGGTGGTGTTCTGACGGACAGCCACCCTCATCCCGATCGACCAAGTGGCTGCGGACGAGCCGTACTACCCCAAAAGCCAAGCAGCACGGCATGAACGTCCAGGTCATCGCCCGCCCGTACGGCACACCCTCGTGGTTCTCCCGCGCGACGCCGGGACGCACCCACGACCTGACCGCGGCCCGCGCCCACGGCATCATCCAGGCCCGCCTCACCCGGCAGATCCTCATCATCGCCGACCGCGCCCACCAAGACGCCGACGCAACCGTCCGCACCCTCTACCAGAACCACCGTAAACAACCCGAGCACTACCAGGAGTTCAACCGGGACCACACACGGCTGCGAGCCCCCGGCGAACGTGCCTTCGCGCAACTCAAAGCCTGGCGACTACCACGACGGGCACGCTGCTCCACCCGCCGCATCGGAACGGCCGTCCAAACCATCCACAGCCTCCTGACCCGCATGTATTCAGGATGAAAACAGCTCAATGAAAGGTGCGGCTGCCCGGGGGTGAGAAGACCAGGGAGCCCATTCACGGTGCCAGGCGGGGTCCGCTGCGTGTCAGGCCACTACGGCCGCGCCCGGCGCAGGGCCGTGGGTGACGTGTATGGCGCGGCAGGTGCAAGAGAGTCTCGGCGAGGGCTGCGCCCGACTCGGCGTTTTTGGCCAGGAAGGCGCAGGTGGGGCCGGAGCCGGAGACCAGGGTGCCGATGGCTCCGCCGTCGGCACCGGTCCGCAGTGTGTCGGCGAGGGCGGCAGGCTGCAGGTCGTTGGAGAGGGCGGCGGCCAGCGCAGTGGGGTCGCCGGCCGCGAGGGCGTCCAGCAGGGCGGGGTCGGCCCGTAGGTGGTACAGCTTCGGTGCCGTCGCCTGTGCTGGCCTGGTCGCGCAGCCGGTCGCACTCGCGGAAGACATCGGCGACGGCGAAGACCCAGTGGAGGTGGAGCGGACCGGCAGAGGTTCCAGGATCCCGCCCCGGCCCTGGCCCAGGGCTGCGTCTCCCGGCAGGGCGAATGGCACGTCGGAACCCAGTTCGGCGGTGAGCTCCAGCAGGACGTGGAATGCGGGTGTCGGTCCCCCGCAGGGCGTCGCAGGCGATGAGGGCTGCCGCGCCGTCGGCGCTGCCGCCGGCCATGCCGTCCGCGACCGGGATCTCTTTGGTGTGCAGGTTGTCGAGCTCGGCGCCGAAGCGGATCGGCCGGCCGTGCTCCAGGCGGATGACGGCCTCCTTGGCCTGCTCGTTGTCCTTGAGGACCTCGAAGGCGCCGTCGTTGAAGATGTTGCAGGTCTGGTAAATCTCGACCAGCGCCGTGCCGTTGTGCTCGGCGGCGGGCCATCGCCCTGGCGATGGCGACCTTGGTCTCGAAGACGACCGTGTCGTCGATGCCGGCCCGCCGGCACCGTTCACGATCGTCCGTCCAGGACGCCGGCAGGCAGAGGCGGAGGTCGATCAGTGTCCGTCCCAACGGAGCCACATAGGCAAAGAAGACTCTGACCTGGGAGTTCTCCGTCCGCCCCGGGGCTCGTATCTCAATTACTGCTCGGTGTCGGGGTGTTGGCGGGACAATGAGATGTGACTGCGGGTACGTCCGCTCGAGCCTCGGTTGTGGCGTTGAGAGCGAAGTTCGATCAGTTCCTTCCTCATCTCGATGAACGGCGTCGGCGGATCTACCTGGCCAGCGAGGCCGCCGCGCTTGGCCACGGCGGGATCGCCCTGGTGGCCGTGGCTTCTGGCGTCAGCGCGGCCACCATCACACGCGGGATCGCCGACCTGTCTGGGCGCCCTTTGCCGGCCGGCAGGATCCGGGCTCCAGGGGCCGGCCGCAAGCCTGTGACGGTCACCGACCCGGGTCTGCTGCCCGCGCTGGAGGCTCTGATCGAGCCGACGACCCGGGGTGATCCGGTATCGCCGTTGCGCTGGACCACTCTCTCGCTGCGGTCTTTGGCCGCGGCCCTGACCACTCAGGGCCACCCCGTCAGCGCGTCGACCGTCGGGCGCCTGCTGCACACCCTGGGATAGGGGGTTGAGGAACATCGGAACGGAAACCGGCGCTAAGCCCCGATCGCTGATGGTGAGCGGCTGACGGGTCGTCGGCGCCGGGCGGCCGTGAAGTCGTTCCACAGATCACGCCCTATTATCTGCGGTATGACTGAGCGCGACCTGCGGGGACGTCTTCCGCACGCTGCGTGAAGCGACCCTGTTATCTGTGGCAAGGGGGAAGCGGTGCCCGCCGTCGTTCTGCTGCCAGCCGGGAAGGCGGTGACCGTCCGGACGGCGGCCGACGCCTTCCTCGACTCGCTCGCCAACCCGAACACCGTCCGGAACTACGGCATCGCCCTCGGGAAGACCGCCGAGCGGATCGGTGAGGACCGCCCGCTCGCCGCCGTTGCCGACGACGAGGTCGGCGAGGTGCTGGAGCTGCTGTGGGGCAGTTCGGCGGTGAACACCTGGAACGCCCGCCGCGGCGCGGTGCTGTCGTGGACGAGCTGGTGCGCCGAGCGCGGCTACGACGGGCCGGCAGTCCCAGCCTGGGCGAAGCGGCTTCCGCCGCCGGACTCCGACACCCCGGTGCGCTCGAAAATGGCGATCGACCGGCTGACCGCCCGCCGCGATATCCATCTTCGGGAGAAGACCCTGTGGAGGATGCTCTACGAGACATGCGCCCGCTCCGAGGAGATCCTGGACGTCAACATCGAGGACCTCGACCTGGCCGGGCGCCGGTGCCCGGTGAAGTCCAAGGGTGCCCAGCCGAAGGTCCGCCGCCGCGGCGCCGCCCGCGCGGACTTCGTTCTGGAGACGGTGTTCTGGGATGCCGGAACCGCCCGACTGCTGCCCCGCCTGGTCAAGGGCCGCACCCGTGGGCCGGTGTTCGTCACCCACCGCCGCCCCGGTCCTGGCAAGGTGCTCGCTGCCCGCGACGTCTGCCCGGACACCGGCCTGGCCCGCCTGTCCTACGGGCAGGCCCGGGCACTGCTGGACCAGCACACCGCGCTGGCTGGGCCGGGTACCGGCTGGGACCTGCACGAGTGGCGCCACTCCTCCCTGACCCACCTCGGCGAGCAAGGCGCCTCCCTGCTGATGCTGATGGCCAAGTCCAGGCACAAAAAACCGGAGAACGTCCGCCGCTACTTCAGACCTTCGGCAGAGGCGATCGCCGAGGTCACCAGCCTGCTGGCACCGGGCGGCAGCCGCAGGTGATGCGCACTGCCGACTGCCGTGGCAAGCGCCCGGCCGGGTACCATCACGGGGTGAACACCTACTGGCACGTCGTTCTGCCGCCGCTCTGCGCCTGACCGGGCGCGGACACTGATGGCTTGATCTCCCGACCCCGGCTGACCCACAGGGCGGCCAGGGGTCTGTGTCGTGCGCCCGTTTCGGATCGACTCCCAAACGCATTCGACGACGGAAGATCACGACCGTGCCAAACCGCACTTCCTCACTGGCTCCCGCACGCCCGGCAACCACCGGCTCGAACCGTCCACACACTCGTTTCCTCAGCGGCTCCGCGCCCATCCTCACCTCGGCCGTGCTGTGGGGCACCACCGGAACCGTCAGCTCCCTTGCACCCGCCAGCGCGCCCTCCGTGGCCATAGGCTGCGCTGGCCTCACCGTCGGCGGCATCCTGCTGCTCCTCACCTCCCATAGCGCCCGCTCCCTGCCTACCGCCTTGACACGCCCCGAGCGATGGCTGCTTGCCCTGGGGGCGATCGCGGTGGCCGGGTACCCGGTGACCTTCTACCCGGCCGTAGCCCACGCCGGCGTGGCCGTGGCCACCGTGATCGCACTGGGCAGCGCACCGGTCTTCGCCGGGCTACTGGCCTGGGCCACTGGTCAGGGCCGGCCGACCATCCGATGGACGGCTTCCACCGCACTCGCCGTCCTGGGCTGCACCCTCCTGGTGCTAGGGCCCACACTCACCGACGACTCCGCAACGATGGACCTGGCAGGCGCCGCACTCGCCGCAGGAGCCGGCCTGTCATATGCCGCGTACGCGCTGGTCAGCGGCAGGCTCATCACCCACGGGCATCCCTCCAGTGCGGTCATGGGCACGATGTTCGGCGCGGCCGGGGTGCTCGTCCTGCCGATCGTGCTGCTCACCGACATGCACTGGCTGGCCACGACACGTGGCGCGACCGTGGCCGCCTACCTGGCCCTGTTCACCGTCTACCTTGCCTACCGGCTCTTCGGGTACGGGTTGCGTTCCACCCCAGCGTCGGTGGCCACCTCGCTGACCCTGGCAGAACCTGCCGTCGCGGCGGTTCTGGGGATCATCGTCCTTGGGGAGCGTCTGCCCGCTGCCTCCTGGTGCGGGCTGGCCACCCTCGCAACAGGCCTGCTTGTGCTGACCGCCCCCTCCGGCGTCGGCCAGCGCAAGCGGTAGCGAGCGAGGTCCTCGCCTTCGGTCCCAGGACTTTCTCTTGGGACCGAAGTCCAAGGCTGCCGAAGTCATCCATGGTCGGCCTGGTCCGGATCGCGCAACGGCCGCAGTTCTCCGGGCAGCTCCGGCAGCTGGAAGGAGTAGCGGCCCAGCATGTTGACGTGGTGGCGCACGAACGGCGAGAGGCGAGCGACGTCCTCGTCCCGGACGTTGAAGCCGTCAGCCCGCAGGCGGGCCAGGGCAGCGTCCATGTAGCGGGTGTTGAAGAGCACCAGGGCGTTGAGGACCAGGCCGAGCGCACCGATCTGGTCTTCCATGCCCTCTTGGTAGTTCTGGTAGAGCTGGCCGGCGCGGCCGTGGAAGATCTTGCGGGCGAGCGCGTGGCGGCCCTCCTGCAGGTTGGCCTGAGTCTTGATCTGGCGCCGGTAGCGGGGCTCGTCGGCCAGGCGCAGGATGTGCAGGGTCTTGGCGATCCGGCCGTAGTGCGCGATCGCGTCGCCGAGCTGGGTGGGCCGACCATCCCGGGAGAGCATCCGGATCACGTCGTAGGCCCGGACCGCGCCGGTGTGGATCGAGCCGATGATCCGCAGCACGTCCTCCCAGTGCCGCTCGATCCGGTCCAAGTCGATCCGGCCGCGGGCGGCATCCTGGAAGGGGCCGTAGTCGGCGGTGCGGTCGATGCGCCACATCTTTTGGTCGGGCAGGTCCGCCAGCTGCGGGGCGTAGGTGAACCCGGCCAGGGTGAGCAGGCCGAACACGATGTCGCTGTAGGAGGCGGTGTCGGTGATGATCACCTCCGGGCGGCGGCCGCCGTCACGGTCGTAGAGGACGTCCAGCACGTACAGCGAGTCTCGCGGGGTGCCGGCCACCACCTTCCCGCCGAGGCCTGCGGCCTGGTCGTTGATCAGGTTGAGCCACGTCGCCCCGGCCCGCCGCCCACCTCCGCCGGTCGAGGCGCCGAAGTACTTGGGGTTCGGCCTGGCGTACACCGAGGGAACCGGGACGACGAACCGCATGCCGTCGACCGAGGCGACCAGGCCGCCGCCCCACGCCTGCGCGAGCGGGATCGACGCCTGGGCTCCGATGAGGGTGGCGTTCGCGGCCCGGTAGGTCTCCAGCCTCAGGTACGTCTGGTCGACGTGGGACAGCCGCCCGTACTTGAGCGCGTCCGGGCCTCCGATCACTGGGGTGTAGCCGACGTTGCAGCCGTGCGCGACCAGCAGTGCCGCGATCGTCACGTGCAGGTCCCGCAGCCGGGCCTCGCCGCCGGTCACCGAGGTGAACGCCTGGTCCGCGCCGGTCCAGGAGAACACCTCCAGCAGCACCTCCGGCAGGTCGACGCGGGGCAACATGGAGTTCACCTGCGCCCGCAGCTCCAGCAGCGAGGCGGGCTCCGGCTCGGGCTCCAGCGCCGCGAAGTGCAGCCGGCCATCATCGTCGAAGACGATCTGGGCATTCGCCGGCACCCGAGAGGCCACCTCCCGGTAAGTGCCGTCCAGCAGCTCGGCCCGCGCCGCCAGGTGCTCGCCCGCGTCCTCGGGCAGGCCGAGAGAGGCCAGCACAGTCGGCTTCGCCGCCTCCCACGCCTGCCCGGCCAGCAACTTGGCCCGCGGGTCGCCCCACTTCGAGGAGTTCTTGGCGAACACCTCCTTGCGCCGCAGCAGCCGATGGGCCTGCTCCAGCACGCAGAACGTGTACGCCTTCCAGTCCACCTCGCCCGGCTCCAGGTGCGGCGCTGCCAGCACCAGCCGCTTCCACGAGCCGGACAGCAGCCCGGTGTCGATCTCGGCCTGGCCCACCTTCTTGCGGCCCATCAGCTCCGGCAGCGACTTGAGCGCCTTCACCACCGGCAGGCCCTCCGGGGTGGCGCCGAAGTCGACCACCTTCACCAGCAGCTTCAAGAACGGCCGCACCGTATTGAACCGGGTGACCAGCACCCGCCGCCACGCCTCGTCGGCGTCCGAGTCCAGCGGCGGCGTCAGCTCGAACATCGCGGCTATCGCCGCCGCCAGCTCCTCGCGGGTCACCACCGCCTCGATCTCCTCCCACATCGCCGCCAGGGTGGCCACCTTCGGCTCGGTGACCTCCCCGGTGTCGGTGTCGACCTGCTCGGCCGTGGTGTCGAAGACGACCTGCAGCGCCACCGCGAGCTTCGCGCCGGCCCGCTCGACCTTCGGCAGGGTCCGCAGCTTCTCCTTCGCGGTGTCCCGCTCCGCCCGCGCCAGCAGCCTCGTTGCGACCAGCACCTCCAGCAAGTCCAAGGCGTCGTCCACCGCCCGGGTCGTCAGGTGCACCGCGGTGGCCAGCAGCGTCGCCAGCCGCCGCGCATCCCCGTGGCGCCGCAGCAGCGACGCCTTGCCGTCCACGCCATACCGGGAAAGCTCCGCCAGCCGGCGCGGCGGAATACCAGCCACGTCTACCTCGCCCATGCCCAACGCGGCGATCTCCTCGGCGCGCTCCAGCGCGGCCTTCATCTGCGGCCCCGACACCCGCACCGGACCACGCCGCAATCGGTCCAGCTCCGAGACACGCTGCCCGGCCGACACCGTCAGCAGGTCGTCCAGCACCGCCCGCTGGCCCGGCGTCAGCATCCCGTGCAGGGTGTCCCACAGCCGCTGGTTCGCCGCCTCCCGCACCGACGCCACCAGCCGGGCCAGCGTCGTCACCCCGGGCAGCAGCACCCGCCGCTCGCGCAGCCACCCCACCACTGCGTCGAACAGCGCCTTCGGCCCCTCACCGGTCGTCCACGCCCGCGCGTCCACCCACGCCCGCACCTCGGGCTCGATCTCGGCGAACTCCCGGTACTCCAGCAACCTCCGCAACTCCCGCACATGGTCCAGCCGGGTGTTCTCCCGCTCGCCGTACGCCTTCAGCACCGAGGGGTCCTCGATCCCCAGCTGCTCGGCCAGGTAGTCGGCAACCTCAGCCGGGATGTCGGACGGGTCGTCCAGGAAGACCCCGAGGTAGCGCACAGTCGTTAGCTGGGCGGCGAAGCCGAGCCTATTGTGCGAGCGCCGCTTCGACTCGACCAGCTTCCGATCCGCGTCGTCCAGGAAGAAGAACCGCTCCAGCTCCGCGCGGGCCGGCGCCCCTCGGAACGCCGCGTACCCCGCGGCCTGCTCATCCGTCAAAAACTCGACCGGCACCCCGGACCTCCAAGCAGTTGATCAACACGACTGCCAGAGGTTCAACCAATACCGAACCGCAGTTCAACGGGCTCCGGAGAGCAGAGAGGGCTTAGCGCCGGTTTCCGTTCCGATGTTCCTCAACCCCCATCATCGGCTCGATTAACGCCCACTGCTCGTCCGGTAAGTCGCTGAGGTACGGCTCTCTCTTCACGCCCCGCATCTCAACATGGACATGCCCACGAGGCGGTCCGGACCGCAATCAGTACCACGATCGAGCGATCACGAACCGAGGAAGAACGGACTTAACGCCCACTCAGATGTCCGTCAAAGCGGACCAAGCCCATCCGGCGCCTCCCTTTCAAGGGCGGGCTCAGCCGTCAAGGGTGCGGGCCTTGGCCTCGAGCCGACCAGCCATGTCCCGGACTGGTGGCGCGCTGACCAGGTCAGGCCGCGGCAATCGCCAATACGGCATTCTGGCCGCCGAATCCGAAGGAATTACTCAGGGCCAGTCCGATTTTGCGGGGAGTGGCCGCAGTGGCCACGTCGATGTCGATGTGCGGGTCGAGGGTCCTCAGGTTGGCGGTGGGCGGGACGAGTCCCCGCTCGACGGTCAGAACACTGAACACCGCCTCGACCGCACCGGCCGCGCCAAGCAGGTGTCCAGTCGCCCCCTTGGTCGAGGTCACCAGCGGTGCGCCGGCCAGAACCCGTCTCAGGACCCTGGCTTCGGTCAGGTCATTGAGCGGGGTCGACGTGCCGTGCGCGTTGACGTGCCCGACGTCACCCGGGGTCGCGCCAGCGTCGGCCAGCGCGCTCCGGATGGCCGATTCCACTCCGGTCCCTTCCGGGTGGGGGGTGGTTATGTGATGGGCGTCAGCACTGGCCCCGTAACCCGCAACGCGGGCCCGGGCGCGGGCGCCGCGGGCCCGCGTGTCATCGGCGCGCTCCAGGACAAGCACCCCGGCCCCCTCCCCGGCGACGAAGCCGTCGCGGTCAGCATCGAAGGGGCGGGAGGCGGCTGCGGGGTCGTCCTCGCGTCTGGAGAGCGCACCCATCTGGGCGAAGCCAGCCATAACCAGCGGGGTGATCATGGCCTCGCTCCCGCCGGCCAGCACGATGTCGCAGCGGTCCAGCGCGAGCAGGTCGCTCGCAGTGCCGATCGCGGTGGCACCGGACGCGCAGGCGGTGGCGACCACCAGGTTGGGGCCGGTGGCGCCGAACTCGATGGCCGTCTGGCCGGCCAGCATGTTGGGCAGCTGCATCGGGAGCAGCAGCGGCGAGACGCTGGCGGGTCCTTTCTCGGTCAGTATTAGGTGTTGCTCCTCAACCGTCCCCGGCCCGCCTGCGGCGCAGCCGAGAACCACGCCCACTCGGGCGCCGTCCCAGGTCGCGATGTCGAGGCCAGCGCTAGTAATCGCTTCTCTGGCCGCGACGAGCGCGAACTGCGTGAATCTGTCGAGCCGGTGCGCGCGGCGGCCGCCGAGCAGTTGTGCGGGCTCGAAGTCTGGTACGCGGCAGGAGATCCGTACTGGATTGTCTTTGAGGAGGGGGTCGTGAGCGGCGCTGGGCCGCCCGTCGCAGACTGCCGCCCAGTTCGGTTCGACCCCTATGCCGCTGGGGGTGACCAGGCCGAGCCCGGTTACGGCGATGTCATGACGGCTCATCAGAGGTTAGTACTCCGGCTCTCGATCAGCTTGGCCATTTCCCCGACCGTCGCCGCTTCCAGCAGCTCGTCGTCGCTGATCGTGATGCCGCGCTCACCGAGGATCACGGACAGCTCTACGGCGGCAAGCGAGTCGAGTTCGATATCCTCTTTGGTCGCCTCTGGAACGATGTGCTCCGGCGGCATCTTGAGCTTGAGTACGAGGATTTCCTTGAGGTTCTCGAACATGATGTGTTGTTCCTTTCGGGAGGTTGCGCCGTTCACCCGCCGACCCGTCAGGCTGTGATTGCCTTCAGGTCAGGCCAGACGAGGGTCGCGGCACCCCAGGTGAGACCGCCGCCAAAGGTCGTGAGCAGCACGCGTTGACCGGCGGTCAGGCTGTTGTCGGCGGCGGACTCGGCGAGCAGGACTGGAACGGAGGCGGCTCCGGTGTTGCCGACACGCTCAATGTTGGAGAGCCGCTTCTCGGCCGGCAGGCCGAGCCGCCCGGCCACAGACTCAAGGATCCGAGCGTTGGCCTGGTGGGCGGCGAAGCGGTCCACGTCCTCGGTTGCCCAGCCGGCCGCGGCCATGGCTCGTTGGGACGCGCTGGTCATCCGCTGCACAGCGTGCCGGTAGATGTCTCGGCCGCGCATCGTGAAGTACTCGTCCCCGGGGGTGGGCAGACGCCGCGAGGAACGCTGCCGGGATCCGCCGGCTGGTACCTCGATCAGGTCGCTGAGGTCACCGTCGCTTCCCAGCACCATCGGCCCCACACTGCCCGGCTCGTCGGCCGCGCCAGTTCGCAGGACCAGCGCGCCAGCCCCGTCCGCGAAGATCACGGCGGTGGACCGGTCGCTGGGGTCGACGATGGTGGTGAAGGCATCGGCTGCGATCAGCAGCACCCGATTCGCCATAGCGGCCGCGATCAGGCCAGTAGCGGTCGCCAGCGCGTACAGGAAGCCGCTGCACACCGCCGCGACGTCGAAGGCTGCCACACCGTTGAGTCCCAGCCTTGCCGCCACTTCGGGCGCGGTGGCCGGGCAGGGGCGGTCGGGCGTGGTGGTGGCTAGCACGACCATGTCCGCTTGGCACTTTCCCGCTGACTCCAGTGCCCGCTGCCCGGCCTCCACAGCCAGGTCGGAGGTAGCCATGCCCGCAGAGACCACGTGGCGGGTGGCGATGCCTGTACGGGAGCGTATCCACTGGTCAGAGGTGTCCAGCCGGGCCGCCAGTTCCGCGTTGGTCACCAGGCTCGGCGGCAAGTAGGAGCCGATCCCGGCGATCACCGCGGTCTTCGGGGCCGACGGGCCGGGGAACTCGGTCATGGGCCTTCCCCTTGGCTCCAGCCGACCCGGCACGCCACGAGGGTCACGCCTGGGCCGACGCCTATCACGAGCCCATGGGCACCGGAAGCGGGCGGCTCGATGAAGACACGTGCCAGCACATCGAGAAGGGAGACAGATCCTATGTTTCCCATTTCTCGGAGGCTTGCCCGGGATAGGGCCAGCAAGCTGGCATCACACTGGAGCCCTGAGACGAGTGTATCCATCACACGTGGACTTCCGGGGTGCGCGATGATGAAGTTTGGAACCGGATCGGCCTCTGGCGGGCATGTCCGCCTGAGCCAGTCTGACAGGTGAGGGAGAGCGGATTCCACCGCCTTTATCAGCCGAAGTGAGTTATATCCATGGAAACCGTCGTCTTCCAGGCGGATGCCGACGATGTCGGCGCTGTCCGGCACCACGTACTGCCATGACTGCGCCATGACCGGCCCGATGCCGCGTGTGCCGCCGCGAACCACGCATGCGCCAGCGGCGTCCCCAAGAATTCCTCTGAAAATCATCGCGTCCATGCCGGCGTCGGTGTGGTGCAGGAATGGAGTGAAGACGTCGGCGCATACGACCAGCACGTTGTCGTCGGGGTGAGCGGCGATGTGCTCCGCGGCTTGCGTCAGGGCGAAGGCGCCACCGGCGCAACCGAGTTGGGTGACAGGGGTGCGGCGGACGGTCGCCGGGAGTCCGAGGCGGCCAATGAGGTGGATGTCCATGCCGGGCATGACATAGCCGGTGAAGCTCGCGCAGACGAGAGCGTCGATTTCCTGGGGTCCCACCTGGGCCGACGCAAGTGCATCACGCGAGGCCTCTTCAGCCAGCCTGCAGGCATCCCGAAAATGTTCCCGCATCCGTTCGCCCGTTGACTTGGCCGGGCGGGCCAGCTCCTCTAGCGGCCGGGAGAACCGCCGGGCCTGCACCGTTGTCGCGCGAATTGTATTCAGCACATACTCGATCCTGGGGTGATCTCGATATTCATCCGCAATATATTGAACGAGTTCTTCCGTGGTCACCCGGTGTTCGGGAGTTTTGATGTTCGGTCGACAGATGGTCGACATATAATTCACACTTTCCGCATCGCACCCCCTGACGGCGGGAGCGACCGTCACCCTCTCGCGAAGGATCAGGATTGGCAATAAAGCGATGAATGTGACGCAACTAACGTCACAGAGGCGGTCCCAACCAGCTTGAGTAATTGATACTCACAGCCCTGGCTGACTGGGAAACTCGGTAGACTGGGCCAAAGATGAACTCCGATGCCGATCCCCAAGGCCCAAAGCCATCAGCCCGGTGAGCACGGTCAGGGCCTTGCGTGTCGGCAACAGCGACCGGCCCACCAGCTTCTGGCTGGAGGCCGAGTAGCCGAACTCATCGACGCAAGGGACCACGGGCCGGATCGCTAGGCTCGGGGACGACCTCGCAGTCGGCGGTCTTTCGCAACCCAGCCTCCATACTCGCCCGGGTGATGGCTGATTCGACGCCGAAAAGGAAGTTCACCGCGCACGTATTCCCATATGTGACGTGACCTGGGTGATCCACGGGCTGTATACGTCTCGCCACCGGTCGTGAGGATCTTCCTCCAGCGCACCACCAGGTTCCAGGAGCCTCGGCCGTTACAACTTGCCCAACCCTCCGACCCGTCGGGCCTGCGTCTCGATCAGATCGGCCTTGAAGGTGCCGTTCAGCGCCTCGGCCATCGCATTGTCCTGGTCGTGCTGCGCAATCGACTCGGTCAGCGTCCGGGCAGTCAAACGGGGCCCTTGACTTGACCGAACGCGACAAGCTCGGGGGCGAAAATTCACGTGATCTGTGACCGTACCTGGCCGCCGCCCTCGGTCGGCATCTCCGGCGCCAACCTCCACGACAGCCAGGCGCTGATCCCGCTACTGCGCGGCATCCCACCGATCCACTCGCGCTACGGGCCCCGGCGTCGGCGCCCAGCCAAGCTGCATGCGGACAAGGGCTACGGCTTCGAGCACCTGCGAGGTTGGCTGCGCCGTCGGCAGATCATGCCACGCATCGCCGGCCGCGGGGCCGAAAGCTCCAGCCGCCTGGGCCGGTACCGCTGGGTGGGCGAGCGGACTGTCCTGTCTGATGGATGACGTCGCCTGCCGCCACGAGTGCAAGGCCGACCATTTCCTCGCCTTCGTCGGCATCGCCAGTGTCCTGATCTGCTACCGGAGCCTTCGCCGATCAGGACACTCTTGGAGTCCCCAGAGGGATGGCCAGGCAGCAGGAGGTTGCAGGTGTGGGCATGTCGTGGACGGCACGGACCTGGAATCGGAGGGTTCTCCGCGATTGAGCGAAGCTCGGACGTTGCAGCGGCCGCCTGAACGGGGCAGTGATGACGTGGACGTTCATGCCGGCAGGCCGGCGACATTCTGAAGCTTCTATAGATCGTCAAGTTGCAAGAGACGACCCGGTCACGTCGTTGAAGGCGCTGGTGAGGTAGCGGTAGACCTCTCTCGCGACGAAGCGCTTGAGGCATCTGAAGATGTCCTTCGTCTTGAGTCCTTCGAGGGTGCGTCGTGCCACGTATTCGCGCGTTCGAGGGTCGTGAAGCATGCGGACCAGCACGATTGTGTGCAGCGCGCGGTTGGCCTGGCGGTCTCCGACACGGTTGAGCCGGTGGCGGTCGGTGCGCCCGGACGAGGCTGGAACGGGTGCCGTCTCCGTGCACCATGCGGCAATCGCCCCCTCGTCACACTCCACGGCCCGCACCTTCGGCACCTGCCACGACCACCCGAGCCGGTCCAGCAGCCGCCACACCCCGGAGATCCCTTAGGCGACCTCGAACCGCGCCCCGATCAGCACCCCGACCCGGGCCAGCGTCCACCGCTGGTCCTCCCACCCGTACGCCGTCGGCCCCGCCCGAAGAAGACCGACCAGTGCGGCGCCGTCGATGCGGGCCAGCAGCTGGCGGACCGTCGCCTCGGCCGGGACCAGCCGCTGCGGCAGTACCGGGTCGGCCCGCTCTCTGGTATGCCTTGTCGGCCCAGCATTTGGTCCCGATTCGGCGAGCGCGTCGATGATGCCGTGGGTGCGGGCGGCGGTCAGGTCATGGGTGGAGCCGGGAAGTGTGGCTGGGGCCCACAGCAGCCGCCCGAACGGTTCGGTGAGGACTTGAACGTTCATGCCGTGGCGCTTGTGTTTGCCGGATTAGTACGGGGTCGGCGGCGATCCGGTCGATCGGCAGCAGCGTCCCGTCGGATCGCGAAAGCCAGGCGGCTCGCGGCCCGGACCGCCTCGGCCAGGCTGGGAGCGGTTGCGGCCAGGACCTGTATCGCCTCACGGACGTAGCGGTAGACCGTTGCGGTGCCGACGCCGAACCCGGCGGAGAGTTGGGCGTAGGTGTTCACCGCAGTGCAGAAGCGGCCAGGACCAGCAGTGCCTGACGGCCCGGCATGGCGCGGCGCCACCGAGTTCCGATCTCGTGACGGTGAGCGGCCAGGCGCTGGGCAAGGTGACGCAAGTGCGCGCTGGACAGATCGGTCGCCGATGGGTAGACAAGCGCACGAAGCTCCTGGAAGACGGTGGATCTTGGTCGTGAACCCGTCTGCCAGGAGCTTCGTCGTTCACATCGAACCGGGTGCCCCCAGACAACCTGACTCGCCGGGAGGTTGGAAAAGGCTCACTCGCTCACCCTGGCGACGCCCCCTCGCCGGTGTGGCTGGACGGGTGTGGAACCTGAGGATGCCGTCCCGGTATCTGGTACCGGGGCAGCTGTCACGTTCACGTGTACGCAGAGCAGTACCGGTTGCTCAGGACTGCCTGCGGACGGACGGTCAGTCTGAAAGCCGCTCCATGGCTATGCGTCGCCGAGGGCGGCCGACCCCTGCCGGCGGTTCAGCCCGTGCTCCACTTTCAGGGTTTCTTGGAGGCACCTATGTTCAGAAGATTATCAGTCCGGTATTCGGCGGTTGCGGGCGCGGCGGCTGTGCTGATCACAGCTGGGGGGGTCCAGGCGCTTCCGGCCGCTGATCCCCCGCCGAAGCCGGTTCCGGAGGGCAAGAGCTGGCAGATCCCCGATCCGGTCCCCGGCGGCTTTGCCAGCTGGGCGGATCTGATGAAAATGCAAAGCCGGCTGGACGCGGCCGCTGCCGAGATCGAGAAGGCCGCCGCCAGTGCTCCGGACGGTCTGGCAGGCATCGTGGCGGCTCCCGAGAAACGGGAACTGATCGTCTATTGGCAGGGGGCCGTACCGGCCGGCGTGCAGAGCGTGATCAGCTCGCAGGACGACACTGTCCCCGTCCGGGTCGAACCCGCCAAGTACAGCCTGAAGCAGCTCAGCTCCGAAGCCGACCGGCTCAGCAAGACACCGGCGTTCGGCGAAGTCGCCCCGCGGGTGGACGGCAGCGGCATCGAGGTGCGCTGGGCCAAGGACACCACCGCGGCGCAGAAGAGCGCCGCCGACGCCACGCTCAAGACAGCCCGGGTGGACGTCCGGGTGAACACCACAGCCGGCGACACCGCACCCGAGCCGCTCAACGGATTCTGCGGCCCCAATGGGGACTACGGTGGCCCCAGTATCTGCCGTCTGGACGACGCCGCCCCGTACTACGGCGGCAGCCGTGGTATGGGGTGCACCAACGGATTCGCCATTGCCTGGGGCGGCTACACCCGGATGCTGACCGCAGGGCACTGCTACAACAACGGTGACGAGGTCCGTGACCCTGGCAGCGACTTCATGGGCTGGGCGTTCAACGACATGCCCACCCGGGACATCATGATGGTCGATGCCCGCAGCTTCGGCCGCATGTGGGACGGCCCCTACGACACCACCGACTCCACCAAGCCGGTCGCCGGGGCTTCGAGATCCTACGTCGGCAACTGGATCTGCACCTCGGGGGCCCGGTCCGGCTCCCGATGCAACATCCAGGTGTGGGGCACCGGGATCTACATCAGCACGGCGCTCGGCCGGTGGGGCCCTGTGGTGAAGGCCGACCACGCGGAACAGCAGAACGCGGCCGGCAAGGGCGACAGCGGAGGCCCCGTATACTCTCTCACCGGCGACGGCTCCGCCGTCATCGCCAAGGGCACCATCGTCGCCGGGGACTACTACGCCGAGGCGCCCTGCACCGGCGTCCCCACCGGAGTGGACGGGCGCTTCTGCTCGTGGCGGTTCTACTACGCCGACATCGCCGAATCCCTGAACTACTACGGTGCCAGCATCGTCACGGCGCCCGCTGGCTGACGGGAACGCAACCACAGACCTCGCGCTAAACCTCTTTCATCCTGTTCCTGAGCGGTGAAAACGCTGGTCAGTTGGTGTGACGTGGCAGAGCCCCGGACGTTGGCAGTGCTGCTTCCAGCCGACACTGCCGACAGCCCGGGGGCTCTGTTGGTTCCGCATCCTGCCGTGCTCGGCGTTCCGTTCATAGCCCCACGAGCGACGGGCCAGTCATCACTCAATGGATGCGGGACGGCCCGCGTCGTACCATGATGAGTAGGGATCGGCGCCCTCGAAGAGTTCGTCCTGGAAGCGTCCTCGCCTCCGTCCCGGTGCTCGGCGAAGGCGTCGACATCGTGCAGAACATCGGCCGGGCCCTGCGCCCGAGCCCCGACGGCACGGCCAAGACCGCCAGGATCATCGTGCCCGTCTTCCTTAAGCCCGACGAGGACCCGACCGACATGGTCGCCTCCGCCTCGTACGCACCCCTCGTAGCCGTCCTCCAAGGCCTGCGCTCGCACTCGGAACTCCTCGTCGAACAGCTCGCCAGCCGGGCGCTGACCAGCGGGCGGCGACAGGTGCATGTAAAGCGGGACGAGGACGGACGGATCAGGTAGCTCTCGTCTCCCGGCGGCCGTGTCCGGCCTCGCGGTCGTAGCGACGGGCAGTCACCTCCTTCCAGCGCAGTGAGCGCAGGGCGGCGAACAGGCCGGGCTGGTTGGCCTTGACCAGGAAGAGGAAGTGCGCCTGGCTTCTGCAAGACGAGTAAGACGTCGTCTCGTTTGGTTCTCCGGGCATTCTGGTGGTCGCCTGTGGCTGTCGTGGCGGAAGGGTTACATGCCGCGGTCCGGCCCGCTCCACGGTTCTGGCCGTTCGTCGACGGTCATCGAAGTCGGCACAGCTGTACCGGGCCGGGGTAGAAGGCGGAGGTGTTGGGGCCGGTCATGTCTTCACCGATGAGATAGCGGTAGAGCCACTCGGCGAAGCTCATGTCGTACCGTGCCCAGCCGCCTTCGCCGTCTTCGACCAGGAACCAAGGGGCCGTGTCGTCTGCGGCCATGAGGAAGATCATCTCGCCTCGGTCGGTCTGGTGACAAGGGGTTTGACAAGGCCTAGAGTCGGCGGGCCGGGCTCACGCGGCTTGGAGAATGTCGATGACGAAGATCACGGTGGAGCCGGCTGGAACCCCGCGTGGCGGCTTGTCACCGTAAGCGAACGAGGGCGGCGCGACGAGCATCAGCCGACTGCCCACTGCCCGACCGACCAGACCCTGATCCCACGCCTTCATGCCCCGCCCCGTGCCGATCTGGAAGCCTACGGCCCCGCCCCTCTTCCAGGAGGAGTCGAACTTCTTGCCGCTCTTCCACAGGAATCCGCTGTACTGGACCAGAATGTTCTGGCCCGGTTGCACCCGCGGGCCGGATCCTTCGACGAGAACGTGGCTCAGCAACTGGCTTGGCTCAGCGGACTCTGGTACGGCGATCTCTGCTCTTTCCCCTTTGCCGCGGACCTGCGGTATTCCGCTGGCAGGCTGTCTTTCCTTGCCGACGACAGACGAATCCGGGTGAACTGTGGAAGCGATGTCGATAACAGCGGCGATCATTTTGGCGGATCCGGTGCTGGCGCGCGCGCCGAACGCCGCCGATCCGGAGCCGATCACTAGGACGCGGCTGCCGACCCTGTGCCCAACGAGAGCGCGGTCGAAGCCGAGGATCCGACCGGACCCCAGCTGGTAGATCTGTGGGGCCTGACCGGCGTCGTAGGTGCTCGGAAGGTCTGTCCTACTGCTCCAGTCCTTCGCGCTGAAGCCGAGAGTCACCCAGTCCTTATCCCGCACGGCAGGTCCTTTCCCCTCGCTCACGACGCTGACCACGAACCGGTCGACCGGGGGGCTTCCGGGGGGCAGCTCTATGACCGCCCTCTTCCCGATCTCACCCTTCACGGACGGCATCGAATGGATCACGCTAACGGGGGGTGGCAAGACGCCCCCCTGGGGGGACCCGTCGGTAGCTGTCGATCCATCATTACTCGAGCATCCGACGATCACGAATGCGAGGATCACAAGGATGACCCCTCGGATCCGCGAGAGAGACTGTCCGTCCATCAATCGCCCCCGTTGAAGATCCCGAGGGCCTGGAAGTCAAGCGTTCGGTAGGCACTGTGCATGTAGGCGTTGGTCAGCCGCTCGGAACGATACGAGATCGTTTTGTCATAGCTGATCGGCAGATACCAGGCCTGGTCCATGATCCTGCGGTTGACCTGGCGGTATATGTCGGCCGAGAGGTACGGATCGGTCTGCCTGGCGGCCTTCTCGAGCAGGCCCGACACCACGGGGTCGGCTGCCGCCGGCCCGGCGTCAGCCGGGCTGAACCCTCCGGCGACAAGCGGCCTGAGGAAGGAACCGGCAGAAGCATAGGAGGGGCTCCCGCTGGACAGGATTACGCCGGAGTCCTGTCCGGGATCCGTGCCGCTGGGTCCACCGTGCTTCTCGATCGTGGCGCGGATGCCTACTGGTTTCATCGCGGAGACGAGCGCTTCTGCAGCCTTGGCAGCACGCGGGTCTCCCTCGGCCACGGAGATCTTCGTCGTGAACCCCTTCTCCTTGCCGCATGCACGGAGTTCCTGCTGGGCCTTCTTGGGCTGGGCGGCAGCGGCCGTAAGGTGATACGGGTCGTAAGGGGGGTCGGATCCCAGCGTGCCAGGGGGCAGGAGTTGAGCGGTCATGCTCGCCGCCGAGGAGCCCCCCAACGCGGCTTGTGTGCTCTTGGGGTTGGTCGCATAGAGGACCGCCCTGCGGCAGTGCAGGTTCTGGAAGGGGGCGGATTTAGCGTTGAACTGCCCAAATCTCACCGTTCCCGACGGGGTGTTGTCGATCTTGTTCTTCAGTGACTGATCGTTCACCAGAGCGGCCCAGGAGTCTTCGGGCTCGTTTAGCGATGCGTGGTCGTACGCTCCATCGGCGACAGCCTTCCTGAACTCCTCGAGACCGGAACCAAAGGTGAGGTTCACGGTGTCGGGCAATGCTCTGCGGATGCTGTCTACGCCTCTGCTCCAGTAGGTGTTGCGGACCAGGGTGATCTTGTTCCCTGTACGCTTCGACTGGAACTTGTAGGGACCTGAGGAAACGGGCTGGACGCCGTAATCCTCACCGCTGTCCTTCACCCTCGGAACCGGGGCCGACTCTCCCCTTGCCATGAGTGCAGGGAGATCTGCGAAAGGCTTCGTCAAATGAAATACGATGGTCTTGTCGGTGGGCACCTCGATCGACTTGAGGTCACTATACCGGTCTCCGCTGCCCTGGCTCGGCCCTGTGTACTTTCCTCCTGGATCGAGGATACCGAACAGCTCACGGGAAGCGCCGGGAAGTGCTTTTGGGTCGAAGTTCCGCTCTATGCCGTACTTAATATCTTTAGCGAGGATCGGTGCACCGTCCTCATACTTGAGGCCCTGCCGGAGGGAGAAGGTGTATGTCTTCCCGTCCGCGCTGACGGTCGGCAGCGACATGGCAAGATCAGGCCTGAGCTGCAGCCCCTTGGTTCCGGGGGCGCTCGTATATGTGAGCAGTGTACGGGCGTAGAGCCGGTGCATGGAGTGGACGAACGGCGAGGAGGTGCGTGCCGGATCCCAGGAATCTCTTCCCTGGTCGCTCCACAGCCTGAGTTCGCCGCCCGACAGGACGGAACGGTTGAGAATCTTGTCGCTCGCTGCATCAGGCCCAGGTCCAGGGGCGGTATTCGGCGTTCCTCCCGGAAGGAATGTCACGTATATCAGGACTGCACCTGAGGTAAGACCCAGTGCCGCCGCAATGGTGTGTCTTCTGGAGAATTTCACGCTACCACGACCTAGGGTGAGAAAATTCGGATTGTGTGTAGGCGGGACAACCGTCCCGCCTACACACAGGGTCCGTCCTTCGCGAAATGAGATCAGCGGGTGATGTCAGCTCGTATGCACCAGCGAGCTGGTCAGTCCGAATTCTTCGATCAGCGAGCTGATGCCGGCCATGTCCTCTGCGTATGTACCGGTGGCGATCGCGACCGAGGCCTTCTCGTATTGTGCGGACAGGATGCCCACTCGGTCGACCCCCCAGCCGAGGATGCAGTTGCCCACGGGGTCCGCTGTCGCCGCCGGCGAGGTGACAGTGGGACAGCCGCCTTGCAGATCCTGTCCGGCGAGCGGGTCGTACGCCGTGGAGCTGCCCGTGCAGGGCTGTCCGTCCGAAGCGGGCAGACACGTGGCGTAATTGTCCCGCGCGACCTGGAACATGCGCGTCAGCGTGTTGCTCTCTCCGCCGAGGTCGCCGGGGATGCGCTGATCACCGTAGAGCGCCATCTTCATCAGGGCATCCCGGTCCAGGGTCTTGGTCCACCCGATGCTGGAGTACGCCTGCAGGAGCCGGGCCGACTTCGTGACCTCCTGGTTGGCCATGTACAGCGGGCTTCCGAAGCCGCTGGTCAGGCCGGTGGCCACCCGGTTGTAGTAGCCGGCCTGCCGACCTGACAGGAACTGCGTGATCTGCGCCTTGAGTTGGCTGTAGAGGTTCGGGTCCTCGAGGATCGCGGTGCAGTCCACGAAGGCGGTACGTCCCGTCGGGTCCCAGGTCGGTACGGCGGCGTTGTACTCGTACGGAGTACGAGCCCCGCCGGGGCCGTCACAACTGGCAGCGTGATCGGTGGTCTGGCACAGGAAGCCGAAGGGAATCGTCTTCGTCCAGGTCTGGAAGTCCCGCACCGTGGATCCGTTGCGCGCCCGGATCTTGAAGGTCACCTGGAAGTCGGCGTAGAACTGGGTGTCGTAGCCCGTGGGGTCTTGCTCGCTCCCGATGATCTCCATCCGCTGGTTGACGAACTCCAGTGTCTGGCACATCTCCGGCTGCAGCGCGTTCTCGACACCCAGATACTGAGCGAAGGCGAAGGCGCGCGGCAGCTTGGTCAGCGAGACGTTGGCCGGGCGCGTCAACTCCCGGTTCGGCCCGGTACCCTCGCAGGCCGGGACGACGCTGGGATCCACGAACCTCGCCTCGGCGGGAACCTGCTGGTCGACGCCTCCGAAGAGGTTGTAAGACTTGTTGTCGGTGTAGAGCCGCTGGATGGCCAGCAGTTGCTGGGACAGTTGCTCGTTCGCGGTCTTGTAGCTCTGCGTGAGACCGGTGAACAGGGCGTTCGTGCGCGTGCCGTTGGCGCGCGGGGTAGCTAGGGGCTGGCTGAATGAACGATTCGCCTTCAGGATCTCCTGGCCGCCGACAAGGATCTGGTTCGTGCGGCTGGGTGAGACGGTGACCTTGTGGTAGTCGGGGTTCTGGGCCATCAGCACCTTGTAAGCGCGTGCTTCCGTGGCCCAGTGCGCGGGGCTGGGTACGGAGCTGAGCTGCGGACCGGTCCAGCCGAACTGGCTGCGGGCGTACCAGTCGAGGTAGTTGATGGTGCCGTTTGCGCCGTAGACGTTCAGGGCGTCCATGACCTGGGATCGGTTCCAGGCTCCGTTGACCTTGGCCGGCCCGACGAATGGAGCGTGGTGCACCACGTCAACGGCGGCGTAGTGCAGGGGCATTTCCGCCGCTGTGCTGTAGTCGGCGGCCGGGATCCTGGCGCCGTTGTGCTGGTCGGCGTAGTGGACGTAGCCGTCGATGGCGGCCATCGAGGGGCCAAGACGCTCCTCCTGCAGGGACGCGAGCAGTTCTGTGCCCCACATGTCGAGGTTGGCGTTGAGCTCCAGCAGGTGCTCGCCGACCTGGGTGAGCTTCGTTTCGCTGATTCGGCCGAGCCGGATCACCTCGTCGAACTGGGTGAGCATGTCGGAATAGATCACCACCAGTTCCTCGTCGATCCGGTCGAAACGGTCCTCCATCCTCTCGCCCAGTGCGGCCACCTGCTCCCTGAGTGCTTGCACCGATTCGAGGATCAGCTGGTCGGGAGTCGGGCCCGCGGTGACGAACAGGGGCATGAGCGTCTGGACCGCGCCCAGGACCGTGCCGACCATGTCCAGGGTGGCGGCGGAGGTGAGGACCTGGGACAGGCCCAGGCCCGCGACCTGGGGAACGAACTCTGTGATCGCGCCAGTGATGGTGACGGTGGCGTCGCCCAGAGTGCTGATCTTCTGGCCGAGTTCAGGCTCGACAAAGCCGATGATCATGCCGAGGACGCTGGCCGCCTGGCCGAAGCGCTCGATCGTCTCGCCCCAGTTCACGGAGGCTTGGGTCACGATGCCCCACTGGTCGTTATTCAGCGGCGGAGCGAGCAGTGCCAGGTCGACAGGCTGCCGAACGTTGTATTCACCCATATCGGTCAGTGCCACGTCGACCACAGGGTGCAGTTCAGCCGCGGCGCGCCTTTTGTACTCCTTCTTGGCCTCCCGTGCGGCGTCCTCCTCTCTCCCTGCGAGCACGAGTTCGGTTAGCACCTTGAGTTGTTGATCGTTCGCGATGTCCGGATCCTCCATCGAGGTCTCGATGGAATCCGTCAGCAGGACGCCTGTCCGGGCCCCGACCCATCGCGAATGCGCCTCGGTGAATTCTGGGTCGTTTGCTCCCAGGTAGGCCGCGTACTGGTGAATTTCCATGCGCATGCCCTGCATGGCGGCCATCAGTTCGCCCTGTGACCGCTCGTTGGCCACCTGATCGCGAGCCGAGTAGATGCCCTCATCGCGTTCCGCGCTCTTGTCGAGCAGAAAGTCGACAGCAGTCCCAGCCAGCTCTCCTGCCCGCCCGCCCCGCGACGCAGCCAGGTTCACAACGGCATGCATACCTTTATAGACCTTGGCTTGCGTTCCGCGGCTATCATCTGCGCCCCCGGTCGTGGCCGCGACCCAGACTTCATCTGCTTCCCGGAACGCGTTGCTGATCTGGTCAGCGGTAGCGTCCGGGTTTTCGGCGACGTACTGCAGGGCATACCACGTGATCCCGGTATTGCGGGCCCCGTCCAGTCCCTTCTGGGCAGCGATGATGCGCTGAGCGACGTAACGCCTCCGCATTTGATCGCTCGGAGAATTCTGGTTGTCCGGGTACGGGAATCCGTCAGCATGTGCCGAGCCCACAGCACCGAGCTGAATCCCGAGGACGAGAAGAGTCACCGCCAGAACGATGCTCAATATACGTGCTGCCGGGAAATCTGGCCCACCCATGCGGCGACGATGGCCGACTCCCGATGTTCTCCCTCTCACTGTCCTTGCTCCTCGTCATTATCGGCACGGGACACGTGGTTACCCACGTTGCACCAGTCGGCTGCCGGGCGGATTGGCATTCGGTACTGGGTCAAGTCCTTGGCCGGCGGTGAGGCCGGCCAAGGACGACCGGCAGTCAGCTCGAGTCTTCCGCCCGTTTGCTGTTGAGGGCTTGCAGACTGGCGGCCGCCACGAGAGTCCGGGTCACCACCGCGCCATCGAAGCCGTAGACCTTGAGCTTGTAGGTGATGGCCGAACCGTCGTACGCCTCCTCGTTACGGTCGGTGGTGGCCCCGTCGAGCCGTGCTGCAGGATCGGTGTTAACCGGACTCGTGAAGAGCACGTTTTCTTCGCTGATGGTCTTGGTGACGACCACCTGCTTGGCCCCGGAAACCTGCCAGCTCAGGTCGTACTGAGCACGGCTGGCGCAGGTGGAGGACACGGGAACAGCCTTGAACTCCGTAACCCGCGGCCCGGCGGTCGAAGCCAGCAGTGAAGCTGGGGTGGACCATTCCGCTCCGTCAGCCACAGACTGGACAGAGATCCAGTACTCGGTGTCGTAGGTCAGTCCGGTCAGAGTGTGCAGAGCGGGCCCGGTCCCGGGGCGCGACGAGAACGTCACGGTCTCAACCACCCCTGGAGTCTGAGAATTCGCGTATGTGATCAGGAACCGGTCCTCGGTCGTGCTGTTGTCCTGGAATTGGATGCTCAGCGAAGTCTCGGAGGCCCTGTCCAACCGCAGTCCGCTCACCGGGGTGGGCGCACTCTTCAGCGTGTGGGCGACGGGAGATGTCGCGGTAACGCTGGTGCGCCAGTTCGAGGCAGTGGCGCGGAACCGGTAGCTCTTGTCGGGAGAAAGGCCAGTCACCTGGAACGCCTCACCGTTGGTGGCGCGCTCCCCCGCAGGCTCCCACTCACCGACGCTTACGTCCTCAACCAGTTGCTTCTCGAACTGCATTCGCTCGATGTTTTCATTCCAACCGAAGCGAAGAGTGGCAGTGGTCGAAGTGACGTGGTCGACGGAGAGCGCGAACTCGGGAATGTCGCCCACAACGTAGTATTGCTTAGTCGCTGTACAGGAACTGCCCGAGCCGTATCCCACGTTGACGTACACCACGCAAACCTCGTGGTAACCCGGCGTCTGGCTCGGGATTATAACACCCTCGAAGCCGTGCCGACCGCCGTAGAGCGGATAGGCCGCGCCCACGTCAGGCCGTTCTGTGTCAGCGTTCAGTGTTGTCGCGAGTTGACCGTCCTGGAAGATCCTCACCGAGGTGGGCTGGCGGGGGGTGTCCGGGTCGACTGCCCATCCCCCAACATGGAGGTTCCTGCCGGTCTCGGCGTCCTGCAGGCTAGCCACATCCAGGTTGCCGAAGGGGTTGTGGCGTGCGACGTAGGTGAAGCACCCGAGGTTCGTGTAGTCGGACCACCAGTAGGCCCTGGCGCAGACGGTGCGCACACCGTCGCTGGTCGACTCGGGATACGTCTCGTTGAAGCCGTGGTACGGGCCGGCAGACGGGTAGGACCGGCCGACGTCCGGCCGGTACTTGTCCGCGGAGGACCACTTGGAGAAGCCCGCGTCGTCCCAGATCAGGATGCTCGCCTTGCTTGACGGAGACGCCGTGATGACGGACCAGCCGGCCACAGTGATGGTGTGGTTCGTCTCACTGTGCGTGAGGGCGTCGAAGGTCCCGACGATTCCGTAACCCGTCGCGGAAACGCTTGATGGTGCGGCACCGTCCGGCTTCATGGTCCCCGGCGGCGCCTTCGGCGGACTGGGAAATCCCTTCGGTGGCTTGCTGAATTTCTTCTGTTTCGGCGGTTCAGGCGGTTTCTCTGGGGCGTAGAGTTTTTTCAGCGCAGCCTCGACGTCTTCTACCTTCTGCTCCTGTCCAGAAGACTTCTCTCCGACTTCCATTCCTACGGCTGGAGAAAACTGAACGGCAGCCATCGCAAGAAACGCACTGAGTGAGACGATGAGAGCCCTGAGGCCGAATCCAGTTCGCCGCACAGCGGAATCCCCCGTTCATTATTGGTGCTCGATTTCGGAAATGGTTGAGAGTGTCGTGACGGAAGTTGCGGATGCGATACACTGCAGCGCCAGTTCATCCCTCAGGCTGAGAGTGCGCCGCTGTCTCATCCTCAGCATCAGTCGTCGATACTCAACTCCTGCGGGCGGAACGAGCCGCCGGTCCAGAAGTGGACGGAAGGTCCCCTGAACCGCTCCAAGAGCAGTCCGCACCATCGAAAGAAGCCTGAGCAGCCAGTACCCAATTCCACCCGATCCGAAGAATGCATACCGATAGCCAGTAACCTCTTTCATCCCGCCTCTGGAGGGGTGAAAGTGCAGGTCAGGGAGCTATATGGCGACATGGCGAAGCCTCCCTGTCGTTGGTGTGGTGATTCCACTCATCACGTCGGCGACCGGAGGCCTCGTTGGTCCCGTATTCCGCCATGCTTGACGTCCCGCACGAGCTCGTCGAACACGTCTCCTAGCTGCTGTATGCCCGCCGACGGGAGATCAACTCGACTTGGCGACAGCTCGGTTGCTTCAAGCAAGCCCTCCTTGCCCTGGCACACCTATGCAAGAACGAGACGTATCGGCGGGTCGGGGCCGGTTTCGGGGGGTCGGAGGCGACGGCCTGGCGGTACGTCGACGAGACGCTGGAGGTCCTGGCCGCGTGGGTGCCGGGCCCGCGCGAGGTCCGCGCCGGGCTGGGCGAGGGAGACCTCGTGATCGCCGACAGCCACCCTCGTCCCCGCCGACCGCATCAGGGCGGACGAGACGTACTACTCCCAGAAACACAAGAAGCACGGCATGAACGTCCAGGTCGTCGCACGTCCAGACGGCACACCCCCTATGGTTCTCCCGCGCCTGCCAGGCCGGACCCACGCTCTGACCGCGGCCAGAGCGCACGGCATCGTCCAGGCCCGCCTCACCCGACAGATCCCCGCCTTCGCCGACCGGGCCTACCAGGGCGCCGGCGCCGCCGTCCGCCCCCTCTCCTCCACCACCGGGAACAACCCGAGCACTACCAGCGGTTCAACCGCGACCACGCCCGGCTGCGAGCTCCTGGAGAACGCGCCTTCGCACAACTAGGGCGTTTCCTTCGGATCATCTGATCGTTGGTTGATGTGTGTCGTTGACTGACGCCCAGTGGGCAAGGATCGAGCCGTTACTGCCAGACCGG
>NZ_JBFAYA010000038.1:0-46589 GCF_040681095.1 Streptomyces sp. NPDC051909 | reverse complement strand
CATAGCCCCCCCCCCTCGCTGTCCGCCTCCTCCCCCCCCCCACCCGCTACGTGGGGGGGGGGGCGGGGGGGGCCCCCCCCCCCCCCCGGCCCGGCCATAGGCGAATCGAACAGCACCGGCACGGCCGGCGTGATGGATGAAGGACGGATGATGACAGCGGTCAGCAACGGCTCCCCGTTGGTTGTATGGCATGTGGACGCACGTGATGGAGCTCCCGACTGGGCCCGGCGCAACAGGGGGAAGTTGAGGTCGGCCGTCACGGAGCACGGCGCCGTGCTGGTGCGGGGCCTCGGGCTGGGCGACCCGGAGACCTTCGCCGCGGTCAGCAAGTCGCTCGCCGACACCGACGAACTGATGGTGGAACACGAGGGGTTCGCCCACCGCGACGAGGTCCCTGGACCGGTCTACTCCACCGCCGGCTGGGCCGACGACCAGACGATGTGCATGCACCACGAGCTGAGCTACGCCCGCGAGTTCCCCGCCATGCTCATCATGGGTTGCCTGACCGCCCCGGACCAGGGCGGCTGCACCGCCGTGGCCGACTCCAGCGCCGTGGTCGACGCGCTCCCCGCCGAGGTGGTGGACCGCCTGGAGTCCGAGGGCTGGCTGCTCACCCGCAACTACAGCGACACGGTCGGGCTGCCCTGGGCGGAGGCCTTCGGCACCTCCTCCCGGGACGAGGTGGAACGGTACTGCCGCGAGGGGGGCATCGAGTTCGAGTGGCGAGGCGACGACCTGCGGACCTGGCACCGTCGACCCGCCCTGATCACCCACCCGGTCACGGGACGGCGGTCCTGGTTCAACCAGATCGCCTTCTTCTCCGAGTGGAGCCTCGATGAGGACGTCCGCGACTACCTCGTCTCGGTGCTCGGGCCCGACGGCCTCTCCTTCAACACCGGGTGGGGGAACGGTGAACCCTTCACCGCCGACCTCATCCAGGTGATCAACGAGGCCTATGCGCGAGCGACCCGCCGCGAGCCCTGGCGGGCGGGCGACCTGCTGATGGTGGACAACGTCCGGATGGCCCACAGCCGGGAGGCCTTCGAGGGCGACCGGCGCGTCCTGCTGGCCTTCGCGGATCCGCTGCGCGCCCGGCTCCCCGAGACCGCGCTCGGGATCTGACACCCGCGAGCTTGCGAGTGGCCCTGTCGTTTCGGATCGAGCGGGCGGTCGACGAGGACGGCTGAGGCCCCTCCGTCTGGGGCGTCTTCTGTGCCCGGCCCGGCGCCGTCCGGGACGGGGCACACGGGGGCGGCGGCCTGCGACCACAACCACCGCTACCCCGGGGACATCGCTCTGATGCGGGGCATCGGCCTCGACGGCTACCACTTCTCCATCGCCTGGCCCCGCGTCCTGCCGCCGGCGCGGGCGCCGTCAACCGGGCCGGACTCGCCTTCTACGACCGGCTGGTGTCATCGGCGCCCCCGTCCCCCGCTCGCTGACCGCCTATGACCACTGATCGCTTAGGAACTGCTCGTCCAGTACTCCAGCTGTACGTCGCTCGTGGGCTGCTGGTGCCCCTGTGCTTCGGGGCGGAAGACGATCGTGGGGAGGGATGGAACACACGCTCGAACTACCATCCCTGCAAGGTTCTCCGGCCGGTACTCCTCAACCTCCGTAGTGGCGTAGTCGGACGGAGACGTCCCTGTAGAGAGGACGGAGGGCAGAGCGCGATGAGTGTGGTTGAGAGTTGGTCGCGTGTGATGAGTCTTCTTCGGGAGCACGCGCCGGCCGATCACGCGGATCTGCCGGGGCCTGCTACGGAGCAGATGCTCGCGGCAGCCGAAGAGCGGATGGGGATCTCCCTGCATGGGGACCCGCGGACGTGGCTGTTGCGGAACGATCTGGATCTGCCGGAGGAAGATTGCGACGACGACGTGATGTGCTGCGGCTTCGACGGGTTCCCCGACGAGGGAAGCTTCTTTCTGGGTAGTGTGAACGTCCTCGGCCGACCGCCCCCGGTACTTCGGGTAGAGCGCCTCGAAGCCGCCGGCGTTGAAGTTGTGGATCACGTCCCGGCCCCGGTCCGGGCTGGTGAATGTCACCTCGGCGATCTTCGCCACGGTCGCCAGGTCACCACCGATCCGGTACGTCTTGGGGAGTCGTCGAATAGCGTTGCCTCGAAGTTCGGTTTCCAGGAACAGGGTTGCCTGTTGATCCGACGAGAACTCGACCGTCACCAGGGCTCCGAAGATCGACAACATCGACCCGCGAAAGGCTCCGCCGTACGAAGGAATTGACGAAGCGGGTGATCCGGGAGCACGCCCGCGAGGCTCAGATCGCCACCACCACAGGTCGTGTGCGGGACGTTTCCGGCGTGCTTTGCCCTCTCCTTTCAGTGTCGGGCCCATCGTGAAGCCATTTCGGTTCGGTTTGCGTAGCCGAGTTTGGCGAGGATGCTGCGGACGTGGCTTTCCACTGTGCGTTCAGAAATGACCAAGTCGTCGGCGATCTGGCGGTTCGTACGGGCCTGGGTGACAAGCTCGGCGATCTGGCGTTCGCGCGGGGTGAGCGGGTCGGTGTTGTGGCGCTGGGCGGCGATTTCGCCGAGGAGGCGGACGGCGACGGCGGAGGGGCCGGGCAGGTCGAGCCGGTCGGCGATCGACAGTGCCTCCCCGGCGAGGGTGGCCGCCTCTGGGAGGGCACCTTTGTCACGTAGGACGGCGGCCAGGTCCAGGCACGTCAGCGCCACGTACGGCCGCGCGCCGAGGGCCCGGTTGCGGGTCAGCGCCTCGCGCAGCAGCTCCTCGGCCTGGTTCCGGCGGCCGGCGGTCAGGGCGAGCCGGCCGAGGTCACGACTGACCGTGCCCGAGAAGAGCGCCGTGGGTGTGCCGATCGCGCCTGGGTGGGACCGGAACAGCGCGAGCTGGTCGTACACCAGTCGTGCGGCCCCGGCGTCGCCGGCCAGTTCGATCAGGTCGACCAGGTTCAGCAGCATGGCGGGCCACCGCGGGTGCGTCGTCGGGACCGGAAGGAGCGGGCGTAGCCGGTCGTAGGCGTCCAGTGCCTCGTCCAGCCGTCCGGCGAGGAACAGCGCCCGTGCCCGCAGGGACTGGATTCTCGGGTGTCTCGGTGCCCGGTCGAAGCCACGCCACATCTCCTCGGACAGTTCGCCGGCGTCGCCGCGGACCTGGGCCAGCTGCTGGTGCAGTACGTAGCTCAGGGCGGTCGCGGACTGGTGGTCCCCGCTGGCCAGGGCGAGCTCGGTGGCGTCCGCGTTGCAGCGACGGGCCTCGGCGAAGCGTCCTTCCTGCACTGCCCGGGCGGCGCTGACGCGCAGCAGGTGCCAGCGGGTCAGCGGCAGCGGGGAGCGGGCCACGACCGCCTCGATGCCGCGGATCGCGTCGTCCACCAGGTCCAGCCGGCCGAGCAGGTATCCGGCCTGGACGCGCCACTGGTGGCCGAGCACGGCGGCGAGCGGGTCGCCGAGCTGCTCGGCTCGGGAGACGGCCAGCTCGCCCAGGCGTAGGCGTTCGGTGGTGTCGTCGGGGTGGGTCAGGGTCATCTGCACCGCTCGGGCGGCGTGGAGTTCGGCTCGCAGGTCACCGGTGGCTTCGGCCAGGCCGAGGGCGGAGCGGGCCTGCTCGGTGGCCTCCTCGAACGAGTCGAGCTCGGCCGAGGCGGTGGCGAGTTGGGCGAGCAGGCGGGCGCGCATCGCGTCCGGCAGGTCCGGGGTGGCCAGGGCCGCCCGGCACAGTCGGGTAATGGCCTGCGAGGCGTGGGGGAACGTGACGCCCTGCAGCACCAGGGCGACTTCGGCGAGCAGGGCCGGCCGGCCGGTCGAGACCGCCGCCTCTGACGCCTCGTCGCAGTGGCGCAGGCTGGCGTCGTAGCGCCCGGCGAGATACTCGGCGCGGGCCAGTTCGATGAGCGCCGGGGCGCGCTGCGGGTCCGCCGCGTCGAGTACGGCGGCGGCTTCCCCCAGATGCCGGGCGGCATCCGCATAGGCGTACCGTTCGCGGGCCTGGTCCGCGGCGATCCGGGACCAGCGCGTGGCGGCGGCGCGGTGCCCGGGCTCCGGGCCCGACTGCCGCCAGTGGGCCGCGATACGGGCCGCTTCGGCGGGGTTCTGGGCCCGCTCCAATGCCAGCGCGGCCGCCCGGTGCAGAGCCCGGGCGGCCGCACGGGTGGTCCGGCCGAGCACCTCGTCGCGTACCAGATCGTGGGTGAAGCGGTAGCCGCGCCCGACGCCGGGGGTGTTCGCCGCCGTGAGGACCCCGGCGTGCCAGGCCGCTTCCAGCGCCTGGGCCACGGTGGTCTCGCACGACTCCGGCAGGACTGCGGCAAGCTGAGCGGTGTCCAGGCGTTCGCCGAGTACGGCCGCGGCCCGTACGACGTCGCGCTGCTCGGCTGTGAGCCCGGCCAGCAGGCCACTGACGACGGTGCCGAGGTTGCTCGCGTGCGTGCGCAGTGCGGTCACGAGCAGGGGCAGCCCGCCCGTCCGCCGATAGGACTCCGCCGCGTCCGCCTCGCCGAGGCACCTGGCGACTTCCTCCCGGGTGAAGGGTGCAAGACGCAGCGTGGTGGCTCCGTAGCGGCCCAGGTCCGCGAGGGCTCCGGCGGCTTCCTCGGGCACCGGTTCGCGGAAGGTGCCCAGCACGAACAGCCCGCACTCGGCGACCTCGCCGGTCAGCTGCCGAAGCAGGTCGAGGCTGGCGGTGTCGGCCCAGTGCAGGTCCTCCAACAGGACGACCAGGGTACGTTCGGCGGCCGCCGCGGCCAGCGCCTCACTCATCTGAACCAGCTCCAGGAACCGCACCGCAGCCGCGTCGGCCGGTTCCCGTACGCTCCATGGCCGCTGCCTCGCCGCGGCCCCGTCCTCCGACCGCCCGGCGGTCCGCTGTCCGGGGACTGCGGGGGTGGCTCCCGCGAGGCGCAACGCGCGCTGCCAGGGCCACAGCGGCGGCGCCACGGCGTCCCTCGGGCAGTGGCCCCGTACGACGGTGACACCCGCGGGATCGGCATGGCGGCGCAGTGCCTCGGCCGCCAGGGTGCTCTTGCCGATGCCCGCTGGTCCCGCGAGCAGCACAACGGATCCGGAGCCCCGCGCCGCGGCCTCGATCCGCTGGGCGAGCACCGCCAACTCGGCCGCCCGTCCGACGAATTCGCTTCCCACCGCGACAGTATCCCGCAGGCGCACGCCACGGGGGCCGGTGTCGGGTACGTACCGCGGTTCAGTGGCAGTACTGATGCGCAGAGCGCTCTGCGGGAGCCACCGTGGTCGGCATGCACCCCACGGAACGGAACCCGAAGGAGATCATCATGGCAAGTGGCATCATCCGTCGGACGACTCGCGCCGCGGCCGTCTTCGGCGCCACCCTGGCCGCCGCCTTCTGCGGCTTCACAGGCCCCGCGCACGCAGTGCCCGTCCCGGACGCCGCGTACTTCCAGGTCAGGCCGCTGCACAGCGACAAGTGCCTCGACGTCGCGAACATCAGCTTCGAGCATGGCGCGGATGTGCTCCAGGCCGACTGCTGGAACGGCTGGAACCAGCAGTGGCGGCTGGAGCAGCTTCCCGGCACCTGGTACTTCCAGATCAAGCCGCGGCACAGCGGCAAGTGCCTCGACGTCGCGTACGCCAGCAAGGAGCACGGCGCGAACGTGATCCAGGGCGACTGCTGGGGCGGCTGGAACCAGGCCTGGGGCTTCTTCGAGGACCATTACGGAATCCCGCAGCAGGTGGCCAGGCCCGAGGTCGGCAAGTACTACCAGATCCGCGCCCGCCACAGCGGCAAGTGCCTCGACGTCGCGTACATGAGCAAGGACCACGGCGCGGACGTGATCCAGGGCGACTGCTGGAACGGCGCCAACCAGCTCTGGCGCTTCGTACCGGCACCGCAGTAGCAGGCGCCGGGGCCGGTCGGGGCGCTCCACTTCGACGACGGACCAGACTCCGCCGCCGTCCAGCGGTACACCTCGCCCGGCACGTCCGAGCCGCCCCGGATCCACTCGTACCTCACCGGGCCGCAGAGCGCCCTACTGGCCGGCAGGGGAGAGGGCTCGTCCTCGGCAGACACAGGGGGACGCGGGCCCGCACGCCGACGGCGTGCGGGCCCTGGCGCGTAGGCTCGTGGACCAAGGCGTGTGTGGCCTTCTTGCGCTCGGCCTCGCCGGCCGACGGGGTCTCCGAGTCGTCCTGCGGCCGGCCGCGAGTTGGTCGGGTGTCCTGCGGCAGCATGTCGCCGGGCGTCGGGGTGCGCAGCCAGTTGCGGTGGGTGGCGACGCAGGTCTCCATGGCCCGGCCGAGGCCCTGCCATGGATGGAACCGGTCGGCGACTTGCAGAGCGTCGGGGGCTCCGCGTCGGCGCCCTCGGCGTAGGCGCCTGTCCGGCACCGGCGGATGATCGCCACGCAGGGGTGGCGGACCAGCCGGGCGGCGAGTGGCCCGGCTTCACGAGTCGGGAGCACATGGACCACGCGATGGTCTTCGGCGCTGGTCAAGAAGGTGGAGTAGGTCTGGCCGCGGCGGATTGCGAAGTCGTCCACGCCCAGCATCCGTGGAGTACTGAATCGCGGATCGGGCAGTGCCATGCCCCTGCGTAACGGGGATCCGTCCTGCACCGAAGCCCCAGCTGGGCTGCCAGCCGGGCGTCGGCCCGCCTCGCGAGGAAGAGTTCCACCTGCTCCAGGGCGTGGTTGAGCCGAGTGGTGAACCGTGAGTACGGGGCGGCCAGTCGCGAGAGCGGCTCGGTGAACGTCTGGCGCGGACGGGCCGCTGACCCGCAGATGAGGGGCTGGACCGTCAGCCGATCACGTGTGGGGAGCCTACTGCCCGGCACTGACTCTCAGCCTGAGAGGCGGATGCCGGGCGCGGATTCCGCGCACTCACCGGGAACGCAGTTCTCTTCCATGTCTACGTGTGGACCGCTTGCGGAGGCGGGGCCGCTGGGCATGGAGCGCTGCGTGTGTTCCGGGTGCTGTTTCTGGTGCGGGAAGCGGCGTTTTTCTTATGTGTTGGAAAGGCGTGAGAAGCGGCTGGCTGCTCGCTCTGATGGGGCGGCGGCCTTGGCATGTCAGGGCAGTGTGATCGCCCGGGGGTGTCTGGCGGCCTTGGTGAGTGGGTGGCGGATCCGTCACGTACTCACCGCCCGGCTCACCATGAGGAGTTATGGGGGCGTGACGGGTGTGCGCCGTGGGTGGTCGGTGGTGTGGTGAGTGGGCTGTCAAGAGTCGGGATGTCCACGCTCCCGGAGCTCTCGACGGAGTCACGATGGCCCTCTTCCCGCCGCGCCGCGACCGGCGCGGCGACACGTCTCCAAGCGTTGCCGCAGCTACGTCACGTCCTCTGCGCGTACGGCGTGCCGCCCTGGTACGGGTCGGGGTGTGGGTGGCGCTCGCCGCCGGTCCGGTCGCGCTGGTCGTCGGCTGGGTGAGGCCTGCCCCGGCGGCGCGCGTCGCTTCTGTCGCCGCTCGCCCGTCTTTGACGGAGGTTCCCCCGGACAGTGATGGTCCGGCCGGGTTCGCGGAGGTGTTCCTCGGCCTGTGGCTGCGCAGCGGTGCCGGTGAGCAGAGTCCGGCCGCCCGCGCGCTGAAGGCGATGGCACCTTTCGTGCGGCCGCCGGTGTGGGGGAAGCATCCCGTCGTTGTCGAGGAGTCGGCGGCGGTGCGGACTGTTCGCGAGGGCGAGGGTGTCTGGTCGGTGACCGTCGCGGTCGGCATGACAGACGCGGGGGAGCGGGGGGAGGTGGCGGGCGTCGGTGTGTGGTATTTCGCCGTTCCCGTCCAGCGCGGTGACGGGTGGAGCTTCATGGCCGGGGCGCCGAGCGAGGTCGCCGGCCCTGCCGCGGCACAGCCGACCGACTCCGCGTACACGACAGTGGTGAAGGCGGGGCCGCTCGCGGAGCGGCCCAACCAATGGGCACAGTTCGACGCCAAAGGCCAGTCCGAGTGGTTGGACCTCACCCGCGTCGGCCCGTACGGGCTGCAGGGCCTGTCCGGCGGGACGTACCACCTGGACGGACTGCGCATCACCGACAGGACAGGCTTGCTCCTGGCGCTCGGCGAAGCCTTGCTCGGTCCCGGCACCAACTACGGCAGAGACCTGGACTCGATGACGGACTACCTGGGCGGCGGGCCCTCCGTCGTCCCCCCCGTTCACCCTCGTCTGGCACCACGCCGACATTGCCCGCCACGCCCTCGCCGGACACGTCCTGCACCACCGCAGCGGCCGGTCCTACTTCGAGGAGACCGTGAACCTCCTGCGCAAGTACGGCGCCACCGTCGTGCTCGAGTGAGGGAGGCGACGGACAATCCCGGACCCCTTGACGACGCCTGACCTGGAGAAGGAACGGCGTGGGGCAACGAACAGGCCATCAAGACCCGGTCGTATCGTCTCCCGGTGCCCGGCTGGTGCTACGGGCTTCGAGGTAGCCGGTCCAGTCGATAGCGGCGCGGCGGCGCCACTCCTGGGCAGTGATGGGGTGCAGGCCGAGCATGGGCGCGAGGATCGCGGGTGGCAGGTCCTGGGCGAGCTGGACCAGTGCGGTGGTGCGGCTTGGGCGGATGGGGATGTGGTGGGCGGCCAGGCGCCGGGACAGGGCACTGGCGGAGATATGCCGGCCGGGCCGGACACCGGGGAAGAACCAGCGGTGGGGCGCGTTGGCCGCCCACCCGCCGGGCGGCGCCTGCTCGGCGAGATCAGCCAGGAGCCGGGCGAGGGGTTCGGGCAGCCGGATCGGAGTGCGGTCGAGAAGGACTACCGCGTGGCCGTCGAGCGTGCTCAGTGCGTCGGTGGGCAGGGCTGCGATGCGGGTGGCGTGCTGGCCGAACAGGAGGAGAAGCGCGCCGACTGCGCGGACTTCCAGGGGCAGGGTCCCGTCGGTGAGGCATTGCTGGAGGAGTTCCGAGTGGGAGTCCTCGTCGAGTCCCTCGGTGGCGGCCTTGGGCCGGTGGGGGACGAGGAGGGGCCGGCTGTGGCCGCGGAGGGCGGCCCAGACGGCGAAGTCGCGGACCTTGTAGCGGGCGCCGGGGTCGCCGGTGAGTCAGGCGTCGACCTCCGTCTCGTCTGCCGCCAGATCCCAGAGCAGCTTGGTCGCAGTCCACTCGCCGATGTATCGGCAGTGGGCGTCGGGCAGCGGCGGCATCCACTCTGCCGGATCCCGATCCGCCTTCGCACGGTTCGACTGTGAGGTCACCGCGCCCAGCGACGCGGTGGCTTCCTGGTCGTTCGGGTACGCCTCACGACGAGCGGCCTGAAGACGCTCTTTGAAATCGTTCCTGTCCGCACTTCCGTGAACGATCTTTCAGTGGCCACCAGGCGGATCGGTAGGATCACGGCATGATCGGAGATCCCGTGGTCGTGCTGCCCGAGGCCGAGTACCGGCGAGTGTGGGACCGTTTCTACGAGGATTTCAGCTTCCGCCCGAGTACGAATCCGATCAAGTGGCCGGCCATCGAGGAGCCCGTCGCGTCGGTGACCTGGAGCCTCGCTGGGCTTGACGATGATTCGGGTGACGAGCGTCTGGACCGCTTGGTCGCGGTGGTCGAGCAGGGGCTGTCTTCCTGCGTTGGCCCGTCGGGCACTCTGTTCGCCCTCGACTGGCAGCACCCGTCGTACCGTTTCGCACCGCAAGAAGTGGGCGGTCCTGGGCAGCCGGTTTGGCCGCTGAGCCCGTATCCCGACGGGGACTACTTCATCTTCCTTGCGGAGGACTTCAGCTTTGGCAGCTTCGGACACCCCTGGGAAGCGTCTCTCTGCCTGTTCGGCGAGGAACTTCTCAAGGTCGCGGCCACGGAGGTCGACAAGGTTCTTGGCCTGCCGATCCGGAGGTCGGGCAAGGCGGTAGGCCCGGCCTGAGCCTGGGCCTGGGCCTAGAGCGTGTCTCTTGGAAGTGCGGTGCGCAGGGTGCTGCATGCCAGATCGATAACCTGTGTCGGCGTCGGCGGCATGGTGCGAAAGTTCGGGCCATGACCTCACCCGAGCTCAGTGACCTGGACTATCTCTGGGCTTACTTCGCTTTGACGGACATCGGAGATCAGGGGCTTGGGCCCCGGAAGGATGATGTTCATCATGGAGAGCATGGGGAAGAGGAAGGCGCGTCCTCGGCGCTCGTTCACGCCGGAGTTCAAGGCCGAGATCGTCGAGCTGTGCCGGCGCGGTGACCGCTCGGTCGGTCAGGTCGCCAAGGACTTCGACCGGACCGAGTCGAAGGGGTCCCGGGTGGTGGCGGGGCGGCTGCGGGCTGACCGGTGGGAGAACCCTGACGGTGAGAAGCGTTCACGGATGGTGCTGGACGCTGACGAGGTGGGCGCTTCCCTCACTTTCGCGACGGTCACCATTACCCGGACCTCCCGTGTCCTCCCGCCGCGGGAGACCGCACCGGACGATCCGTGGGCGTCCGCCAGCCCAGTGCGCCCCACAACACCCGAGTCCAGCGCCGGCGGTGAAGTCCCGTGCCAGGAACCTCCTGTTCCCGGTGAGGAACCGGAGCCGGAGCGGTGGCTCTGCGGTGTTGTGGTCTTCTCGTCTGCCGGGCGTGCCCTGCCCCCAGAGCGGTTCACCGGCAGGGCCCGCCCGGTAGACAGACCGGTAGGTCCGTTGGCGATCGACTCCGGGCCTACCGTGGACCGGCCGTATCAGGGCTGACAGGCTCACAACCTCTTGATCGTCTGCCAGGCCGCGGGTACTGGCCGCAGGTCCTGCGATCATGGAAGCATGACAATCAGCATTTAGCCCTCCGCAACAGGGGCACAGCAGCGCAGGCAGGAGCTGCAGGAGCTGCACCGTCGGCAGATGGCCGCTCTCGAGGCTTACGACAAGGCACTGGAACAGACCGCTCTGGCCCAGGCCAACCTCAGCCGGTCTGTCGTCGAAGCGGTGAACGTGCTCGGGGGTATCGCCATGGCGACAGGACTGCTCGGCATCACCGCCAAAGAAGCACGCGCGCATATGGCAGCTCACGAAGCAACGGCGAATCCGCAGTCGGATACGGCGGCCGGTGAAAACCCGGGAACTGACGAGAGCTGAACCTCAGAGTAGGGGGTCGATTCGTGGAGCGGTTGGGGTGGAGGGGTGCTCCGTAGCGGGTGGGGGTGGCAGGGTGCTGCCCGTTTGCCATTGCGGCCAGGTGAGGTTCCAGTCCCCGTAGCCGTTGTCGAAAGCATCCATCTGTGGTCCGGGGCCGTTGATGACGCGGATGACGTCACCTGGGTTGAGGGTGTTGTAGAGCCAGGCGGCGTTGTCGGTGCTCATGCCGGTGCAGCCGTGGCTGACGTTCTCCCTGCCGTGGGCGTCGGCTGACCAGGGTGCGGCGTGCAGGTACTCACCGCTCCAGGTGACCCGGACGGCGTGGTGGACGGTGAGGTCGTAGGCGTCGGGGCTGTTCTTGGGGATGCTGATGGATTCGCCGTTCATCCGGATGGTCGGCTGTTTTTCCAGGACGATTTTGATTCCGGTGCGGGTCCGGTAGCCGTCTTTGCCGGTGGTCACCGGAATCGTCCTGACGGCTTGGCCGTTGCGGTACACGGTCATGGAGAACCGGGCGACGTCGGTGACCGCCTCGATCCGGTCCCCCGTAGTGATTCTCAGCGGTTGCGAACCGCCGCCGTACAGCGAATCAGTGATCCTCACACCGCCGAGCAGGCTGTGAACGGTGATGACGGCGTGGGCGGGCCAGAAGGACGACGGCCTGAAGTGGAGAGTCTGGGCGTCCACCCAGTGCCAGGATCCTGCGGCGTGCGGGACGGACGTGACCCGCAGCCCCTGTTCGATCGCTGCCCGCGCCGGCCGGTCGCCCTGCGGCACCGGGTGGCTCAGACGCGCGGTCAGCGGCTGCCCCACCCCGTAGGCGCCGGGCCCCGGACCGAACCGGACAGTCAGCACCCGGGCGCCGGCCGGCCGGGCGGGGGCCCGGAACAGCAGCCGGGAGGCGGTCCCTGTCCAGGGCGAAGCCATGGCGGTGACAGAGGCGGTCGACGAGGCGGAGATGCCGGAACGGGAGTCCGCGGTCTGCCTGGCAGCCCCGTCCTTGTTCCTGAGCACGGTCCGGGGTGCTTTCTCTCCGGGGTGCATCGCGGGAGCCAGGAGCATCATTCCTGCAGACACCGGCAAAGCGCCCCATTTCCACCAAGCACGCGCAGACATGCCCACCTCCCGCACTGAAACAGACACCACCGACACTTGTCTGAATGATCAACGCGTCTGCCGGCCGGCGCGAGCCGGCGCCGAGTGCCAGGAGCCCCGACAACGGCTGGGGCGTCACCCCGGCAGGCGTGGACGCCACGGCCTCTCCAGCTCATCACCCAGCGGAAGAACAGGGACTCACCGCTACCATGGCGGTGTAGTCCGCCGATCCCAGTCGACGGCCTCTTCCGACGAGACCCCGGCCCCCCGGTGCCGGGGTCTCGTTACACCCGCCCACGGCAGCACGCTCCCGATGTACAGGACTCCGCCAGCAGCAACGCGGCGCCCTGTAGGCGTGGCGGCAGGACGATCCACCCGCTGCAGGGCGCGCCCCGCGGCCGGCCGCACCACCGCCGGTCGGAGCACGTGGCGAAGTCACCCCGGCGGGGCGGTGGTGGCCGTACGTGGAGTGATGGCGTAGGTGGCGGCCTTGATGCCAGGCGCGGGACCAAGGCCGCCGGAGGGGCGCGGCCCCGCCATGGGATGGGAGACGGAACCTGTGCAAGCGCCGCTCGGCTCAAAACCAGCACCACTGTTCCCGTCACCCACATTCACCCACCCGGACCCAAACCGGGGTACCGGTTCGACGGTGGGATACGCCTGCGGGCTGACTGCAACGTGGTTCCCGCTGCTCCCGGGACAGCCGGGAGCGTCGCCGGCTGCATCCAAGTGACACCACTGGACGGAATAGCTGGAAGTGCGCCTTGTATTCTGATGTGAGTCGTATCCCACTGCCGCGCCCTTCCCGCCCGCACGCCGCCGGCGTTGCCGCGACTGGGGCACCCCCGTGGCTCCTGACGGCCACGGCCTGGTCCCCTGCCCGGACTGCCGGCGGAAACACCCCGCCCCGGACGCGCCAGCCCCGCGGCGGAGCCCCTCGAATGAAACGAGGGCCAGGCCGGGGGCCGCTTTCCCAGGCCCTCGGAGCGCGCCCGAGTGGAAGGGCGCGTTTCAGCACGCTCAGGGCCGGTGCGGTGTCCACGTCGGGCCAGTGCGTCGTGCCCGATGCCGGGTACGGGGCGGCTCCCCGTACGCAGCCGCGTGATTGGCGTTGTGTTGCGGGCCTTTCGGCCCGGTGTAACGGTGTGCGAGACGGCGCTGCCCGGAGTGGCGAGGGGCGGCCTCACAGGCGACGGCCCAGCGCGCCACGCGATGGAATCGCGCCCTGCCGTCCCTTGACGCCCGGAATGCAGTGAACCGGGTGCGTGTCCGTGAATCGCGGGAAGCACAGAGAAAGCGGGAGGTTCAGTGACGAACAGTCCTATGGACAGGCGCGGCTATGGTGAGCAGCCCCATCGGCCCAATGGGCCGGTGTCGGAGTACACCGGCCGGTACGTGGTCCTGCTTGACCCGGCGGACCAGGACCGAGGTCTGAACGCGCTGCGGTCCTCCGCTGGCATCGCGCCCGTCGAGCGTGTCCGGGGAACCGAGAGCGGACACGTCGCCGGCCTTCTCGAGCGCCCCGATGTCTCGGTGCTCTTCGAGGACCTCGCCGCGGTCGTCGTCGAGGTGCGGCCCGAGCAGCGCCACGCCCTGGTCACCGCCGCCGAGGCGGAGCCCTCGATCATCGCGGCGGAGCCGGAGCGAATGGTCTACACCTCGCCGATCACCGCTCCGCAGCAGGCGCCGACCGAGTTCTACCCGGCCTACCGCAGTGACGAGGACGTGGTCACCCGTCATTCCCAGGCCGAAGCCGCCGCCTCCCAGGGCCCGGCCTGGGACGAACAGCTGCTGACCTGGGGCCTGCAGGCCATCCGGGCCAACCTGTCAGGACTGACCGGACGCGATGTGAAGGTCGCCGTCCTCGACACCGGCGTCGACACCGGCCACCCTGACCTGAACGGCTGCATCGAAGCCACGGCCTCCTTCGTGCCCGGCGAGAGCGCCGAGGACGGCAACGGCCACGGCACACACTGCATCGGCACCGCCGCCGGACCGGCCAGCCCCCGGCAGGGACCGCGCTACGGTGTGGCCTGCGATGCCCGGATCCTCGCGGCCAAGGTGCTCAGCAACGCGGGCAGCGGCACCGACGGCCAGATCCTGGCCGGCATCGCCTGGGCCGTCGCCCAGGGCGCACGGGTGATCTCCCTCTCCCTCGGCGCCCCGGTCCAGCCAGGAGAGCTCTACCCGCAGACGTACGAGATCCTGGCCCAGCGCGCCCTCGCGCGCGGGACGGTGATCGTCGCCGCCGCGGGCAACGACAGCGGCCGGCCCCCGCGGATCGAGCCCGTCAGCCGTCCCGCCAACTGCCCCTCCATCCTCGCGGTCGCCGCGCTCGACAAGGCCCTCACCCCGTCGTTCTTCTCCAACGGCGGCGTCAACAGCCAGGGCGGCGAGATCAACATCGCCGCACCCGGCAGAGACGTCCGCTCGGCCGCCCCCGGCGGCGGCTACCAGAACCTGAGCGGCACCAGCATGGCCACCCCCCATGTCGCGGGTGTCATCGCCCTGCTCGCCCAGGCACACCCGGGCGCCACCGCCACCGAACTCATGACCGGCCTCACATCCGGCGCGTTCCCGCTGACCCAGCCCACCCGGGACGTCGGCGCCGGCCTGCTCCAGGCCCCGTGAACAAGACCTCCCGGTCCGAGCCGGTCGGGGTCATCCTCGCGGTCGACCCCGACCGGTTCACCGAAACGGTCCAGGCCCTGCAGCGCGCCGGGCTGACGGTAACGCGTGAACAGCCGGCCCTCGGCACACTCTCCGGCACCGTCCCCCAAGACCAGGTAGCAGCCCTGAAAGCCGTCGACGGCGTCGAATCCGTCGACCAGGAACGCACCATCCAACTCCCGCCCCCACCCTGACGAGTGGACACGGTGGCTCATAGGGTGCTTTCCCTGGTGAACGTGTGTGCTGTGTGGCTGTGAGGGACTCACCACGCGGGGCCTGAATCGGGGCCGCGGTTAGGGTGTGTTCCGGCCGCGCCGGCATGGGTGTGCGGGCAAGGCCCGGTGCCCATATGCGCTTTGGGGGCAGTACCACCGGGCCGCCTATCTTTCCCGCCTACAGCGATCACGACCTGGTGGTGTTCCTCGAACACGCCGGTCTTGCCGACCCGGACACGCTCCTGGACGATCCCGTCTGGGTGGAGTGGCGCGGCGGGCCCGCCCACCAGTACCGCGCGGCCTGATGGGCTGTTCCTTCTCCGTAGCGCCGGAGGAGGACGGGATGATCCGGCCCGATAGAAGGCCGTTCGCTGCCCGTGATGAGCAGCCGTGTCGGTGGTTTCACGGGGTGGGCTGTTCCTGCTGGGGTCCGAGGGATCGGGTTGCGTCGCATTCTCGGCATGCTGCTGTGCGGGGCTGGTGGAGTGCGGCGAGGGCTTGTTCCCGGGTGAGGGTGTGGTCGCTGGGTGTGCAGCCGATGACGTGGATGAGGGTGGAGCCCGGGTGCCCGGGGCGGTGTGGCAGGTGCTGGATGGTCCATGCGGGCTGGCGCCTTGGGGGCGGAGCGCCCGGCATCCCGGATGGGTGGTGTGTGGGGACGTGCTGGTAGGAGACGCCTGGTAGGGGGCGTGCGTGGGCGGGGCTTACCCAGGCGCGGTGCTCGGCGGGCTCGGCGGAGCCGCCTGCGCCGTCCTGCCATACAGGGATTCCGACCTGGTACTGCCAGCCGCCGTCGGTGTGCTGTCGCCGGGCGTGGAGCCGTCCGCGGACTTCCTGGCTGCCCGGGAGTATGACGACGATCGGTGGCGGGGTGTGATCCGTTGCTCCTCGTTCCACGATGGCTCTTTCTCCTGCGGAGGGTAGTGCGTTTCCCGGTGCGTGCCTGCGGCCGTTGCCCGACCGGCGGGCCGGGCTTGACTGTTGATCTTGGGCGTGGTCACGCGGCGGTGGCATGGCGCGCTTCGAGGTCGGCTGGTGGTGCGGTGAGGAGTTCGCGGGCGCGTCGGGTGCTGAGGCCGAGGCGGCGGAGGCATTCGGGGTGGCTGAGGCCGTACCGGGTGAAGAAGGCGAGTTCGTGCTGGAGGAGAGGGGGGTTCCAGCGCTGTTGGGATCCGGGGACGCGGGTGCCGTCGGGGGCGGCGTCGGGTTGGTCGATGCTGTCCTCGTCCCAGGCCAGCGGGGGGTCCCAAGATCTGGCTGCGGCATATCGTCGGGCCTGCGCGGAAGGCCCTGGCCGGTGGGAGAGGAGGGCCCACGCGGCCAGGACGGCGCTTCGGACGGCGGGTGTGCTGGTGCGGGTTCTCGCGAATTCGGTGAGCGTTTTCGATGTGACCGCGCTGGCTTGGGCTATGGCGGCAAGGGTCCAGCCGGCGGTGCACAGGGCACGCAGGCGCCGCAGGAGCCCGATGTCCGTGACGTGACCATGGCGCGGGAAGGCCGGCGGGGGCAGGTCACGGACGGCGAGAACCCGTCTGGCGACGTCCGTGTTGATCCCGCGTTGTGCGGTGCGGTCGTGGTCGATGAGGGCGGAGGCGAGCGTGCTGGGGTTGACGTGGGCGGTGTGCGCGATGAACGCGATGCTGGCCCGGTCGTAGCGCAGTTGGAGCTCGCGGACGTGGTCGACGACGGGCTGGGCGTCGACGGTGTCACTGCGGCGCGCAGCGCGCCCGGGCAGGGGGATGCGGTCGCCGAGCGCGAGCAGCCGGCGTGCCGCGGCTTCCTGGATCCGCCGGGGCCGGCCGGCTTCCACGTCGTTCAGCGCGGCGGCCAGGGTCGTGGGCGACATGTCGGCCGCGCGGGCCAGAGCGGCCTGCGACAGGTGAGGGTGCGCGTCCAGAAGCCCGCGCACGTGCCGCATCGCGTCCGTGGCGTCGGTGGAGCGTCCGCCGTAGCCGCGGTCACGGTGCGGCAGATCGTCAAGGCTGATGGCCAGCAGGTGGACGGCCGTCTGGGCGCTGACGGTGCGTGGCGTGGCCGGTCTGCGCCGGGCGTCGGTCAACAGCGATTTGAGCGTGGAAGGGGCGACGCCGGCGTGCCGGGCGATCGCCGCTATCGGCAGTCCGGGGCGCCCGGCGATCAGAGCCTGGACATGATCCGTCACCTGACGGGCGTCAACTCGGTCGACGGGCCTGTGAACGTGGTCGGGGGCGAGGGGTTGCATGCTGGCAGAGGATTGTAGGAGACCCTGCCAGTCCACGCCTTGGGGGGCCTGCCCGCCATCGGACCGCCCGCCCAGCGGCAGGCCGTCAGGCCGTCGTCCTCCGGCCCGTGGGTGCACCGGGCGGTGCAGGTGGGACGGCTTGCCCCACACGCCGGTTCACACACACGTCCTCGCCCCCAGCGTCCTCACCGTCGTGGTCTACATGTGGAAGATCGCTGAGCGGCGCGGGTGGGCTGCCGCGCGGTAGCGGGTGGTATCGGTGTGGTCGGGGTCCCAGGGGGAGGCGTGGGGGTATCGGGTGAGGGTGCGGTGGAGGTGGGGGTGGAGGCCGGTGAGGCGGACGGTCGCCCGGGCGGCGTGGGCTCGGGCGCTGAGCCGGCTGAGCGCGAGCAGGCCAGTCCGGTCGCAGAAGACGAGGTCGGCGAGGTCGAGGCAGAGGGTCCGGGGGCGTCCGGCGAGTAGGGCCGTGACGGCTTGATTCAGGAGCGGGGCTGTGGCGAGGTCGAGCTCGCCCTGGACGCGGAGCAGGACGACGTCCCCGCACCACAGGGTGTGGGTCCGCAGCAGTTCTTCCGCTCGCACGGCCGCCTCCGGCTTCGCGTGGCCAGGTTCGGTTCTCCGCCCCTTTTCCAGCGTCCAGGACGCCACGGGTGCCGGCGAAGGGTCAGGCGGCTGTGAGGTCGGCCCAGTGGTCGATGAGGCTGTCGGTGTCGTCGGCGTGGGTGCCGGTGTGGTCGGCGAGGGCGGTGACGATGTCCTCGCCGCGGCCGTGTTCGTCGTCGGGCCGATTGGCGGCCCACGTACGCGGCGCGGAGGCGGTGCCGCCGTCGGCGACGTGGACCTGAACCCGCCCCGAGGCGTCCGCGGAAGCCTGCAGGTGGAGGGTGACGGGCGGCAGGGCGTGGGTGACGGCGTTGGTGACGAGTTCGGAGATGACCAGGAGGGTGTCGTAGATCTGGTCGTCGTCCAGTCCCCAGGCGGCCAGGACGGGGGGCGGGCGGAGTGCCGTGCGGTTGCGGGTGCGAGGGGGCCGTGTTCCAGCGGCAGGCCGAAGACGCGTTCACCTTCGCCGGCCCGGGCGGCGTGCGGCTGCCGGTTTCGGGAGATCGTGGTGGTCGTCATCGGAATCACTCACTGCCTGTACGGCGGGGCTGGAAGTCTCTTCTTCTGGTACTTCCAGCACACTCCCGTGGAGCACGGAATCCCTGAGCAGTCAATACCCAAATCCTCACGAATCGGGCATTCGCGTCATGTGGGTAGTCCGGTGCGCGTTGGGCTGCGGGGTGCGGGCTGCGCCGTGTTCGCCGGCATGACCACCGCACACGGTTCGTAGTCGGCTCCTGCTGTGGGTTGCAGGGCTGCCCCGGCCCGGGGCAGCCCTGCGTGTGACACGGGGGGTGTCTGTCGTGTCGACCCCAGATGATCATGGAATCCCGGCTTCCGGGTGAGTGATCGCTACTTCACCTGCGTTCGCGGCTATGACCCTCATCAAGTGCCGGGCGGGGAGCATGACGAGGCTGTTGGTAGGAGACCTGTGCTGCGCCGGATCGCCGGCGAGTTGAGGCCCCGTCGTCTATCTCTCCGGCAGCCCCAGGCTGCCGGAGAGACGAGATCGGCGAACTGGTGGACCACGGCTTTGGCCGCCCGCGACGGGCGCTACGCCCTCACTGGCGACCAGGGTCTGTGCCGGCGGAAGGCGCCTGCACCCGTGGCCTGGGTGAAGGGTCCGGCACCGTGGGAAGCGGGCCCAGCCGGGGGCTGTCCTGGGCCTGCTGCGTACCTCGCAGGGGGGACTCTAACGGGCTGCGCCCGGTGTCAAGCGTGAACCACGCGGACACCGTACCCAGATCGAAGGGCAGGCCGGGTCAGGGTCCCGGTCTGGCTCGGATCGTGGTGGGCGATGCCAGCGATGCCAGCGATGCCAGCGATGCCAGCGGTGCTGGCGGTGCCGGTGGACGCGGTCCCGGTCGGCGAAGCGGATGGTCGTCTTGGAGCGGTGGGGGCTGGTGGTCACGAGGATGGCGGTCGTCTGGGGAGCGGGGTGCGATTCCGGTGAACGTGGGCAGGAACTGCTGCGTTCTGCCGGGCGGTTAGCCTGTCGGTATGTCGGAGCGTGTCATCCCGGGCCGTACGGGCGGTCTGATCACTCTGGGCGCCGCGGACGCTGTGTGGGCCGGTTTGACGGCCGGCAGTGCTGTGCCGACGGTTTCTGCGGCGTTGACCTGTTCTCCTGCCGATGCCCGGGCGGGGTACGTCCTGCTCGGCGGCCGTGTGGTGGCGACGGTGGCGGACGGCGGCCGGTGGAGTGTTGCGGAGATTGAGGTGCGCCGGGCGGCGGCGGAACTGAACGCGGTCGAGTTCGATGGCCAGGACCTGGTGCGCGTCGGTCCGTTCCGCGGCGTGCAGGAGCCGCGCAGGGAGGGAACACTGCGGTGGCGTGAGCGCATCGCCTGGGAACTGCAGGAGCCGGGCGGCCCGGGGCGGGCTGCACGGCGTGAAGGCGCGGGGCCGTACCATCTGGCGGGGATCGACTGGCGGCGGATACTCGTAGAGCAGCCCCACGGGCGGACGGCGCGGACGTGGTGGCTGCCCCGCTCTGTGGTCAGGCTGTTGGACGCGGCCGAGCACGCCGAAACGCGGTGGCTGCAAGCCGCGCGAACCCGCTCAGAGACCGCAGCCGTCACCGAGCCGCCCTCCCACCACGACCAGGCCCGCGCCTGTGAGGGCCGGCAGCAGGCGACGAGCCCTGACCGCCCAACCGCCGCACTGCGCCCGTACAACGGGGAACTGACGGGCCAGCTGTACTCGGTGCTCAGCAGAAAACACGGCATCTCCGGCAAGGTGGCCGGATGGACGTGCACCGTCTGCCGCACCGCACCCGCCGCAGTACTGGATCACTGCCACGAACACGGCTACGTCCGCGCCCCCGTCTGCCACTCCTGCAATACCCAGGAACGCCCCGACCACCTGTACAGCAACGACATCCGCGTGGCCGGCCACTACCTTCGCCTCTTCGACACCCACACCGCCGACTGGCTCCGCCACTGGCACCGCTGCCCCGGCTGCCGCGCCCGCACCACCCTGCCACTGCCGCACCTCGCCGCCTGGACCGCCCACATAGCCTGCCGACCCCTGCGCCCGACCCACCCCACCCCCCGCGGCTCCCGCGGGCGCAAACCCTGCGGGGTGCTACGCGTCTCCTGGACGGGCAGCCAGAACGCACCCCGATCCTGCCTGCTCACTGTCGCCGTCGACTTCTGCCCCTCCGGCGAGCACCGTGTCCTGGCGCGGATCCCCTACCGCGAAGCCGCAGAGAAGTTCGGTACATGGCTGGCCGAGACCGCCCCTGCCGTGGCCGCCGCGGCCGGTCCCGACCGCCTGGACGGCCTCCCCACCCGCATCCGGCCAGTCATTGTCGACACCAGTGGTGAGGGTTTGGCGCTGTTCTGAGTGAACAGCGGGTCACCCGACACCTTGCCGTTAAGGTGTTTCCTGGCCCGTGCCGGTATGGAGTGCGTGGGCAAGGCCCGGTGCCCATATGCGCTTTGGGGGCAGTACCACCGGGCCGCTCCCACGCCTGACGCCGCCCCGGCTGCGGGTGGGAGACTCGGGCATCGAGCACCACCGGTCGGCCGTTGGGCACTGCCCCCGCGCCGCTGCTGTGGCCCGTACACGAACGCCGCGCCCTTCCGGCTGAGGAGCGCTGCCTGCTCTAAATCGCCTTGGGGAACATCGGTACAGCGGTTAACGCTAAGCCGTTGATCTTGGTCGCCTAGCACAGTGATCGGGTGCTGCGCTGGGGTTCCGTGAAGATCGTCGATCTTGAGTGAGGGGCGGCTACCGTCCGCCTCGTGCCGGTGGAATTTTTGACTGATGAGCAGGCCGAGGCGTACGGGAAGTTCAACGAGGAGCCGACCCGGCCTGAGCTGGAGCGGTTCTTCTTCCTCGACGACGAGGACCGCAAGCTGATCGCGAAGCGTCGGGGGGATCACAGCCGGCTCGGCTTCGCGCTCCAGATGTGCACGGTGCGGTACATCGGCAGGTTCCTGCCGGATGACCGCTGGACGTGCCGTGGGCGGTGGTCGAGCACGTCGCCGAGCAGCTTGGCATCGAGGACGCCTCGTGCGTGAAGCGGTACACCGAGCGCAAGCCGACGGCGTACGAGCACGCGTGGGAGATCCGGGACGCCTACGAGTACCACGAGTACGAGGACCCCGAGTGGTCGCGCAGGTTCCGCAGCTTCCTGCACGGGCGGGCGTGGACGCACGCCGAGGGGCCGGTGGCGCTGTTCAACCAGGCGGTGGGCTGGCTGCGCCGGAACCGGGTGCTGCTGCCGGGCGTCTCGGTGCTGGCCCGGCAGGTCTCCGAGGTCCGCACGATCGCGGAGAAGCGGCTGCACGCCACCGTTGCCAGGGCCGCGGCCCGCGCGGACCGGGAGCTGCCGGGGCAGCTGGTGGCCACACTCGCGGTGCCGGAGGGGAAAGCGGTTCTCGGAGCTGGAGCGGCTGCGCCGGCCGCCGACGCGGACGACGGGCACGGCGTTCGCCCGCGCGCTGGAGCGGGTGGACGAGATCGGCGCGTTCGGCCTGGGCCGGGTGCGGCTGAACAAGATCCCGCCGAACCGGCTCGCGGCCCTGGCCCGGTACGGACTCGGCTCGAAGGCGGCCGGGCTGGAGCGGGCCGCGGAGCCGAAGCGCACGGCGATGCTGACGGCGGTGATGCGGCACCTGGAGGCGAAGGCGATCGACGAGGCCCTGGACCTGTTCCAGGTCCTGATGGCAACGAGGTTGATCAGCACGGCGAAGCGGGCCACGGACAAGCAACGGCTCTCGACGCTGCCGCAGCTGGAGAAGGCGTCGCGCACGCTCGCGCGGGCGGCGAAGGTGCTGTTCGAGGAGCTGGAGCTGGTCGAGACGGCCGGCACCGACCTGGATGCGGCGGCGCTGTGGCGGGCGGTGGAGGAGGTGGCTCCGCGCTCGGCGGTGATGAGCGCGGCGGCGCTGGTGGTCTCGCTGGTGCCGGAGGACGAGGACTCCGCCGAGGTCGCCATGCGGGCCGCGCTGGCGAACCGGTACGCCACGGTGCGCCCGTTCCTGGCCCTGCTGGGCGAAACCTCGGCGCTGGGGGCGGCGCCGGTCGGCGCGCGGGTGCTGGCCGGGGTGAAGCGGCTGCCGGCGCTCGCGCGGCGGCGGGTGAAGGACAAGCCGCTGCTGCCGCGCGAGGTGGACGACAAGCTCGTGCCGGCCGCGTGGCGCAAGGCGGTGTACGCCAACCCGTCGTTGCCGCAGGGGGCGGTGGACCGGGACGCGTACGTGGTGTGCGTGCTGGAGCAGCTGCACCGCGCCCTTCAGCGGCGGGACGTGTTCGCCTCGCCCTCGCACCGCTGGTCCGACCCGCGCGCCCGGCTGCTGGACGGCAAGGAGTGGGACGCCGTCTGCGAGGACGTCCTGGCCGGGCTGAGCCTGGACATGCCCGCCGAGGAACACCTGGCCGCCCTGGTGAGCGCGCTGGACGCGGCGTGGAAGCTGATGGCCGAGCGGTTGGAGGAGGCCGGGAAGGAAGCGAAGGTCTCCATCGAGGTCCAGCCGAACGGGCGGGCGCAGCTGAACGTGGACGCGCTCGGCGCGCTGGGCGAGCCCAAGTCCTTGCGCTGGCTGCGCCGGCGGGTGGAGCGGATGCTGCCGAAGATCGACCTGCCGGACCTGCTGTTCGAGGTGCACTCCTGGACCGGGTTCCTGCCTTCGTGCACCTGGGCGACGGCACCACCCGCATGGAGGACCTGCACACCTCGGTGGTCGCGCTGCTGGTGTCGGAGGCGTGCAACATCGGCCTGACCCCGGTGACCAACCCGGGCGTCGAGGCCCTGACCCGCTCCCGGCTGGTCCACGTCGACCAGTACTACCTGCGCGCCGACACCATCGCCGCGGCGAACGCCGCGCTGATCGCCGCCCAGGCCGAGGTGCCGATCGTCCGCTACTGGGGTGACGGGCTGCTCGCCTCGGTCGACGGCCTCCGCTTCGTCGTCCCCGTCCGCACGATCAGCGCCGCTCCCTCGCCGAAGTACTTCGGGTTCAAGAGGGGCATCACCTGGCTCAACGCCGTGAATGACCAGGTCGCGGGCATCGGGCAGATGGTCGTCCCCGGGCACGCCGCGGGACTCGCTGCACATCCTGGACGCGCTGCTGAACCTGGACGGCGGGGTGAAGCCGGAGATGGTGGCGACCGACAACGCCTCCTACTCCGACATGGTGTTCGGCCTGTTCAAGATCCTCGGCTACAACTTCAGCCCCAGGTTCCGTGACCTGGACGACCAGCGGTTCTGGCGGGCGACGATGCCCGGCGTGGAGACGGGCACGTACGGGCCGCTGGAGGACATCGCCCGCAACCGGGTCAATCTGAACAAGGTGATCGCGCACTGGCCGGACATGCTGCGGGTGGCCGGCTCCCTGGTCACCAACCAGGTCCGCGCGTACGACCTGCTGCGGATGTTCGGCCGCGAGGGGTGCCCGACGCCGCTGGGGCAGGCGTTCGCCGAGTACGGGCGGATCGCCAAGGCCCTGCACCTGCTGGCCGTGGTCGACCCGGTCGATGACACCTACCGCCGGCAGATGAACCGGCAGCTCACCGTGCAGGAGTCGCGGCACAAGCTGGCCCGGGACGTGTGCCACGGCAAGCGCGGCACCATCCACCAGGCGTACCGGGACGGCATGGAGGACCAGCTCGGCTCCCTCGGCCTGGTCCTCAACGCCGTCGTGTTGTGGACCACGAAGTACATCGACGCCGCCGTCGCCCAGCTCCGCGCGGAGGGCCACGAGATCCGCGACGAGGACATCGCCCGGCTGTCGCCGCTGAAGCACAAGAACCTCAACGTGCCCGGCCGCTACAGCTTCACCGCCTCCGTCCCCGCCGGCGGCCTGCGCCCGCTGCGCGACCCGGACGCCCCCGGGCTGGACGACGACGAGGACGACGCCGGAGCGGAGGAGTGGCAACGGTGCCCTCGCCGACCGGTGACGGGCCCGCGAGCCGGGCCGGGCTGGCGCCCCCGAAGGGTCTGGGGTGGACCGACCGGGTCCGCGCTCCCGAACGGCTCGACGAGGGCTTGGACGAGTTCGGCAACCGCGTCACCGGGAAGTGGATGCCCAAGGGCATCGACGAGGAGATGTGGGAGCGGATCCGCGGCGCCACGATCGATGGCTACCTCGGCACCCAGTCCAAGGTGCTCAAGGACTTCACCCGCGCGTGCGTCTACACCCGCGACTACCGCGACCTCGACGACCTGCGCCGCGTCCTGACCGTGCTGCGCGAGCTCGGCGTTACCGGCTGGATCGACTACAAGCGGGACTGCGACACCGCCCGGGGCCTGTACGGGCGCGGGGCCCTGTACTGGCACTCACCGCCGGCGACCGTCGCCATCGACGTGCCCCCGTGGTCGGTCGGCCGGGAGATGGACCGCGAGACCGCCGCCGAGCCCGCGCCCGCGGCGGCCGCCTCGGCCGGTACGGACAACCCGCGCCGTACGGGCCGGTGCCCGAAGTGCGGGGCAGGGCACGGCGAGGGCTGCACGGACGGGCCCCTGGGCGGTGTGCACCCCGAGCGGCTGAAGGCTAACCACATCCCCTTCAGCGACGTCCCCGGGTACTCCCAGGCGCTCCGCCGCGCCCAGGAGGCTCGGCGCCGCCGGGGCTGAGCCGACTCGACCCTGCGGCGGCACCGGTCACGAGGACGCGCGGGCGAGCGCCGCCAGACGCTCCATCTCGTCCACGCCGTCGTTGCAGCACTGCCCGCACACCAGCCGCCGCTTCTTGGGCTGCTCGGGAAGACGGACGTCGTAGGGCAGCCGGGACTCGTCGGTGAACTCGCGCAGGTCGTAGTCGCATTCCACGCAGACCAGCCGGGCGGCACGTGCCTGCTTCTTCGACCAGGCAGGCCACTCCGCCGACAGGGCCAGCTTGGCGATGGCCATGCCCTCGGCCCGGGGCCGGAACAGCGTGAAGTCCCAGCCCGGAGCGTCCTCGGGGATGTCGGCGATGGTCTGCTCCAGCGAGGGCATCCACGGCACCAGGTGGGGCAGGTCCTTGCGCAGGATGCGGACTTCCTCGCCTTCGCGCATGGCCTTGCTGTAGGAGGAGGCGAGCGGGAAGCGGAAGGCAGTGACGATGGTGTGCGGGACCTGGAGCAGGTCCAGGTCGCGGCCGATGTCGGCGGCGGTGGCATTCCACTCGCCGCAGTTGACCTCCCGCCACAGGGCGAGCCCGTCGCCGTTCAGCTTCCCGGACGCGTTGATCGTGCTGACGATCCGCCGCTGCGCGGCCCGTACCTCCGGGGTGACCGCTCCGGTCATCTCCGTCTCCCTCAGCCTCGTCGGCGCCCACGGGCGGGCGCCGTCTGCACTGGTCAACGATGCAGGCCCGCGCACGGGTCCGGTCCGACTTTCCGCCCGATCGGACCGCGCCGTCACGCTCTTGGCCCGGGCTTTCGGGGCGTACGCGTCGGCCCCGGCCGCCGCCCTACGGGGGATAGGACGGCGGCCAGGACCGGGGCGTCACTGTAGCGCGCTGACCAGCGGTTCTCACCGGTCTTGCGCGAGTTTGTACAGTTCCGCGAACAACCCGGCCGCGTCCAGCAGGGACTCGAACGTCCCCGTCTCCACGATCCGGCCGCCGTCGAGGACGACGATGCGGTCCGCGATGCGGGCGTTCTCCAGGTTGTGGGTGACGAACACGGCGGCCTTGCCCGCGGCGAGCTCCTTGAACCGGCGGATCACCAGGTGCTCGGCGCGCGGGTCCATGGCGGAGGTGGGCTCGTCGAGCATCAGCACGGCGGCGTCCCTGTAGAACGCGCGGGCGACCGCGATGCGCTGCCACTGCCCGCCCGAGAGGTCGGTGCCGCCCCAGTTGGAGCTGGCGACCAGGGTGTCGAGCCCGTACGGGGCATTGTCGATGACGCTGTCCGCGCCCGCCGCCCGCGCGGCCTGGAGCAGCACGGTGTCGTCGCCGGTGCGGGGCTGGCCGAGGTGGATGTTGGCGCGCAGGTCCGTGGGCCAGCGGGTGTAGTCCTGCGGCACGAGCCCGACCTTCGCCCACACGCCCGTCGGGTCGGCCTCGGCAAGATCGGTCCCGTCCCAGGCCACCGTGCCGGAGCTGGGCAGGTACAGACCCGTCAGCAGGCGGGAGAGGGTGGTCTTCCCGGAGCCGTTCTCGCCCACGAGCGCGATCAGTTCGCCGCGTCGCAGGGTGAGGCTGACGCCGTCGACCGCCGCGGTGTCGGCGCCCGGGTAGGCGTAGGTGATGTCCTTCGCCTCGATCACGGCGGGCGCCCCGGCCGGGATCACCGTGGTGCCGCGCTCGGCGCGCAGGGTCTTCGCCCGGCGCAGGAAGGACTGCCAGTCCTCCAGGTAGAGGCTGGTCCGGAAGGTGCGGGCGGCGGCCATCACCAGCGAGGTCAGTGCCCCGGTGGAGGCCCGTACGGCGACGACGGCGGTCGCGGCGACGGCGAGGTCCATCCGCCCGGTCGCAGCCAGCCACCCGAGCGCCGCCCAGGTCGAGGCGAGCATGAGCCCGCCGGCTGCGGAGCCGGCCAGGGTCACCCGCAGCACGCGCGGGGCCGCCGCGCGGTGGGTGGCCTTGATCCGGTCGATGATCTCCCGGTACCAGGTCATCAGGAAGCCGGACATGGTGGCGGCGCGGACCTCGGCGGCCGTGCGGCGGTCGGTGGAGTAGTACCGCAGCAGGTAGCGCAGGTGGTTGTCGGAGATGTTCTGGAAGTCCGCGCGGTGCTGGATGCGGGCGGTGGTCACCGCGGCGGCGCCCTTGGGCACCACGGCGAGCAGAAGCAGAGGCAGAAGAATCGGGTGCAGCACCGTCAGGACCGAGGCCGCGGCGACGAGCTGGGCGAGCGCGGAGACCATGGCCTGCGCGTCGCGGATCAGGTCCTCGGTCGCCTCCGCGCCCTTGCCGGCGGCCTGGAGACGGTCGGTGAACCCGGGCCGGTCGTACGCCTCCAGCTCGACCTGCGGGGCGGCGTCGAGGATCTGGAGGTCGGCCTCGGTGGCGACCTCGGGGGCCAGGCGGGCTGCGGCGTAGACGGCGAGCGCGTCCGCCCCTGCCCGCACCGCGGTGGCCACGGCGGCGACGACGAGCGCCGGGGTCGCGGCGCTCACGCGGGCGGCGACGTCCCCGCCGCTGAAGAGGTGGTTCATCGCGCCGGGCAGCGCCGCCAGGGCGACGGCGGAGGCGGCGGCGACGACGAGCTGACACAGCCCGAGCCAGAGCATCGCGGGCCGGTCGGCGGCCCAGCCGAGGCGGACGGCAGCGGCGAGGGTGCGCGGGAGGCGGGAGGCCATCCGCCACCAGGTGGCGCTCGCGATGTCCTCGGCGTGCGGGTCGGCGCGGTAGCCGACCTGCTGCGGCGGGGCGGTGGGGGGTTTCGGGGCGGGTGAGGAGTCGGTCACCCGCCCCATCCTTGCGGGACCGGCGGGGCGTACGGGGCCGATTGCGCCGAAGTCACCCAGCCGGTGGAGAAGCCGTCTACAGCGCCCGCAGGCCCAGCTCGACGGTGGTGATCAGGTACAGGCCCGTACGGTACGGCGCCGCGTCCTCGGGCGACAGGGCGGCCCGCTCGACGGCCTCGGTGAGGACCGAGGCGTCCACGAAGCCCTGCTCGATGAGGTGGAGCTCCTCGCCCCAGCCGCGCAGCAGCCCGGTGGCGTGACGGTGCACGGCCGTGTTCATCAGATGGCCGAAGTTCTCCCGCAGCGGCGGGTTCACCACCTCCTCGGGCAGGCCGCGCGAGGCGAGCCGCTGGTGCAGCAAGTACTTGTCCGCCTTCCACTCCACCGGCAGGCGGTGTCCGAAGCGGACCATGTCCGTGTCGGTGAACGGGGCGACCGTCCACAGTCCGCGCCGGGCCATGAGCGGGGTGGCGACCTCCAGGGCGATCAGCGCGGTCTCCGGCGCCACAGTGGCCGGGGAGATCCCCGTGTCCACCTCGCCCAGCAGGTCGCGCACCCGCTCGCCGCACCAGGACGGCGCGACCGGCGTGCGTGCGGGCGTGCCGGCGGTGCGGCGGGCGCGGGCGACCTCGTCGCCGCCGAACCCGGCCGCCACCGTGTGGATGCCCCGGGCCCGCAGGGCCTGGGCGAGCGCGTCGGCGGCCTCCAGGTGCGGCTCGTCCAGCGGGCTGACCGCCTCCGCCCGGGAACGGCGCAGTCCGCCCGGGGACAGCACGGGGTGGTCGGCGGCCCGCACGGTCACGTCGGCGGCGAAGCCGGTCTGCTCGATGACCGCCCGGCGCCGCGCCTCCTGCTGCGGGCCGGCCTCGCCGCCGATGAGCATCGCGCACGGCGTGATCGCCCCCGGGTGCGCGAGGGCGAGGGAGATGGCGAGGTTGGTGGAGTCCATGCCCCCGGACAGCTGGGCCGCCGTCTGCTCCCGCGCGACGGGCCGCTTGGCGAACACGTGGTCGGTCAGGGCTTCGAAGGCGCCGACGAGTTCGGCCTCACCGACGTGGTCGGCGAGCTCGCCAGGCCGGGCGTGCTCGGCCGCGGCCGGGTACACCAGGCGAAGGACCTCGGCGTCCGCGTACGCGGTGGAGCGCTCGGAGAGCCGCTTGACCGTGGTGAACAGGGTGTCGTGGCCGTAGCGGGGGAAGCCGGTCAGCAGCCGCATCACCTCCCGCTCCTGAAGCCGGTCCGCACCGAGGCGGGCGCGCAGGTCCATCAGCTGCCACGAGCCCGTCAGCCGCCCGCCGTCGTGGGCGAGGTACAGCGGGCACACCCCGCCGAGCCCGGTCGTCAGCCGGAGCCCGTCCGGGCCGGCCTCGATCCAGATGCTCTGGAGCGGGAAGTCCTGGCACTCCTTCACCGCGTGCTCGTACACCGCGGTATCGACCCGGACCGGGGAGATCGAGCGCAGCAGCGAGGGGCGGCCGGCGGCCTTCTCCCGTACGACGAGCAGCGTGCGGGTGCCGTCGGTTACCACACGCGTCTCCAAGGCCGGGTGGTCCAGCGGCCGGATGCGGTCCGCACCGCGGCCCCAGCCCTCTTCCTCGCCCCGCCACTCCCACGGCCCCAAGTCGGTCCGCAGGTCAACCGATAACGTCAACATCTGCCTGTTCTCCCTTCTCGCCGGACATGCGACGGGGCCCGCGCGGCTCTCGGCCTGGCGCGGGCCCCGGTGACGCTGGTGGTGCTGGACGGGCGGTGCCGGTGGATCAGTCCTCGAAGCGGCCCTGGTCCGAGGTCTCGGCGGCCTTGTCGTCGTAGCGGGCGGTGTCACTCGGCGGGGCGGTGATCTCCGGGCCGGCGAACACGGACTCCCACGGACGCGTCGTGTCTTTCATGGCGAACCCCTTCTTCTCGACCGAGCCCGTTGACGGAATGTCATCGGGCTTGCTCAATCAGTGAACCGGGCAAGGGGGTTGGCGGGTACCGTGTCGAGCGCGCGGAGCCGTATATCGGGTATACGAGGGCAGGACGCCATGACCCAGCGCACTGCGAACCACCAGCTCAAGGCGCTGATTGACGAGTCCGGGCTGCCGTACCACGGGGTGGCCCGTGCCGTGAAGACCGTGGCGTTAGAGAGCGGCCAGCGCCTGGGCACCAACAAGTCGGCCGTCCACCACCGGGTGCAGGGCGCCGAACCGTCCGGGGCGACGCCCGGCTACCTGGCGGAGGCGCTGTCCCGCCGCCTGGGGCGCCGGATCACCCGCGAAGACCTCGGACTCGGTTCCCCGGCCGGGGGCGAAGATGACAGCATCGGGCTGACGCTGGACTTCGATCCCATCGAAACGCTCACCGCCATCGGGGAGGCCGACGTGAACCGCCGCCGATTCCTGGCCGCCTCCGCCTACTCCATGGCCGCGGCGACCCTCCCGCTCCAGACCGTCCAGGAAGCCGCCGCCCGCACCCGCACGGTCAGCGGCGGCGGCATCGCCGGCCACGCCGACGTCGCCGCGGTCCGCGACATGGTGAAGCTCTTCATGGACATGGACGAGCGCCACGGCGGGCAGCACGGACGCTCTGCCTTCGTGCAGTACCTCGTCACCGACGTCGCCCAGCTGTGCCGGGGCCGCTTCGCCAGCGACGACGTCCGCGCCGAGGCGCTCTCGGTCGCCTCGGCGGCGGCCCACCTGTGCGGCTGGAAGGCGTACGACAGCGGTGAACAGGGCCTCGCCCAGCGCTACTACCTCCAGTCCCTCGCCCTCGCGCGGGCCTCCGGCGTCCCCGGGCAGGACGGGTTCGTGATGCGCACGATGTCCCAGCAGGGCATGAAGCTGCACCGGCCCGAGCACTGCCTGGCCCTCGCCGAGACCGGCTGCGACCGCGCCAAGGGCCGCGTCGGCCAGCAGGTCGAGGCCCTGTTCGCCGTCATCCACGCGCACGCGCTAGCCAAGACCGGCCAGAACCGCCGCTCCCTCTCCGACGTTCAGTTCGCCGAGACCGCGCTGGCGGCCGGGGCCGGGGACGAGGTGCCTTTCTGGGCGCTGGTGTGGGGCCCACCCGCGGCGACCGTCCACTCCCGTACGGCGAAGGTCTTCGAGACCCTCGGCGACCGCCCGAACGCCGCCCACCAGTACGCGACCGCGGCGGCGAGTCGGCCCGGAGCGACGTACGCGCGGATCATCGCCTTCGACCTGGTCGCCCAGGCCGAGCAGGGCAGCATCGAGCAGGCGTACACCACGTGGGGCCGCGCGATCGACACCATGACCGGGGTGAAATCCACCCGCACCCTCAGGGCCGTCCGCTCCCTGCGCTCCGACCTGCGCCCGTACCGGGCCCGCGGCGTACGGGTCGCGGCCGAGCTCGACGAACGCGCCCGCGTCTTCCTCGACCACCACCGCTGAGCCCAGCCGATGAAGACCCCTACGGCAGTGCCTGGCGGGCCGTGTCCGGCCGCGACCGCGCATGCAGCGACTCCTGGTCGCAGCCGCAGGTGAACGGGCAGCACTGCTTGGCGAGCCAGACCGTGTCAACCACCGGCAGATCCTCCGTCTGGTCGGCCAGCTCCTGGCCCGCTTCGTCGACGCGCGCGAAGGGTTCCTCGTACCGGGTGCCACACGCGGTGCAGCGGGCGTCGAACCAGTAGGAGAGCTCGGTGTGCTGGTCCACCGGGGCCACGGGGTAGCGCGTACCGCCGTCGTGCAGCTGGACAGTCAGGCCGGCCTTGCAGTCACAGGACATGAAGGGGATCGTCCCAGCTTCGCCCGGCCCCGGCGTACACACGTCACCCGTACGGCGGGGCCCGTTCCGGCGCCGGGCAGCCGATGGTCAGGGCATGACCCACCGCCCCTACGAGCGCGACCTCGGCGCCCTCTACCTCGCCTACGCCCCGACGGATCTGAACGACGACGAGGCGGCGCTCGCGCTGATCGCGAACTTCCCCGACATCAGCGGTGCCCGGATCAAGCACGGCCTCGCGTGCCGCCACTTCGTTACGACGGGCGACGCCAGCCGGATCGACGCCTACTTCGACGCCGCGGACATCGGCCCCGACTACGAGTTCGACGCGGCGATGGTCGCCGACGCCCGCCGCGGCGTCGAGCGGATGCGGATGCTGGAGTGGGAGCTCACCGGAACCCACCCGAGCGACACCGACCCGGACACCGAGTGATTCTCGCCCTGTCGCCGACACGCAGGCCGGCCCGGGGCCGGCCCGGCGGCCCCGGGGTGAGGCATCGCCGCCGGGCGTACGGTGAAAGCATGGCCGCCGAGTGGGTACGCCGGTGCGCGTACGTCCTGTGCTCGAAGCCGCTACCGGAGGGCTCCCGCAGCGACAAGCGGTTCTGCGATCGGGCATCCCGGGCGGCGCATCGCCGGTGGCTGCGCCGCCAGCGGGAAGCCTTCGCCATCGGGCTGGCGTTCCTGTGGGGCGAGGCGCCCGAGCAGGTCGTGCGCTGTCCGGTTTGCGGTCGGCGCTTCGCGCGGGGCCACCTGCACCGCAAGGACAAGGTCTACGACCGGGACTCTTGTCGGCAGAAGGCGTTCCGGGCCCCGCCACCGGGCCGATGGGGTACGCGAAGCCGTTACGCCGGGCAGGGCTCCAGAACCCCGCCGCAGGCCGCTGACCAGTACGAACGCGCTTGCCTCATGACGGAGGCCGTGAGGACGTCGAGGTCTACTTCCGGCCGATCCGCCGGAACCGTCAAGCCCGTGACCTGGACGTTTGCACACCGGCAGCAGGGGGCGGCCCGGCGTCGAGGGGGACCTTCGAGGGGCGCCGTGGCCCGGGCGCGGGCCGGTCTCGTTCCAGGCGGCGGACCCGGTCGTGGACGCGCTCCAGGCCGCCGGCCCCCAGCCCGTCGCCGTGCAAGTAGTACAGGCCGAGGTCGCCGTCGAGGGCGGCGTGCAGGGCCGCCACGCTGCGGATCTCGTGCGACCACAAGGCGCTCTGCACCCAGTGGCCCTGCACGTAGTGGCCGAGGAGATCGGCCAGCTCCAGGGCCGCGGCGCCGAGGTACGCGCACTCCGCGCAGGGCTCGGCTGGCAGGTCGGCCCTCGCCTCGTCGAGGAGGTGCTCGTACTCGTCGGGGTGCGCGGAGACCAGGCGCCGGACCGCGATGTCGTGCGCCTGGAAGTAGCTCGGGCTCCCACCTCGCCATACACCCACCGTACGCCCGCCGTGCAGTCCCGCCGTGCGGTCAGGACTCGGCGCTGCGCCGGTCTCCGCCCCGGGAACGGAAGGTGACCCCGGCGTCTGCGAGCAGGCGGTGCACGCCGCCGTACGAGCGGCCCGTCTCCTCGGCCAGGGCCCGGATGCTCGTCCCGGAGTCGTACTTCTTCTTCAGCTCCGCCGCGACCTTGTCGCGGTCCGGGCCGGGCGCGAGCCTGCGGACCTTCGTCTTGTTCGACATGGGCTGATTCCTCCCTGAAGGCGGCGGACGCTGCCATGATCGCGTGAGGCGGTGGCCGCGGCCACCGGTTCGGCGCAGGTGCTCGGAGGAGAAGGGGGCGGCTGGTGACGATCACGGACCCGGCTCAGTGGGAGGACCTGTTCACCCGCACCGTCGACGAACAGCCGGTGCAGTTCGTACGGCCCGCCGACACCGACCGCCCTGTCTGGGCGGTGTACGAGGCGGCCGTGTACGTCGGGAGCGTGGCGGCGGAGACGGACGGCGGCCGACCGCTGTGGCGGGTCCAGGACAGCCGCGAGGCCCACCGCGACCTGGACGACGCGATCCGCTCCCTGCGGCGCCCGTCGTCGTGGACCCGCGAGCGCGAGCAGGTCGCCGCCTGGGCCCGCCGCCTCCTCGCCGACGAGACGCTGCTGGCCATCGACGTGGAGACGACCGGGCTGGAGAACGCGTACGCGGTGCAGATCGCCGCCGTCGACCGCGCGGGCACCGTGGTCTTCAACGAGTACGTCCAGCCGAACGCCCCTGTGGAGCCGGCCGCCGTCGCCGTGCACGGCATCACCCTCGACCGCCTCGCCCAGGCCCCGGCCTTCGCCGAGCTGCTGCCTTGCCTCACCGACGTCTTCCACGGCAGGGTCGCGGTCGCGTACAAGATGGACTTCGACCGCGGCGTCATCGAGCGCGAGCTCCACCGCCACCACGGCGATGCTGCGGCGGCGGACGAGTGGCTGGGCCGGGTCCGGTGGGAGGACGCGATGGTGCCGTACGCGGTGTGGCGCGGGCTGTGGTCGGTCAAACGCGGCGCCTACCGCAACCAGCCGCTCGGCGGCCCGCACGACGCGGTCGCCGACGCGCGGCTCCTGATTGCGAAGTTCGAACAGATGGCCGCGACACCGTCCACTTCACCTTGGTGATCTTCCCCGCCCGCGAGCAAGGGCCAGAGCCGCACGCGCGGTTACTCTCACAAACGGTCCTTTGCGCGAGCAAGATCAATCATAGACCGCCGGACCCCCGCCGGACCCGGAATCGTTCGCAGAACCCGTTCTCACTCAAGAGCGGGACGGACCTCCTTCTGAGACTTGCATTGTGAGAAAATCCGGGCCCATGACGGACCCTCAACCCCCTTCCCCGAACGACCGGTCGGACGCCGACGACGTCGAACAGCACGCCTGTCCGAAGTGTGACGCCCAGCCCGGCTCGCCCCTGCCGCTCGCGCGGCGGCGCGGTCGCCTCCGGCTACCACACCCGCAGCTTCACGATGGTGCCCCGGCTGAAGAAGGCCCTGCGGGTGCCGACCCCGGCCGACCGCGGGCCGGGCCGGCCGTGGCGGCCGGGCACCCCGCCGCCGGCGCCGATCGACCCGGACCTGCCGAGCGCGGACATCCGCATCGGGTACGCCCGTTGCTCGACGCTCGGGCAGGAACTCGACTCCCAGCTCGACGCGCTCGCGGGGCACGGTGTCCCCAGGGACAAGATCTTCAGCGAGAAGATCAGCACCCGCGTCCGGGTCCGCCCGAAGTTCGAGGAGGCCCTCCGTACGGCGCGGGAGGTCAAGGCGCACGCCCCGCACTGCCGGGTCATCTTCACCGTGTACGAGATGAAGCGGGTCGGCCGCGACGCCGCCGAGCTCACCGCGCTCGCCGACCATCTCACCGCCCACGGCCTGGTGCTGGAGATGCTCGCCGGGCCCCTGCCCGGAATCTAACGACCCGACCGGGCCGGGGAAGCTGTTGTTCGCGTTCTTCGCGGCGATGGCGGAGACCGAGCGGGAGAACATCCGCGAGTCCACCCTGGAAGGGCTCGACACCGCGGCCCGCAGGGGCAAGCACGGCGGCCGGCCCGCGGTCATCACCGACGACATGCTCCACACCGTGCTGCGGCGCCGGGCGAACGGGGAGTCGGTCGAGCAGATCCAGCCCGACCTGATCATCCCCACCGGCAAGCGCAAGGGGCAGAGCCCCTCGGTGGCGAGCATCTGCCGGGCGCTGGCCGAGCACGCCAAGCGCGAGGCATACCCCGAAGCCGTCGAGGCCGCGCACGCAGACTTCGCCGCGCTCCAGGCCGGCGAACTCCCCGGCCCGCGTACGGCGGACCAGCCGGAGCCCGCCCGGTGACGACCCGGTGACGACCCGGTACCTCGTGGTGCTCCAGTTCGAGGAGGGCGGTCCGGCCGTCACCGGGGAGTGGGCCGACGACGCTCCCGCCCTGCGCACGTACCGCGGCTGGGTCGGGCTGTACGGCAGCCAGGACAGCGTGGTCATCCGCCTCATCGAGGTCAGCGACGGCCGCGAACACGTACTCAAGACCTGGACCGCACGGGGCGAAGTCGACACCCCACCAGGGGTGAATCCGTAAACCTGCTGGTCACGGGCCCGATGGCGGGGTGATGATGGCCGCCGCAACGCCGTACGAGAAGAGGTCCACCGATGGCTCTGCCAGCACTGACCGCCGAGGCGCGCGCCGAGGCGCTGAAGAAGGCCGCCGCCGTCCGCAAGGAGCGCGGCGAGATCCTCGCCCAGCTCAAGGACGGCAAGGTCGCCTTGAAGGACGTCCTCGCCCGCGAGGACGCCGTGGTCGGCAAGGTGTTCGTCCGCCGCCTGCTGGAGTCGCTGCCCGGCATCGGCAAGGTCCGCGCCGCCCAGCTCCTGGACGAGCTCGAAATCTCCGCCAACCGCCGCGTCCAGGGCCTCGGCCCCCGGCAGAGGGAACGCCTGCTCGAACTGTTCACGCCAGCGGCCTGACCAGCGGCGGCCTGTCGGCGCGGGCACCGCGTCCGTCAGGGCCGGGTCCGCGCGATGACGACCGGCGCTTCCCCCGTGGGCTGATCGTCCTTCAGCCAGAAGCCCTGAGCCTGAAAGATCGAACGCATCGCCTGGTGCATGGCGGTCTGCTGGGCGCGCCACACGTCGTCGGCCCGGTTCTCCATGTGCGGGTGCTGCCGCCACAGCACCTGAAAGCCGGCGGGCCCGGGAACGACCGACAGGGCCGCCCCACACCGGTCCTCGAAGGCGTCAGCGTGGAGATCCGAGACCGGCAGCCCCGCCTTCATCAAGACGGTCACCACCTCCACCGCCAAACTGCGGCGGCCGTCCGGCACGGAGTTGCTGATCACCGCCCGTTCCAGAGCCTTCACGGCCCTTGCCTGCCACAGGTCATCGATCGGGCTGCTGGTGTACGACTCGGTCACGGTGGCGCTCCTGGCACTCGGGACTACTTCCATACGCCAACCTGCCCAGTTCGCTCAGCCAAGATCATCCCATTGCCCCTTTTGGGCTCACCTCGGCGCCCACAAGCGGCCGTCAGACCGGGGTACGGTGCAGGTCCCCTCCGGGACAGCGCCGGAGGAGGGAGTGGCGGTCGTACTGCCCGGTCTTGATGTAGTCGGCCAGGTACGGCGCGAGCACGGATCTCCTGATGAGGAGGCGAGACTCGGGGCATGAGCGACGGATCGTGGCCGACCATCCAGGACTGGCTCGACGGCCCTACCGGAGCCGGCATCGCCGACGTCCTGGCGCAGGGGCCCGAGGGGCGGCAGCTGCTGGAGTCCTACGCGCGCGACGTCGACGACACGGTCACCGCCGCGTTCGGCGAGGTGACGCTGCCCGCGCTGACGCTGTACGTCCACACCATGGCCCGCGCCGACCAGATCCTCCAGCAGGGCATGGACGACCTGCCCGAAGGGCTCCAGGCCCGGACCGGCGCCGAGCTGCACTGGCGCATCACCGCGGCCTGTTGGATCGCCCGCGAGCGCGGACTGGCGTAGCCACCCCGCCGGTCCTTGATCAATCTCAGCGCCAACGGCTGTACCGCTGATCCCCAGCCGGGGGCGGCTGTCACCGGCGTGCGCTGCGGTACTCCTCGCCGAGCGCGGCCAGCTCCTTGCGGCACCGGCGGAGCTCACCGCCGTGCTCCAGGGCGGTGTCGCGCAGGTAGACGCCCTCGGAGAAGTGCTCGAAGCCGATGGACTCCCACAAGGCCGCGATCTTCTTCGTAGCCGCGTCCGCGTACGCGTCGGTGACCAGGCTCTCGTCCTCGGGCCGCTCGCTCATCCCCGGTTCGCAGGCCACCGCGCAGCACCCGCCCTCCAGGCGGCGGATCGCCTCGGCCTCGAAGAGCGGCCCAAGCCCGAAGCCGCGCAGCGGCTTGGTGAGTACACCCGGTCCAGGATCAGCAGGTCACCGACCGGTGACTCGATCGCCTCCATGAAGGCGTCGCTGTAGTCGCTCCCGTCCAGGACGGTCTCAGCGATGCTCAACAGCTCGGCGGAGTAGCCGTCCGCGGCCTCGATCCGGCTGAAGCCGGTGTAGTCGCGCAGCCGGAACAGGGTCAGCTCACCGACCGTGGGGCCGTCCTCGTCGCCGTCACCCCGCTGTACGACGGACACCATCCATTCCTCCAGCGTGTCGTCGTAGTCGCCGGGGCCGGGAAGGTGGGAGTGCTCGTATCTCAAGGTCAGCGACGTGGGGTCGCAGGGAAGCTCACGGGCAGGGCGGCGGCGTGCGGTGCCTCCGAGGCCTTTGGCTAAATATTCGGCGGCGGAGGTGGGGGTATCGGCCCCTCTATTTCGAGGGCAACAGATTCGAGATGAATATGACCGCTTGCTGCAACTGGCATGAGTAGCGCAGTGGCAGCCACAGTCACAGTAGCAAGCGCATGTAAGTGGTAGGCCACCAAAGTGCGGCCGATCCATGTACTCAAACTTTGCATGCAGAGCAGTCTCTCACCGGGGCCATGTTCAGACGTAGGGGGTTGCTGCTCATATCCGCCTCGAGTTGAAGTTACCCCGTGATCTTAGACACTCGATATCTACGCCGCGAGGGCGTGCTGATGCCGCTGCCTGGTCTCGGCTGGGGTGAGGTAGCCGAAGATCTTGTGCTTGCGCAGGCGGCGGCGGTTGTAGAAGGTCTCGATGAAGTTGAAGACCTCTGCGCGGGCGGTGGCCCGGTCGGGCCAGACGCGGGTGCCGATTTCTTCTTTGAGCAGGGCCCAGAAGCTTTCCGCGGCGGCGTTGTCGAAGTAGGAGCTGGTGCGTCCGCAGCTTTGCCGCAGGCCCAACTCGCTTATTTTGTCGCGGAATTCGGCTGATGTGTACTGATCTTTGACGCTGCGTTTGATGATCTGGTCATGTTCGGCATACCGGTTGTATGGGGACTCGAACTCGCAGGCTGCTGCGTCCAGTTGAGCTGGAGCGGCGGCGCATGCAGGCGGCGGACTTGCTCGAGCAAGGGATGCGGCAGAGCAAGGTCGCGGAGGTGCTCGGGGTGACGCCGCAGGCAGTCAGTCTGTGGCGTCGGGCCTGGGTCGAGGGCGGCCGGGAGGCTCTGCTGTCCAAGGGGCCGGGCGGCAACTCCTACCTGAGTTCGGAGCAGGAACGGGAGCTGGACGATCTTCTGCGTGCGGGGCCGACGGCGTACGGGTGGCAGGACCAGAGATGGACGCTGGCCCGGGTCGGGGTGCTGATCGAGGAGCGGTTCAAGGTCCGGTACGAGATCTCCGGGGTGTGGCGGCTGCTGGACCGCCTCGGCTGGTCGTGGCAGGTGCCCAAGGTGCGGGCCGTCGAGCGCAACGAGGAGGCGATTGCCGCATGGCGCACGGAAACGTGGCCGGCGGCCTTCCATCCGTGCAGGTCACAGCCCTCGGCGGGTGGGTCTGCTTCGAGGGCGAGGCCGGAGCCTGGCTGAACGGGCCCGTCCGCCGCACCTGGGGCAAGGCCGGGCAGACCCCGGTACTGCGGCTGTCCGGGAAACGCAACGACAAGATCAGCATGGTGGCATGGGTCTGCTTCAAGGAAGGCGAGGAGCCGAGGCTGATCTATGCGATCAAGCCCTCGGGTGGCTACACGAAGAAGGACTTCCCCCGCTTCCTGGCCCTGCTGCACCGCCGCCTGGACGGCCCGGTCACCATCGTCTGGGACAACTACTCCAGCCACATCAGCAAGCACGTGAAACAGTACGCACAGCGGCAGGGACTGGCTCACGATCATCCAGCTGCCCTCCTGCGCACCAGAGTTGAACCCCGTCGAACTGCTCTGGGCGCACGCCAAGGAGAAGATCGCCAACCGGGCATTCCGTTCGATTGACGAGCTCCACCGGGCCGCGAAGAGCGCCCTGCGCAACATCCAGCGCCACCTCGAACTCCTCCTGGCATTCCTGGCCGGAACCGGCCTCGAACTCCCCCCACCCGCATCAAGCCCGTAGTCAAAGATCAGTAACAGCATCAGTTACTCACGAACCGACTCCCGATCAGTGCGTAATGAGTGAATCGGCGACCCGTTCGCCGCTTTTCACAGTTTCGAAAGTGGGCGACTCTAACCTATGAGCCCCAGCAGGAAGTTGAAAAGTTGACACGAGCTTCCGCTATCGCCGGACTCAATAAAACAGGCCACTTTCGACAGCCGCGAGAAATATGATGAAGTGCCACCATGGGATTCTCAATAAAGACATTCAGGTTTACGAGGGCTCGCGCACTGTGTGCCCTGGGTGCCCTGGGTGCATCGCTCGCAATAGCACCCACAACCCCTGCCAGCGCCTCCGAAACTGCCCCATCGGGCGGTGTCACCAGGACTGTCTAAACGAGGGTCAGTCCGAACCAGAACGGATATGGTGCAGCATTTTCACAATAACAGTCAGCATGTAGTAAAAAGGTCACCCGCGGAAGCGTATATTCGGCAATTCGCACAGAATTTCGCCAGTGCATCAGGGACCTAAATGCCTTCATTGTCGCCGCCTATAATAGCAGTAACCAATGCGGGTCATTCATTGCGACATATACGTGCGGCCCAGGTGCTGCCGCAACCGGATTGGTAGACCTTGCCGCTGCCACCAAACTCGAAGCAAAGCTAGGAGGCAAAATCTCGCAAGCGGAAGTTAGCTGCCCGGAGGAGTTCCCGCGAATTGGGGCTACCGAGGAAGGACTGGTTCCCAGTGGAGTCTATGGGGCATCCGGGCGACCTTGGCCCGATCTGGATTGGGATGCCCGCTACTCAGGCAGCAGCGCCACCTTCGACATAGCAAACCGGACGACTACACCCTACTTCTCCGTCGCCGCGGTCGTCCTCTGCGTTGCCAATTAACACGAAAACTCATTCTCCTTCCCATTGCGGCACGGCTCTCCGCCGGCAGCGCGGTCTCCCGCCACAAGAACATCGTCGCCTGCCTCCTCCCAGGGCCACGTGCGCCCCGGGGCTGTCCGCCTCGGGGCCAATGGCGCCTTGACCCGCTGGGCACTGATCATGTGGGCCGGTGCCTGCGCTGCCGTGACTGGGCACGCCGACCGCTTCATACCGGGCGAACGCACGCCGTAGGCGTCCTGCACGGGTCCGGCACCGGCGCATACAACTCAGTCCCGCCGGAGAAAGCAGCCCCGCACCGATCGCACAACCAGTTCGTCGGGGGGTTTGGTGCCGACCTTGTGGTGGGCGGGTCGCCGGTATGCCTCGCCGCCGGTGAGGACTCGTCCTGCGTCGTGGCGGGGTGCGGGTTGCCGGTTCTTCGAGCCCGGCGGGCGTCCAGGGCCCGGGTGCGGTGGTTTCGGTGCACCAGCGGGCAAGCCGGCCTTCGTGCGGAGGTTCCGGAATCCACGCTGGCCGGGTGCATTCGGCGAACCGCTGGCCACGGCGAGGACGCGGGCGACTTTGACACCTGCTCTGGACGCACTTCTCGGCGGCTTTGCCTAACTGGGTGGTTCATCCCTGGATTTGGTCTTCATGCGCCTCGCCAGGTGGGTGTGTTTTCCCCGGTGAGGCGGCGGGTCATGAGGCTGATCATCGCGATGTGGATCATGGCTTCGGATCTGGTCGGGAGGGCTTCGTAGTCGCGGGCCAGGCGGCAGTGGTTCATCAGCCAGCCCAGGGTGCGCTCGACGACCCAGCGGCGAGGCTGGACGACGAATCCCTTGGTCGCGGGATTGCGGCGGACGATGTCGACGTCGATGCCCAGGGCGGCGCAGTGTTCCACGACGGCGTTCTTGTGAGCCCATGTCGGCCCATGCCTTGGTGACGGTGGGGTGATCGCTAGCGATCTGGGTCAGCAGGTGACGGTCGGCGGTCCGTCCTGGACGCTCGCGGCTGTGACCAGCACGGCCAGCAGCAGGCCGATGGTGTCGGTGACGATGCTCCGCTTGCGCCCGATGATCTTCTTGGCGGGGTCGATGCCCTGGCTGGTCATTGGGGACGTTGGTGGATGTCTTGACGCTCTGCGAGTCGACGATGCAGGCCGTGGGCTCGGCCCCTCGCCCTTCGGCGGTCCGCACGAGACGGCGAAGGAGCCCGTTGAGCTGGGCGAAGACCCGTCGTTCTGCCATCGGGCGAAGTAGGCGTAGACGGTCTGGTGAGGCGGATAGTCGTGCGGGAGGTACCGCCATGGGATGCCGGTGCGGTCGACATAGAGGATCGCGTCCAGCAGGTCGCGCAGATCGTGCTAAGTGGCCGGCCGGAGGCGAGTGCACGGGCGGCGCGATCGCTTCGCCAGGCGATCAACGTGGGCTCCACCAGAGCCCAGCGGGCATCGGACAGGTCACTCGGATACGGTCGGCGAGCCGTCATGATGACGGCATACCGCCCGGAATCACCTTCTGCCCAGAGCCAGTGACATCGAGCGGGCAGAAGCATTCCAGTCCGGCTTACTGGAATGAGACAGAGGAACTGCGCGGTTCCGGCGGCTTTTCTTCACAGCCGGCACACCTGCCACCACAGCCTCAGAACTCACCGCAGACAGGCCGACAAGGCCACCCAAGAACCGCCCCAAGCAAGCGTCTTACTGGACGAAAACGACCTCTCAGATGCCGTCATCGGTTTCCCTTCAAGATCAGTGATGCGTTCTCGAAGGATCAGCCGGTGGCCGTCTCGCTTTTCAGAGCAACACACCCCCGCAGGGACGCGTCACCCCGTTACACCACTTCCCTGGACGCAACCATCGCGCGTTCGCCCTGCCTTGTCGGCTGATGGGAGTTCTCCGCCCGGTTGTTCAGGCCCTCCCTTGTGCGAGCGGTGCTCCACCGACGGCATCACCTCACGGTGCGCGGCGCCGTAGGAGCGGAGCTTGTCCGTCACGATCACCCTGGGCACCGAGCGGGACGTCTTCATCAGCTTCCGGAAGAAACGCCTGGCCGCGGCCTTGTCCCGGCGGTTCTGGACGAGGATGTCGAGCACGTTGCCATCGGCGTCGACGGCCCGCCACAGGTACTTCCACTCCCCGTTGATCTTGATGAGCACCTCGTCCAGATGCCACTTGTCACCGGGCCTCGGACGCCTGCGGCGCAACCCGTTGGCGTAGCTCTGCCCGAACTTCAGACACCAGCGCCGGATGGTCTCGCAGGAGACGATCACGCCGCGCTCGAGCATGAGCTCCTCGACCTCGCGGAAGCTGAGCGGGAAGCGGAAGTACAACCCCACGCGGTGCGAGATGACCTCCACCGGATAGCGGTGGTTCTTGTACGACGGCGGCACATCCGACACCAGCGACCCCCTCCCCAGGCACGGACAACCCGAAGATCATCCCACGCCGTTGCCAACAACGTGACAGCACCCGACGACGTCCTCCGGACGGACACCCCGCCCCATTTTCCCGGCCCGGGGGTGCGGCCGACAGGTCGCGGGATGTCTGACTACGGGGTGGTTGGTCCGGGTTCAGCAGAATTTGCCCGGCTTGCCGATCGTGAGGGTGACAGCAGATCCCTCGGGTACCACCGTTCCGGCGGCCGGCGACTGGGCCATCACCTGGTTGTAGTAAGTGCACGTGTTGTCGATTTGCGTCCTTTCGGTGACCGTCAGGCTGGCGCTGGTGACTGCGCTGATCGCGGCGTCACGGTCGGAGGTGAGGACGTTCGGCACCACGACGCTGTGTACGCCGGCGAAGAGCAGCTTGTTGGGCGATCCGGTTCCGGCGTCGGTTATCACTCCGTTGGTGGCTCCATTGACGATTGTGTCGCGTACCTGCTGGGGGGTGAAGGAGGGGTTCGCAGACAGAACCATTGCTGCGACACCGGCGACGTGAGGGGATGCCATGGAGGTACCGCTCCACCAGGCGGTGGCGTAGTCGTCTTCCGCGGTCGCCGAGAGAATCCCAATACCCGGTGCAAACAGGTCCAGACAGGATCCCCAGTTTGTCCAGCCAACGCGGCCGTCAGATTCAGTCGACGCACCGACCGTGATGGCGTTTGGAGTACTCGCCGGCGAGATGGTGCACGCGTCCCGGGTGGCGTTGCCCGCCGCGACCGCGTAGGTTACCCCGTCGGCGATCGAAGCGGTGATCGCGTCGTTTCCGGCCTGGTAGAACTCGCTCTGGATGCTCATGTTGGCCACGGCCAGCTCGCCGGGGTCATGGTCACCGGTCACCCAGTCGATACCCGCGATAGCCCCTGCCCAGTCGCCCGAGTTGCCGCAGCCGAGCACCTTCACCGCAGTCAGCTGCGCGCCCTTGGCCACCCCGTGATAGTTGCCGGCCGCGGTGCCAGCCACGTGGGTGCCGTGCCCGTGGCAGTCGGTGTTGATGCCGTCGCCCGTGGTGTTGGTGCCCCAGGTGGCCCTGCCGCCGAATACCGTGTGCGTGGTTCGGATTCCTGAGTCGATGACATAGATCCGCACGTTGCTGGCCGTGTTGGGGTAGGTGTAGGAGCCGTCCAGCGACATGTTGCGCTGGTCGATGCGGTCCAGGCCCCATGTATAAACGGGGTTCTGTGTACCCGCGGCGGAAACCTTCGCGTTCTGCTCAACGTACTTGACCGACGGGTCAGCGGCCAGCTTCTTGGCCTGTGTCTTGGTCATCTGGACTGCCATGCCCCGTAGCGCGTGCTGGTACTGGCGTTTGAGTACGCCGTTGTATTTGCTGGCCAGGTCACGCGCCTTCGCATCCACTTTGGCCTTGGGGACTTCGGAGTCCTTGAAGACCACGATGTAGGAACCGTCGATCGCGTTGGGTTTGCCTTCGCCCAGAATACGTCCCTCGGCCGTCGCAGCTGGCGCGGCCACCGCAGAGGTGCCAAGGGCAGCAGCGACGGAGGCCGTAGCCGCGAGCAGGGCTAGTGCGACAGTGGTGAACCGGCGGCTCTGGTTACGTCTCACAGGGGGTCCTTCCGAAGGCGTGCTCTGTTCCTCATACCGACGTGCGTTCGGCAAACGGCCTGAATTTGAGCCGGAACAGCCATCGCCTCGCCCGCACCGCGTCACCGCTTGTACTGCACATCGGTACTGCGGATGCCTGCCTGATGACAGACCCCCGCAATACCGGCCATTGTGAGAACAGACGGAAGCACCGCACACGAGTAAGCGCTACCCAGTTGGCGATTCGCCGACACTGGCCCGTTTCATCCTGAGCAGCTGCAGGTCAACAGTGTGTGGACGGCCTGGACGATGGTGCTGATGCGGCGGGTGGAGCATCTGGCTCGCCGGAGCAGTCGCCATGACTTCAGCAGGGCGAAGGCGGGTTCGCCCGGGACTCTCAGCCGGGCATGGTCCCGGTTGAGCTGCTGGTAGCGATCGGGTTGTTCGCGGTGGCGGTAATAGGGGTGTGGACGGTGGCGCCGGCGCCCTGGTGGGCGCGGTCCGCGAGGATGAGGACCTGCCTGGTGAGGCAGGCCTGGGCCATGCCGTGGGCACGCGCGGTGGTCAGGCCGTGGGCGCGCCCCGGCGTTGCCCGGGAGAACCATAGCGGTGTGCCGTCCGGGCGGGCAGTGCCCTGCATGTTCATGCCGTGCTGCTTGGGCTTGTGGGAGTGGTACGGCTCGTCTGCGGCGATGCGATCGGTAGGGATCAGGGTGCCGTCGACGAGGACTAACTGCTGGTTTCAGAATGAGTTGTGATGGCCTGGGTGCAGGGTGCCGCCTGAAGTACGCCATCCACGGGTCGCGCCACGGTCGGCCAGACATGGGCGCGCTGTTCACCTGGGCGCTAACACGTCAGCGGCTCTCGCTATCGTCCGTGCCATGACCTCAAGTGATGATCTGCTTGACCTGATCCAGACCACTCCGGAGATCGATCTGCTGCTGCGGTCATCGTTCGGCTTCGACATCCACCGGAAGCGCAATGGCGATGGCTTGAGGCTTGCCTCGGGTGCGCCGCTGGAGGTGATCGCCGGGGAGTTCGCTGGTGGGGCGTACTTCCTGTGTGCCGAGCAGAACGGCCGCCGACCGGTGGTATTCGCGAGCTCCGAGGGGGAGGGCGGGCTGATCGCCGATGACCTGGCGGACGCTCTGGAGATCATGATCGGGCTGGAGTGGCGGGACTGCCTCTCATTCTCGGGTGGTGGCGATGTGGAGGTCATGCAGATCTCCGCTCAACACCTCAACCGGTCCCGCGACAAGGACAACCCGGACATCGACAACGAAGCTGCCCAGGTGGCCGCAGCCCTGTCGCTGCGTATCTTGCCTGCCTCTGACCTCGTCATCCGGTTGCACGCAGCCGCCTCAAAGACCGAACCGGACTACGTCGTGACCGACGGCGGGCAGGTGTTCGACCCACCGTTTGGCGAGCACGTGGAGCCTCGCCACGGTGGTTGGCGCTGAACCCGAGCGGCCGCTGCCGCCAGTCGCATCGGCACCGGCCTCTCTGCCAATGTCTGACAAGACGTCGGGCAGACTCTGCGACGTGTCTGCCGACCTTGTTCCCGACGGTCTCTGGGAGCGCATAGCTCCGCTTCTCCCAGTCCGGCCTGCTCGACGCCTTCGCCACCCCGGACGACTGCCGGTATCGGACCGCGTCGCACTGGCCGGCATCGTCTACGTGCTGCGCAAAGGAGTGGCCTGGCGCGATCTGCCTATCCAGGTCGTTGGATGTTCAGGAGTGACCGCCTGGCGTCGGCTCCGGGACTGGACCGAGGCCGGAGTCTGGCCCCGCTTGCACGAGGTCCTTCTCGCCGAGCTGCGAGCGGCGCGTCTCCTGGAGATGGACGACTCGGCGATCGACGGCTCGCACGTCAGGGCCCTCAAAGGGGGGCTCACACCGGACCTTCGCCGGTCGACCGGGGCCGGCCGGGCAGCAAGCACCATCTGATCGTCGACCGGCACGGCACCCCGCTCGCCGTCACCCTGACCGGCGGCAACCGCCACGACGTCACCCAGCTCCTGCCGCTCCTGGACGCGATCCCACCGATCCGGGGCCTGCGCGGACGCCCGCGCACACGGCCACGCAGACTGTTCGCCGACCAGGGTTACGACTACGACAAGTACCGCCGCCTGCTATGGAAGCGTGGGATCAAGCCGCTCATCGCCCGTCGCGGCGTCGCCCACGGCTCCGGCTTGGGCAAGACCCGCTGGGTGGTCGAGCGGACCTTCGCCTGGCTACACCAATTCAAGCGCCTGCGCATCCGCTACGAGATACGCGCTGAACTCCACCTCGGCCTGCTCCAACTCGCCTGCAGCATCATCTGCTTGAGACGACTCAGAACCTCATTCTGAAACGATCAGTAAGAGGTCCTAACAAAGGCGTTGGACATGTCGGTGGGTGATCAGGCAGGTCGCAAGGCCGAGGAAGGCTTCATGGATGTCGTCGCGTCGTTCCCAGCGGACGCGTAGACGGCGGAAGCCGTGAAGCCAGGCGATGGTCCGCTCGACGACCCAGCGGTGGACACCGAGGCCGGAT